>NZ_CP107757.1:5854570-6206094 GCF_041431095.1 Streptomyces sp. NBC_00597
GCAGGCCCGTACCTCCGGCAACATGCTGGCCAAGGACGGCAAGGCGCTCAACCTGCGCTTCGTCCTCCCGGCCGGCCCCGGCTCCGAGGCCCTGCGCACGGTCGGCGAGCGGATCGCCCAGATGCTCCGCAAGGTCGGGGTGAGCACCGAGCTGACCAAGGTGGCCGACGAGAGCTTCTTCAAGGACCACATCGCCTCGGGCCAGTACGACCTGGCGCTGTACTCCTGGCCGGCGACGGCCTATCCGGCCACCGACGCCCGCCCCATCTTCGCCAAGCCGGAACCGGCGGCCGACGGCTCACTCCTCGTCGAACAGAACTACACCCGGGTCGGTACCGACCACATCGACCAACTGTTCGACCAGGCGCTCGGCGAGCTGGACGAGGACGCCTCGCGCGAGCTGATGCGCAAGGCGGACGCGCGGATCTGGGCCGCTGCCGGATCCATCCCGCTCTACCAGCGCCCCGAGCTGGTGGCCGCCAAGTCGAACCTGGCCAATGCGGGCGCCTTCGGCCTCGGCAGCCCCCACTTCCAGGACATCGGCTGGAAGAAGCCGCCGGCCGCGGCGAAAGACGAGGGGAAGAAGAAGTGACAAAACGGGGCCAGACAGATTGAGCTTCGACTCACAAGCTCAGATGTGACTCAAGTCGCTTGCCCGCCGGATCCTCCGGCGGGCAAGGTCGTAGATACCCGTTGACCCGCGGCAATACCCGTAATACCCCCAGCCGGGAACCCCCCACCCCGTACCCGGCCCTTCTCAGTCGTCCGGCCTCTTGACAGACCCCCCGGCGGGCGGTTCCCGCCACGCGACGTACGATGGGGTAAGGCCGTGGCAGGTTTTCCGCCCGGTCGAGGCTCGCGTGCCGGACCGTACGCGCTGCCATCCACGATCCCGGGAGAAGCGCCGAAGTGCCCACGCGCCACGACATCCGTAACGTCGCCATCGTCGCCCACGTCGACCATGGCAAGACGACCATCGTCGATGCCATGCTCAAGCAGGCCGGTGCCTTCGCCGCCCACCAGCACCTCGACGACCGCATGATGGACTCGAACGACCTGGAGCGTGAGAAGGGCATCACGATCCTCGCCAAGAACACGGCGGTGAAGTATCACCCCAAGGACGGCGGGGCCCCGATCACGATCAACATCATCGACACCCCCGGCCACGCCGACTTCGGTGGTGAGGTCGAGCGCGGTCTGTCGATGGTGGACGCCGTCGTTCTGCTGGTGGACGCCTCCGAGGGTCCGCTGCCCCAGACCCGTTTCGTCCTGCGCAAGGCCCTGCAGGCGAACATGCCGGTCATCCTCTGCATCAACAAGACGGACCGTCCGGACTCCCGGATCGACGAGGTCGTCAACGACACGTACGACCTCTTCCTGGACCTGGACGCCACCGAGGAGCAGATCGAGTTCCCGATCGTCTACGCCTGTGGCCGTGACGGCGTCGCCTCGCTGACCAAGCCCGAAGACGGCACCGTCCCCGCGGACAGCGACAGCCTGGAGCCGTTCTTCTCCACCATCCTGGAGCACGTCCCCGCCCCGGTGTACGACGACGAGGCGCCCCTCCAGGCCCACGTCACCAACCTGGACGCCGACAACTTCCTCGGCCGCATCGCGCTGCTCCGCGTCGAGCAGGGCGAGCTGCGCAAGGGCCAGACCGTCGCGTGGATCAAGCGTGACGGTTCGATGTCGAACGTCCGCATCACCGAGCTGATGATGACCGAGGCGCTCACCCGCAAGCCGGCCGAGGTCGCCGGCCCCGGTGACATCTGTGCCGTCGCCGGTATCCCGGACATCATGATCGGCGAGACCCTGGCCGACCCGGAGAACCCGATCGCGCTTCCGCTGATCTCGGTCGACGAGCCGGCGATCTCCATGACCATCGGTACGAACACCTCCCCGATGGTCGGCCGCGGCGGCAGCGGCAAGGGCGCGGACGCCAAGTCCGCGGTCAAGGACCGCAAGGTCACCGCCCGCCAGGTCAAGGACCGTCTGGACCGCGAGCTGATCGGTAACGTCTCGCTCCGCGTCCTCGACACCGAGCGCCCGGACGCCTGGGAGGTCCAGGGCCGTGGTGAGCTCGCGCTCGCCATCCTGGTCGAGCAGATGCGCCGCGAGGGCTTCGAGCTGACCATCGGCAAGCCCCAGGTCGTCACGCAGGAGATCGACGGCAAGGTGCACGAGCCGGTCGAGCGCATGACGGTCGACGTGCCCGAGGAGCACATGGGTGCGGTCACGCAGCTCATGGGTGTCCGCAAGGGCCGCATGGACAACATGTCGAACCACGGCTCCGGCTGGGTCCGCATGGAGTTCGTCGTCCCGTCGCGCGGCCTCATCGGCTTCCGCACGGAGTTCCTGACCAACACCCGCGGTACGGGCATCGCCCACTCGATCCACGAGGGCCACGAGCCGTGGTTCGGCCAGCTGGTGACCCGCAACAACGGTTCGCTGGTCGCCGACCGCGCCGGTTCGGTCACGCCGTTCGCGATGATCAACCTGCAGGAGCGCGGCGTCCTGTTCACCGAGCCCGGCACCGAGGTGTACGAGGGCATGATCGTCGGCGAGAACTCGCGCTCCGACGACATGGACGTGAACATCACCAAGGAGAAGAAGCTCACCAACATGCGTGCGGCTTCCGCGGACAACACCGAGAACGTGGTGCCGCCCCGCAGGCTCTCCCTGGAGCAGTCCCTGGAGTTCTGCCGCGACGACGAGTGCGTCGAGGTGACCCCCGAGGCCGTCCGTATCCGCAAGGTCGTCCTGGACCAGAAGGACCGCTCGCGCACCGCGTCGCGCGCCAAGTCCGGCAAGTAGGTCCGACCATCGCTTCCGGTACGTAGGAAGTGGGCCCCGCGGGGCCGTCGTTCCACCGACAACCCCTTCACCACGGCTTCGTGGGGGAGGGGTTGTTGCCTTTTGTCAAGCGGATTGTTGCGTTCCAGTGTCCACGGTGTCCGTATACCGACCGTGACACTCCGGATGGTGAGCTAACAGTCCGTTTCGCACGTGTCTGTCTCCTATCCGTTTGTCCGGATTTCGGGTTTTCGCCGTGCGGTGATGTTGTGAAAACGAGACCAGTTAAGTGTGGTTTACGGTCAGGCCGTCCCTGAGGATGGCTCCATTGAGCTCGGGTCAATGGGTCACACGCTGTGGGGAGCGTCGACTCACGAGCACACTCGGGGCACTGTTCATCTCGCCGTCAGGGGTGTCGGCGAAGCGTGCATGTGTCCCGCACATCAAACAGTGGACTCATGAGGAGGAAACCCATGCGCGGTGCCAAGAGCGCCAAGTGGGTAGCGGGCGCGATTGTCGTCGCCCTGGCTGCGACCGCCTGCGGTGGCAACGACAAGGGCGACGCCGCCGGCAAGGGTGAGGTTGACCCGAACGGCATCTACTCCGTCGAGGTGGGCGAGCCCGAAAAGCTCCTCCAGCCGGCCGACACGATGGAGTCCAACGGATCGATCGTCATGTCCGGGCTGTTCTCGCAGCTCGTCGACTACGACGCCGACGGCAAGCTGACCATGGTCAACGCCGAGTCGGTCGACTCCAAGGACAGCAAGCTCTGGACCGTCAAGCTCAAGCCGGGCTGGACCTTCCACGACGGCACCAAGGTGACCGCCGACTCGTACGTCAAGGCCTGGAACTGGGCCGCGAACATCGACAACAAGCAGGGCAACGCGTCCTGGTTCGCGGACATCAAGGGCTTCGACGCCGTCCACCCCGAGGCCGAGGGCGCCAAGCCCACCGGCACCGCGATGGAGGGCCTGAAGGTCGTCGACGAGAACACCTTCACCATTGAGCTCGCCAACGCCGTCCCGTACTTCGCGTACAAGCTCGGCTACGAGGTCTTCTCCCCGCTGCCCGAGTCCTTCTACAAGGACCCGAAGGCCGCCGGTGAGAAGCCGGTCGGCAACGGCCCCTACAAGTTCAAGTCGTGGGAGCACAAGAAGCAGATCGAGCTCACCCGCTTCGACGAGTACAAGGGCGAGAACAAGGCGAAGAACGGTGGTGTGATCCTCAAGAACTACTCCACCCTCGAAACCGCCTACGAGGACCTGAAGTCGGGCAACGTCGACGTCCTGCGTCAGATCGGCCCGAAGGACCTCCCGGTCTACCGCGCCGACCTCGGCGACCGTGCCGTGGACCAGGCGTACTCGGCCGTCCAGACCCTGGCCATCGCGTTCTACGCCGACCAGTGGAAGACCCCGAAGCCGGTCGACCCCAAGGTCATCCAGGGTCTGTCGATGGCGATCGACCGTGACACCATCACCAAGACCGTGCTCCAGGGCACCCGCGAGCCGGCCACGGGCTGGGTCGCCAAGGGCGTCCTCGGCTACACGCCGAACGCCACCGGTGACGTCACCAAGTTCAACCCGGCCAAGGCCAAGGAGCTCATCACCGCGGGTGGTGGCGTTCCGAACAACGAGATCTCCATCCAGTTCAACTCGGACGGCGGTCACAAGGAATGGGTCGACGCTGTCTGCAACAGCATCACCCAGGCCACCGGCGTCAAGTGCACCGGCGACGCCAAGCCCGACTTCCAGGCCGACCTCCAGGCCCGTAAGTCCAAGCAGGTCAAGTCGATCTACCGCTCCGGCTGGGTCCTCGACTACCCGGTGAACGCCAACTTCATCAGCGACCTGTTCCGTACGGGCGCCGGTGGCAACCAGGGCGGCTTCTCCAACCCCGACCTGGACGCGAAGATCGCTGCTGCTGACACCGCCGCGTCCCTGGACGAGTCGGTCAAGGCCTACCAGGCCATCGAGAAGGACCTGGTGAACTACATGCCGTCGATCCCGCTCTGGTACTACAAGGTCAACGCGGGCTTCTCGGAGAAGGTCCAGAACGTGAAGTACGCCCAGGACGGCGACCCGATCCTCGAAGGCGTCGAGGTCAAGAAGTAAGTCCCACAGCGTAATTCCGCTCGACGGATGTGGGCCGGCGGGGAGCCGGCCCGCATCCGGGCCTAAATGCAGAGCCTCGGGGGGCCCTTTCGCGACGCAGTGACGATCCCGTCACGTGCGTGCGTGGCGAAAGGGCCCGTCCGGCTGCCTCTGCCGCATCTTCTACGGAGGCATGATGGGGCGCTACGTCGCACGACGACTGCTCCAGATGATTCCGGTCTTCTTCGGGACGACCGCGCTCATCTTCTTTATGGTCTACAGCCTGCCCGGCGACCCCGTGGCCGGTCTCTTCGGTGACAAGGGAACAGACCCTGCCACGCTGGCCGCACTCCGGCACGAGCACGGGCTCGACCTGCCGGTATGGCACCAGTACTACAACTACATCACCGGCATCCTGTTCCACTTCGACTTCGGACAGCAGATCCGCAGTGGACGTGAGATCACGGACGTCATCGGATCCGCCTTCCCGGTCACGCTCCGCCTGGCTTTCCTGGCCTTCGCCATCGAGATCGTCCTGGGTCTGGCCCTCGGAATCGTCGCGGGCCTCAAGGCCGGCAAGCTGGTCGACAACCTGGTCCTGATCCTCACGCTGCTGATCATCTCGATGCCGGTCTTCGTGCTCGGGTTCATCGTGAAGTCGGTGTTCGCCTTCCAGCTCGGCTGGATCGACCCCAACGTCAGCAACAAGGAGACGTGGGGCGAACTCATCGCGCCGGCCATCGTGCTCGGATCGCTGTCCCTCGCCTACGTGGCCCGCCTGACCCGCACCTCGATGGCCGAGAACCTGCGCTCGGACTACATGCGCACCGCCGTTGCCAAGGGCCTGCCCAAGCGACGCGTCATCGGTGTGCACCTGATGCGCAACTCGATGATCCCCGTCGTGACCTTCCTGGGTACCGACATCGGCGCCCTCATGGGCGGCGCCGTCGTCACCGAAGGCATCTTCAACGTCAAGGGTGTCGGTGGCCTGATCTACGACTCGGTCATCCGCCGCGAGGGCCTGACCGTGGTCGGTGTCGTCACCGTCCTGGTCGTCGTGTACCTCATAGCCAGCCTGCTCGTCGACCTCCTCTACGCGGTCATGGACCCGAGGATCCGGTATGCCTGACATGACCAAGACCGAAGTCGTTTCGACCGAGGGCGCCGTCGCCCCCGTCGACGCGATCGCACCCGTCACCAAGGAGAAGGCGCGCAGCCTCTGGGGCGACGCCTGGGCCGACCTGCGTCGCAACCCGTACTTCGTCGTCTCCGCGGCGCTGATCCTCATACTCCTCGTGATCGCGACCTTCCCGGGCTGGTTCACCAGTGCCGACCCCACCAAGGGCGACCTGGTCCACCACTTCCTCGGCAAGCCGGAACTCGCCAAGGTCGGTTCGCCCGACTGGCTCGGGTACGACGGCCAGGGGCGCAGCGTCTACGCCCGCCTGATCTACGGCACCCGGGCCTCGATCATCGTCGCCACCTGCGTGACCCTGATCGTCACCGTCGTCGGCGGCGTCACGGGCATGATCGCCGGTTACTTCGGCGGCCTCACGGACACGCTCATCTCGGGGATCACCAACATCTTCTTCGGCATCCCCTTCCTGCTCGGCTCGATGGTCGTCCTCCAGGCCTTCACCAAGCGCACGGTGTGGACGGTCGTCTTCGCCCTGGCCTTCCTGGGATGGACGCAGATCACCCGCGTCATGCGCGGTTCGGTCATCACCGTGAAGCAGGCGGACTACGTGCACGCCGCGAAGGCACTGGGCGCCGGCACCACCCGCATCCTGCTGCGGCACATCCTGCCGAACGCTATGGCACCCGTGATCGTGGTGTCCACGATCGCGCTCGGCGGCTACATCGCGGCCGAGGCGACCCTGTCCTACCTGGGTCTGGGTCTCGCGTCCCCGACCATCTCGTGGGGTGTCGACATCTCCGCCGGTGCCGCACAGATCCGAGTGGCGCAGCACATCCTGCTGTACCCCTCGATCATGCTGAGCATCACCGTCCTCGCCTTCATCATGCTCGGCGAAGCGGTGCGCAACGCCCTCGACCCGAAGCTGCGCTGAGGAGGGCGTAAGTGATCACCATGGACAACACCAGTACAGTTCCCTCCCCGCGTGACGGGAACCCGCAGACCCCGCTCCTCGAAGTGCGCGACCTGCACGTGGAGTTCCACACCCGTGACGGCGTGGCCAAGGCCGTCAACGGCGTCAACTACTCGGTCGGCGCCGGCGAGACCCTCGCCGTCCTCGGCGAGTCCGGCTCGGGCAAGTCCGTCACCGCCCAGGCCATCATGGGCATCCTCGACATGCCTCCCGGCAAGATCCCGCAGGGCGAGATCTTCTTCCGCGGCCAGGACATGCTCAAGATGAGCTTCGAGGAGCGGCGCAAGCTCCGCGGCCGGAAGATCGCCATGATCTTCCAGGACGCGCTGTCCTCGCTGAACCCGGTGCTCACCGTCGGCTACCAGCTGGGCGAGATGTTCCGCGTCCACCAGGGCCTGTCGAAGAAGGAAGCCCGGCTCAAGGCCATCGAGCTGATGGACAAGGTGAAGATCCCGGCTGCGAAGCAGCGCGTGGACGATTACCCCCACCACTTCTCGGGCGGTATGCGCCAGCGCATCATGATCGCCATGGCGATCGCGCTGGAGCCGGACCTGATCATCGCCGACGAGCCGACCACGGCCCTCGACGTGACCGTCCAGGCACAGGTCATGGACCTGCTCGCGGAGCTCCAGCGCGAGCTGAACATGGGCCTGATCCTGATCACCCACGACCTCGGCGTCGTCGCCGACGTCGCGGACAAGATCGCGGTCATGTACGCCGGCCGGATCGTCGAGACGGCTCCCGTGCACGAGATCTACAAGCGGCCGGCCCACCCGTACACGCGGGGCCTGCTCGACTCGATCCCGCGCCTGGACCAGAAGGGCCAGGAGCTCTTCGCGATCAAGGGCCTGCCGCCCAACCTCCTGCGACTGCCGACCGGCTGCTCGTTCAACCCGCGCTGCACCGTCGCGCAGGACATCTGCCGTTCCGACGTCCCCCTGCTCCAGGTGGTCAGCGAGCAGGACGGCTCCGAGCTGCCCGGCCGCGCCAGCGCCTGCCACTTCTGGAAGGAGCAGCTCCATGGCTGAGCTCACCAAGAACGCCCCCGAGCGCGAGCCGATCCTCCAGGTCCGCAACCTGGTCAAGCACTTCCCGCTGACCCAGGGCATCCTGTTCAAGAAGCAGGTCGGCGCGGTCAAGGCCGTCGACGGCATCAGCTTCGACCTGTACCAGGGCGAGACGCTGGGCATCGTCGGCGAGTCCGGGTGTGGCAAGTCCACCGTTGCCAAGCTGCTGATGAACCTGGAGCGGGCCACTGCCGGCGAGGTCTTCTACAAGGGCCAGGACATCACCAAGCTGTCCGGGCGCGCGTTGAAGGCCGTCCGCCGCAACATCCAGATGGTGTTCCAGGACCCGTACACGTCGCTGAACCCGCGCATGACGGTCGGCGACATCATCGGGGAGACCTACGAGATCCACCCCGAGGTGGCTCCGAAGGGCGACCGGCGCCGCAAGGTCCAGGAGCTCCTGGACGTCGTGGGCCTGAACCCGGAGTACATCAACCGGTACCCGCACCAGTTCTCCGGCGGCCAGCGCCAGCGCATCGGCATCGCCCGCGGCCTCGCGCTCAACCCGGAGATCATCATCTGCGACGAGCCGGTCTCCGCGCTCGACGTGTCGGTGCAGGCGCAGGTCATCAACCTGATGGAGAAGCTGCAGGACGAGTTCAACCTCTCCTACATCTTCATCGCGCACGACCTCTCGATCGTCCGGCACATCTCGGACCGCGTGGGCGTCATGTACCTGGGCAAGATGGCCGAGATCGGTACCGACACCGAGATCTACGACCACCCGACGCACCCCTACACCCAGGCGCTGCTGTCGGCGGTCCCGGTTCCGGACCCGGAGGCCCGCGCCCACCGCGAGCGGATCATCCTCACGGGTGACGTGCCCTCCCCGGCCAACCCGCCGTCGGGCTGCCGCTTCCGCACCCGCTGCTGGAAGGCGGAGGAGCGGTGCTCCACGGAGGAGCCGCTCCTGGCGATCCCGACGCGCTTCGAGGGTGTCAACACCTTCGCCGCGCACGAGTCGGCCTGCCACTTCGCCGAGGAGAAGGCCGTTCTGGGAGTCTGATCCTGCCGAACACCGGACGGGGCACGGCCGATTCCGGCTGTGCCCCGTCCGTGTTTCTCCCAGCGACATCCGAGGAGGCAAGTAGCCATGCGTGCAGCGAGCAAGTGGGTCGCCGGTGCCGTCGTCGTGGCGACGGCCGCCACGGCATGCAGCGCCGGACAGGACGAGACGGCCCACAGGACCGGCGGCCACGTCAACGTGGTGCTCACCGAACCGCAGCACGGACTGGTGGGCCAGGAGACGGCCGAGTCCGAGGGGGCCGAGGTCCTCCACGCACTCTTCACCGGCCTGGTCTCCTACGACAACAGGACCAACGAGCCGAAGCTCGCGATCGCCGAGTCCATCGACACCACGGACTCGAAGACGTGGACGATCAGGATCAAGGACGGCTTCACCTTCCACAACGGTGAGAAGGTCGACGCGCAGTCCTTCGTCCGGGCCTGGAACTGGGGCGCGGACCAGGAGAACACCGCCGAGGCGATGGGCTTCTTCTCGAAGATCGAGGGCTCCGACGAGCTGGCCCCGGGCGCGGGCAAGACGCCCACCGCCAAGGAGCTCAAGGGCCTGCGGATCATCGACGACAGGACGTTCACCGTCACCCTGAAGGCGCCGTTCTCCCAGTTCAAGACCATGCTGGGGTACAACGCCTTCTACCCGCTGCCCCGGGCTTTCGAGGCCGACCCGAAGGCCTTCGGCGAGTCCCCGATCGGAAACGGGCCGTTCCGCATGGACGGCACCTGGGAGCACAACAAGCAGATCAAGCTCAGGAAGTACGACAAGTACCCGGCCGAGGGCCGCGCGAAGCTCGACAGCGTGACCTTCAAGATCTACGACAATCCGGACGGCGCCTACGACGACCTGCGCAAGAACAAGCTGCAGATCGTCGACAGGCTGCCGGTCTCGTCGCTCCCGACCGTCGCCGAGGAGTTCGGCGACCGCTACGTCTACAAGCCGGAAGCGTCCGTCGGCTACATCGGCTTCCCGCTGGCGGCCAACCCCGGGGCCTTCGGCAAGGCCGGGATCCGCAAGGCGATCTCGATGGCGATCGACCGGGACGCCATCTCCAAGACCGTCTTCAACGGGACCCGCAAGCGGGCCGACGACTTCATCAGCCCGATCGTCCCCGGCTACCGCAAGGGCGCACTGGGCGAGGCAGGCACGTACAACCCGGCCAAGGCGAAGGCGCTGTTCCAGGAGAACGGCGGCCTCCCGGGCAACGCACTGGAGCTCGGCTACAACGAGGACGGCGGCCACAAGGAGTGGATCCGGGCCGTAGCCTCCCAGCTGAAGGCGAACCTCGGAATCGAGGTCACCACCAAGCCGTTCCCGAGCTCAGGCGACCTGACCGACGCCGTCAAGGCCGGGACGTTCAAGGGCGCCTTCCGCATGGGCTGGGGCATGGACTACCCCGCGGCGGAGAACTACCTGCGGCCGGTCTTCTCGAAGGAAGCCATCGCCAACGGCTCCAACTTCGGGCGCTACGAGAACGCCGAGTTCGAGGCCACCCTCGCCGCCGCCGACAGCGCGACCGATCCGGCCACGAGCCTGAAGCTCTACCAGAAGGCCGACGACATCGTCATCCGGGACCTCCCGTACATCCCGGTCTTCACCTACATGTCCGCCGTGGCCTACTCCACCTCCGTGAAGAACGTAGAGGTCGACGCCCAGGGCCGCATCGACCTGGCGCACGTCGAGCTCAACTGACACGAAAGGCAGTTGCGGTCGCGCCGCGGCCGGGCGGACAGTGGCCCGATGATCGGGACACCGCACGACCGCCGAGGCCCGCGCACGCTGACCGTACGGCCCGCCGGGCCCGGGGACGCGTCCGACATCTGCTCCCTCCTCAACGCGGTCGACGCCATCGAGATCGGCAGACCGGAGACCGACCTCGCGGCCGTCGAAGCCGATCTCCACCACCCCGACGTCGACCTGGCCAAGGACTCCTGGCTGGCGTTCGAGGACGGCCGGCTCGTGGCCTACGCCCTGGTGTGGGCCGACTCCGGACCCGGCAGGGCCGACTCCGAGCACTACGTGCTGCCCGGTCACCGCGCAGCCGCCGTCCGGCTGCTGGAGCTCATGGAGGTCCGGGCCCGCGAGCTCACCGCCGGCGCGGGGCGGGCCGTCCTGCGGCTCCAGGTCAACCCGAAGTCCACGCTCGACGCCGACGTGCTGCCCGACCGCGGCTACCGCACCGTCCGCCACTACCAGGTGATGACCCGGGGCCTGTCGGCCGCCGACCTGCCTCCCGCCCCGCCCGAGGGACTCGTCCTGCGGGACTGCGCCGCCGACGGGGCCGACCGCCGCCGGGCCCACGCCCTGGTCGAGGACACCTTCGCCGCCCACTTCGGCCATGTGGAGCGCCCGTACGAGGCCTGGCTGGACCACCTCGACGCCCGTGCCCTCGACTGGTCGCTCGTGTGGATCGCGAGCCTGCCCCCGGTCGGCGACGTGGGCGTCCTGCTGACCCGCGACGACCGCACCAGCATGGGCTGGCTCAGCCACCTCGGCGTCCGCGCCGACCTGCGCGGGCGGGGCATCGGCGGCTTCCTGCTGCGCCACGGCTTCGCCGCCTACGCGGCCCGCGGCCGGGACACCGTCGGCCTCGGCGTGGACGTCCACAACGAGAGCGGCGCACTCGCGCTGTACGAGGCCCACGGCATGCGCCTGCACTTCGCCGTCGACACGTGGGAGCTGACATTGCACTCGCAGGGGTGACAGCCGGGAGACGCGAGGGCGCAATCGGTCCAACGAAGAGCGTTGCGGCCCCCACATAGGGTGACATTGGGCCCTAAGTGAGTCTTGGGAGCCATAGGAGGCACTCCATGCGCGGAGCCACCCACGCCAAGTGGGCCGCATGTGCGGTGGCCGTCGCCCTCGCGGCGACGGCCTGCGGCGGTAGCGACAGCGGCGGGGGCGGCGGCAGTGGCGCGGGAATCGTCAGTTCCTCCTGGGGTGACCCGCAGAACCCGCTGGAGCCGGCCAACACCAACGAGGTGCAGGGCGGCAAGGTCCTCGACATGCTCTTCCGGGGCCTCAAACGGTACGACCCGAAGACCGGCGAGGCGACGAACATGCTCGCCGAGAAGATCGAGACGACCGACAGCCAGAACTTCACGGTCACCCTGAAGGACGGCTGGAAGTTCAGCAACGACGAGCCGGTCACCGCCCAGTCCTTCGTCGACGCCTGGAACTACGGCGCGGACGTCCGCAACAAGCAGAACAACGCACCGTTCTTCTCGAACATCGTGGGCTACGACGACCTCCACCCCGCCTCCGGCGAGCCCAAGGCCAAAACGATGTCCGGGCTGGTCGTCAAGAACCCCAAGACCTTCACCGTCGCCCTGAAGAACAAGTTCTCCACCTGGCCCGAGACCCTCGGCTACCAGGCCTTCTCCCCGCTGCCCAAGGCCTTCTTCACCGACCACGCCGGCTGGCTGAACAAGCCGATCGGCAACGGCCCGTACACGGTGGACTCGTACACCAAGGGCACCGGCATGAAGCTGCGCGCCTGGGACGCCTACCCGGGTGAGGACAAGGCACAGAACAGCGGCGTCGACCTCAAGGTCTACACCGACAACAACACGGCGTACACGGACCTGATCTCCGGCAACCTCGACCTCGTCGACGACGTCCCCGCCCAGCAGCTCAAGAACGTCAAGAACGACCTCGGCGACCGGTACATCAACCAGCCGGCCCTCATCATCCAGACCCTCACCTTCCCGCTGTACGACCCGCAGTGGAACAAGGAGGGGATGGAGAACGTCCGCCGCGGCATCTCGATGGCGATCAACCGCGACGAGATCACCAAGCAGATCTTCCGGGAGACCCGCACCCCCGCCAAGGACTGGACCTCCCCGGCCCTCGGCGAGAAGGGCGGCTTCAACGCCACCCTGTGCGGTGACGCCTGCAAGTTCGACCCCGCGGCGGCCAAGAAGCTCATCCAGGACGCCGGCGGGCTCCCCGGCGGCAAGGTCACGCTGACGTCGAACGTGGACACCGGCTCGCACCGCGAGTGGATGGACGCCGTCTGCAACAGCATCAACAACGCGCTCGGCGAGGGCCCGGTCTGCACGGTCAACCCGGTCGGCACCTTCGCCGACTTCCGCAACCAGCAGAGCGCCTTCAAGCTGACCGGGCCCTTCCGCTCCGGCTGGCAGGCCGACTACCCGCTGATCCAGAACTTCCTCCAGCCGCTCTACTACACCGGCGCCTCCTCCAACTACGGCAAGTTCAGCAACCCGGAGTTCGACAAGCTCGTCGACGAGGCCAACCAGCAGAGCGACGCGGCCCAGGCCATCGCGAAGTTCCAGGACTCCGAGAAGATCCTCGCCGCGCAGATGCCGTCCATCCCGCTCTGGTACCAGAACGGCAGCGCGGGCTACGCAGAGCGGCTCTCCGACGTCGCACTCAACCAGTTCAGCGTCCCCGTCTACAACGAGATCAAGGTCAGCTGACCCCCTGTCGGATCGATCCTGGAGCAGTCCATGGGACGTTATGTGATCCGGCGGCTGCTCCAGATGATCCCGGTGTTCATCGGCAGCACGTTCCTGATCTTCTTCATGGTGTACGCCCTCGGCGACCCGGTCGCGGCCCTCTTCGGCGACAAGGCGCCCGACCCCGCCACCGCCGCGCGCATCCGCAAGGACCTCTACCTCGACCGGCCCCTGTGGGAGCAGTACCTCCACTACATGGGCCAGATCTTCAAGGGCGACTTCGGCACGGCCTTCAACGGCCAGCCGGTCACCGAGCTGATGGCCTCGGCCTTCCCCGTCACCCTGCGCCTGACCATGGTCGCGATCTTCTTCGAGATCGTCATCGGCATCACCCTCGGCGTCATCAGCGGGCTGCGCCGGGGCAAGTCCGTCGACACGAGCGTGCTGGTGCTCACCCTCGTCGTCATCTCCGTACCGACGTTCGTGACGGGCTATGTGCTCCAGTACCTCTTCGGCGTCAAATGGGGCTGGGTACGGCCCACCGTCTCCCCGGACGCCCCCTTCAACGAGCTGATCCTGCCCGGCATCGTCCTCGCACTGGTCTCCCTCGCGTACGTCACCCGGCTCTCGCGCACCTCCATCGCCGAGAACGTCAAGGCCGACTACGTGCGCACCGCCACCGCCAAGGGCCTGCCGCGCCGCCGGGTCGTCACCCGCCACCTGCTGCGCAACTCGCTCATCCCCGTCGTGACCTTCATCGGCACCGACATCGGCGCCCTGATGGGCGGCGCCATCGTCACCGAGCGGATCTTCAACATCCACGGCGTCGGCTACCAGCTCTACCAGGGCATCCTGCGCAACAACTCCCCGACGGTGGTCGGCTTCGTGACCATCCTCGTCATCGTCTTCCTGCTGGCGAACCTGCTCGTCGACCTGCTCTACGCGGTCCTGGACCCGAGGATCCGTTATGCCTGAGCGCAGCGAGCCCGTCTACGACCCATTGGAACCAGGAGAGGGGGAGGCCATCGCACCCACCGGCCAGGGCGGACCCATGGATCTCGCGCTCGACGAGGCCGAGAGCCTGGAGCGGCCCCTCGGCGACGCCCCCACCGGGCGCGGCCCGCAGGAGAAGGCCCGCTCCCTGTGGTCCGACGCCTGGCACCAGCTGCGCCGCAACCCCGTCTTCATCATCTCCTCGCTGATGATCCTCTTCCTCCTGATCATCGCGATCTGGCCGCAGCTGATCGCGAGCGGCGACCCGCTCCAGTGCGACCTGTCCAAGTCCCAGCAGGGCTCCGCCCCCGGCCACCCCTTCGGCTACGACACCCAGGGCTGCGACGTCTACACCCGTACCGTCTACGGAGCCCGCGCCTCCATCACCGTCGGCGTCTGCGCCACCCTCGGCGCCGCCCTGCTCGGCTCGGTCCTCGGCGGGCTCGCCGGGTTCTTCGGCGGCTGGGGCGACGCGTTGCTCTCCCGGGTCGCGGACATCTTCTTCGGCATCCCCGTCGTCCTCGGCGGCCTGGTCTTCCTGTCCGTGGTCACCAGCACGACCGTCTGGCCGGTCGTCGGCTTCATCGTGCTCCTCGGCTGGCCGCAGATCGCCCGCATCGGCCGCGGCTCCGTCATCACCGCCAAACAGAACGACTACGTCCAGGCCGCCCGGGCCCTCGGCGCCGGCAACGGCCGGATGCTGCTGCGGCACGTGGCACCCAATGCCATCGCCCCCGTCATCGTCGTCGCCACCATCGCCCTGGGCACGTACATCGCCCTGGAGGCCACCCTGTCCTTCCTCGGCGTCGGCCTGCGCCCGCCCACCGTCTCCTGGGGCATCGACATCTCCAACGCGGCCCCGCAGATCCGCAACGCCCCCCACATGCTGCTCTGGCCGGCGGGCGCGCTGAGCCTGACCGTGCTCGCGTTCATCATGCTCGGCGACGCGGTCCGCGACGCCCTCGACCCCAAGCTGCGCTGAGGAGTGGGCACCATGCTGCTCGAAGTCCGCGACCTCCACGTGGAGTTCCGTACGCGGGACGGAGTCGCCAAGGCCGTCAACGGCGTCAACTACTCGGTGGAAGAGGGCGAGACGCTCGCCGTGCTCGGCGAGTCGGGCTCGGGCAAGTCGGTGACCGCACAGGCCGTGATGGGCATCCTGGACGTGCCGCCGGGCCGGATCGCGGGCGGCGAGATCCTGTTCAAGGGCAAGGACCTGCTGAAGATGAAGGAGGAGGAACGGCGGAAGATCCGCGGCGCCGACATGGCGATGATCTTCCAGGACGCCCTGTCCTCCCTGAACCCGGTCCTCAGCGTGGGCGCCCAGCTCGGCGAGATGTACGAGGTCCACCGCGGGATGTCCCGCAAGGACGCCAGGGCCAGGGCCGTCGAGCTGATGGACCGGGTGAAGATCCCGGCGGCGAAGCAGCGGGTGGGGGACTACCCGCACCAGTTCTCGGGCGGCATGCGCCAGCGCATCATGATCGCGATGGCGCTGGCCCTGGAACCCTCCCTGATCATCGCGGACGAGCCGACGACGGCGCTGGACGTCACCGTCCAGGCCCAGGTGATGGACCTGCTCGCCGAGCTCCAGCGCGAACTCAACATGGGGCTGATCCTCATCACCCACGACCTCGGCGTGGTCGCGGACGTCGCCGACAAGATCGCCGTCATGTACGCGGGCCGGATCGTGGAGGCGGCCCCCGTCCACGCGATCTACGCGGCGCCCGCGCACCCCTACACGAGGGGCCTGCTCGACTCCATCCCGCGCCTGGACCAGAAGGGCCAGGAGCTGTACGCGATCAAGGGCCTGCCGCCGAACCTGCTGGCCATCCCGCCGGGCTGTGCCTTCAACCCGCGCTGCCCGATGGCGCAGGCCGTCTGCCGCACCGACGTCCCTCCGCTCGCGGACGTGGCGCCGGACCGCACGAGCGCGTGCTTCTTCTGGAAGGAGTGCCTCGGTGGCTGAGACCATCCTGGAGGTGAGGGACCTCGTCAAGCACTACCCGCTGACCCAGGGCGTCCTGTTCAAGAGGCAGGTCGGCGCGGTCAAGGCGGTCGACGGGGTCTCCTTCGACCTCGCCCGGGGCGAAACGCTCGGCATCGTCGGCGAGTCCGGCTGCGGGAAGTCCACGGTCGCCAAGATGCTGGTCAACCTGGAGCGCCCGACCGCCGGAGCGATCTCGTACAAGGGCGAGGACATCACCAAGCTTTCGGGCCGCGCCCTCAAGGCCGTCCGGCGCAACATCCAGATGGTGTTCCAGGACCCGTACACCTCGCTCAATCCGCGCATGACGGTCGGCGACATCATCGGGGAGCCGTACGACATCCACCCCGAGGTGGCCCCGAAGGGCGACCGGCGCCGCAGGGTGCAGGAGCTCCTCGACGTGGTCGGACTCAACCCCGAGTACATCAACCGCTACCCGCACCAGTTCTCCGGCGGCCAGCGCCAGCGCATCGGCATCGCCCGCGGCCTCGCCCTGCGGCCGGAGATCATCGTGGCGGACGAGCCGGTCTCGGCGCTCGACGTCTCGGTCCAGGCCCAGGTGATCAACCTCCTGGAGCGCCTGCAGAACGAGTTCGACCTGTCGTACGTGTTCATCGCGCACGACCTCTCGATCGTGCGGCACATCTCCGACCGCGTCGGCGTGATGTACCTCGGCCGGGTGGTGGAGATCGGCACCGACACCCAGATCTACGACCACCCCACCCACCCCTACACCCAGGCCCTGCTGTCGGCCGTGCCCGTCCCGGACCCACAGGCCCGCGCCCATCGCGAGCGGATCATCCTGACCGGCGACGTGCCCTCCCCGGCCAACCCGCCGTCCGGCTGCCCCTTCCGCACCCGCTGCTGGAAGGCGCAGCCGCGGTGCACGGACGAGGTCCCGCTGCTGGCCGTCCCGGAAGCCTTCCGCTCCGGCGCGACGACGCACCCCGCGGCCCATCCCTCGGCCTGCCACTTCGCGGCGGAGAAGCAGGTCGTACCGGCGCCCGGCGACCTCCCGCCGGCGCCGTCCCCGCCGGTCCCCCCGGCGAAGGAATGACCGGCGCGGCCGAGGGGTGAAATCCGGCCACCCCGCGCGGATCCGCTCCGTTAGGGTCACCTTCCCGCCAACGCGGTTTACGTGCAGGCAACTTGACCGTTTCTGTCCTGAGATCTGGGCCGTGCAGCCTGGGTCCCGTGCGGCCGTGCGGGTGCCGACAGCCGGCCCGGGAGGCGCACAGCCTCCCGGCCGGCCTCCCCCGTGACCCTGCGCATGCGCGGCATGCGCCCCTCGTGCTGCCGGAATTCGATCGATGCGCTGGTACGGATAGTTATGATCCGTAGCGCACGGTGGGTATGACTCCGCCGAGCACTGAGTACGAGTACGCGTACCGATGTCCGCTCGACGTGGAGGTGAAACGCCGTGGCACTCTCGATCTCGGCCGTGGTGCTGCTGGCGATCGTCGTCTTCCTGCTGGTCCGCCGGTCGGGCCTGAAGGCGGGACACGCCGCTGTCTGTGTGCTCCTCGGTTTCTATCTGGCGAGTTCGACCATCGCCCCGACCCTCAGCCAGCTGACCACCAACGTGGCCAGCATGATCAGTGGCCTCAAGCTGTAGGCAGCACGCCGCTCGCCGCGCTGCTTGATCGTAGGCTTGGCCCCATGAACGGTCTTCCCGCCCGTCGTCTGCTCCTCGTGCACGCGCACCCGGACGACGAGTCGATCAACAACGGCGTCACCATGGCCAAGTACGCGGCCGAGGGTGCCCACGTCACGCTGGTGACCTGCACCCTCGGTGAGGAGGGCGAGGTCATCCCGCCCGGGCTCGCCCACCTGGCACCCGACCGCGACGACACCCTCGGCGCCCACCGCGTCGGGGAGCTGTCCGCCGCCATGGCCGAACTCGGCGTCACCGACCACCGGTTCCTCGGCGGCACGGGCCGCTTCAGGGACTCCGGCATGATGGGCGCCGAGCAGAACCGCCGGCCCGGGTCCTTCTGGTCCACCGACGTGGACGAGGCCGCGGCCCACCTGGTCGAGGTCATCCGCGAGGTGCGCCCGCAGGTGCTCGTCACCTACGACCCGGACGGCGGCTACGGACACCCCGACCACATCCAGGCCCACCGGGTCGCCACGCGCGCCGCGGAGCTGGCAGCGGAGCCCACGTACCGCCGGGACTTCGGAGACCCGTGGCGGATCGCGAAGGTCTACTGGAACCGGGTCCCGCGCTCGGTGGTCGAGGAGGGCTTCGCCCGGCTGGAGGAGGCCGGTTCCAAGGCACCCTTCCCCGGGCTGGCTTCGCCGGAGGACGTGCCCGGGGTCGTCGCCGACGACCGGATCACCGCCGAGATCGCGGCCGACGAGACGTTCGTGGCGGCCAAGGCGGCCGCGATGCGCGCCCACGCCACCCAGATCGCCGTGGACGGGTCCTTCTTCGCGCTCTCCAACGACCTCGCACAGCCGCTGTTCGCGCGCGAGTACTACGAACTGGTAGTGGGCCGGCCGGGGGCCCCGACGGGCGAGCGCGAGCACGACCTGTTCGCGGGGGTGCAGGCGTGAGCGCAACCCTGAACCCCGCCCGGATCGCCGTCCTGCTCGGCCTGTTGGTAGTGGGCGCGCTGACCGGCGCGGCCGGCTGGCTCGTCGTGGACCTGTGGTTCCCCGCCGGGCTGCTGCTGGGACTGCTGGCGCTCTTCGGGCTGTTCCTCGGCGGCCGGATCGCCGTCGGGAGCGGGCTCGGGGTGGGCGCCGGGGCGATCGGTTGGTTCGTCGCGTACGTGGTGCTCGGCGTTCCGCGCCCCGAGGGGGACTTCCTGCTCGGTTCGTCCGGAATCGGTATGTACGCCTACCTTTTGGGCGGGACGGTGCTGGCTGTGATGTGCGCCACGCTCCGCGGGCCGTTCGATGGATCGGTTTCGGCCGCGCAGACCGGCAAGTGACGTGCCGTTGAACTCGGTCGGGGTGCGTGTTCACGGGGGTTGGGGCGGGACCTCCGGGTTGCCCGGAAGGGGTGCGGAGGGGCTGAAGGGGAACCCCTGATTCCCCTAGGACAGTTGCGCGAGGGCGTCGGCCAGTATGGTGGTCGGGCCGCCGAGCTGCCCGCGCACGGCACGCGGGCGGCGGAGCCAACCAGGAGAACCTGCCTTGAGTCGTGAAACCGACAGTTCGTCCTCCGGGCCCCAAGGGCGCGGTGGAGCCGCTTACCCCTCGGGTATGCCGCCGTATGGAACCGGCCAGCACCCGTCCTTGCCTGTGCCGCCTGGGCCTGGCGCGGCGACTGCCTCGGAGGAGAACCCTGTGACCTCGAACCCGTCCACGCCCGACACCGACGGGCCGAAGACCGAGACCACCCTGACGACCCGGATCCGGATCAACATCCCGGGTTCGCGGCCGATCCCGCCGGTGGTCGTACGCAAGCCGGTCGCGGCCGCCGCCGTCGACGCGGAGCCCGAGGCGGCGGCCGCCGTCGAGCAGCCCGTGACGGAGCCCGCGCCCGCCGCCGAGCCGGAGGAGCCGACCAGCAACTGGTTCGCCCCCCGCAAGTCGACTGCTCCGGGCCCCGCCCCGGCGCCCGCACCGGCCGCGGCGCTGCCGACCCGTACCCCGGCCGCGGGCTCCGCGCCCGCGCTGCCGACCCGTACGCCGGCCGGCTCCGCACCGGCGCTGCCCACCCGTACCCCGGCCCCGCCGGGCCCGGGCGCCGGGTTCGCCCCGGGCGTCCCGGGTCCCCGTGCGGGCGCCCCCGCGGGCCCCGGCTACGACACGCCCGCCCACGGCTTCGCCCCGGCGCCCGCTCCGGCCGGCCCCGGCTACGGCGCGGGCGGCCCCGGCCCGGGCCCCGACGCCCCCCTGGCCGCCCGGCGGCCCGGCGGCCCCGGCGTCGGCACGACCCCGGTCATGCCCGGCTACGAGGACGGCGGACCCACCACCGAGGCGTTCCCCGCGTACGGCGGCCCCGTGGGCCCCGGCGGCTCCGGCGCGCCGGCGGGCCCCACTGGCGGCCCCGCTCTCGGCAGCGTCCCCGTCGGCGCCGAGGAGCCCCGCTGGCCCGGCCCCGATCTGGACGACCCGTTCCCGGCTCCCGCGCCGACCCCGGTCCCCGCCCCGGCACCGGCCGCCCCCGCGCGTCCGAAGCCGGCCTCCGCAGCGCCGGCCAAGAGCAAGAAGGGCCGCTCCAAGCTGGTCCTCATCGGCGGCGGCCTCTTCGCCCTGTTCGGCGTGGCCTACGGCGCCGGGCTGCTCCTCAACCATTCCGACGTCCCCAAGGGCACGACCGTCCTCGGCGTCGACATCAGCGGCAGCCGCGACGAGGCCGTCGGCAAGCTCCAGACGGCCTTCGGCAACCGGGCGGCGTCCCCGCTCACGCTCACCGTCGGCGGCAAGCAGGTCGAGCTCAAGCCCGAGAAGGCCGGCCTGAGCCTGGACGCCCAGACCACCGTCCGCAACGCGGCGGGCAGCGACTACAACCCCGTCACGGTCATCGGCTCGCTCCTCGGCAACGAGCGCGTCGCCGACCCCGTCCTGCCCGTCGATGACGAGAAGCTCCAGGTCGCGCTCCAGGAGCTGGCCGGAACCGCCGGCACCGTCACCGAGGGCACCATCACGTTCGACACCGGCAAGGCCGTCGCCGTCCCCGGCAAGCCCGGCACCACCTTGGACCCGGGCGCCTCGGCGACCCTGGTCACCAAGGCGTTCCGCGAGATGGTCGCCACCGGCAAGGCCGCCCCGGTCGAACTCCCCGTCACCGCCAAGAACCCGGTCGTCGACCAGGCCGAACTGAACCGGGCGATGAAGGAGTTCGCCGAGCCCGCCATGTCCGGGAACGCCACCGTCAAGGCGGGCGGCAAGTCCCTCGCCTTCGGCGCCAAGTCCCTGCCCAAGATCCTCAGCATGCAGCCGGTGGACGGGCACCTCGTCGAGAAGTACGACCTGGAAGCGCTCAAGGCCACGTACGGGAACGCCTTCGACGGTGTCCTGATCATGCGCGGTACCGGCGAGAAGACCGCCGTCACCCCGCAGGACGTCGTCGGCGCCCTCCGCAAGGCCCTGCGCGGCAAGACCGCGGCCGAACGGACCGCCACCATCGACACCAACGCCGGCTAGCAGCAGCCGGCCCGAGCCCCCGTCCGACCCCGGGCGGGGGCTCCGTCGTACCCGCCGTCGTACCCGCCGCCGTACCGGTCGCCGGGAACGTCGCCGTATCCGCCGCGGGCCCGTCATGCCGGGCGCATGACATCTGTCATCCACCAGTCACGACCGCAGACACTGCCGCCGCCGCCCCCGTACGGGGGAACCTTCGGTCATGACGACGACGACCCCGGCGCACACCACCGCCGCACAGGACACCGGACCCGGCGCCGGCCCCGTGGTGGCCTTCCAGAACGTGACCAAGAGCTACGGCGCGGTCCGCGCGGTCGAGGGCCTCTCCCTCGAACTCCACCCCGGCGAGACCGTCGCACTGCTCGGTCCCAACGGCGCCGGCAAGTCCTCCACCCTCGACCTGCTGCTGGGCCTGCGCCCCGCCGACTCCGGCACCGTCCAGGTCTTCGGCAGCACCCCGCGCGAGGCCATAGCGGCCGGCCGGGTCGGCGCCATGCTCCAGAGCGGCGGCCTGATGGAGGACGTCACCGTACGGGAGATCGTCAGCCTCGGCTGCGCCCTGCACCCGCGCCGCTACCCGGTCGACGAGGTGCTCAGTCGCGCCGGGATCAGCGAGATCGCCGACCGCATGGTCAACAAGCTCTCCGGCGGCCAGGAGCAGCGCGTCCGCTTCGCCCTCGCCACCGCAGGACACAACGACCTGATCGTCCTCGACGAGCCGACCACCGGCATGGACGTCACCTCCCGCCAGGCCTTCTGGGCCACCATGCGGGAGCAGGCCGCCCAGGGCCGCACGGTCCTCTTCGCCACCCACTACCTGGAAGAGGCCGACGCGATCGCGGACCGCGTCCTGGTCCTGAACAAGGGCCGGCTGCTCGCCGACGGCAGCGCCGCCGAGATCAAGGCCAAGGCCGGGGCCCGCCGGATCGTCTTCGACCTCGCCGCGGACGCTCCGGTGGACGAGGTGGCGCTGCGCGCGCTCCCGCACCTGACGACCTACGAGCGCCACGGCGACACCGTCAAGCTCCAGTCGCGCGATGCCGACGCCACCGTCCACGCCCTGTACGCGCTGGGGCTCTACCCCCGGAACCTGGAAGTCGCCGGGCTGGGCCTGGAACAGGCCTTCATCGCCCTCACCGAGGCCGAGGAGGCCCCCGCATGCTGACCACCGGAACGATCAGGCTCATCAAGCTTGAGATCAGCCGCGCGCTGCGCAACAAGAAGTACCTGTTCTTCACCGTGCTCTACCCGGCCGCGCTGTTCCTGATGCTCGGCGGCACGCTGGACGGCACCACGAAGGTCATGGGCACCGAACTGACCATGCCCGCCTTCTACATGGTCTCCATGGCCTCCTTCGGCGCGCTGACCGCCGTCCTGATGGGCAACAGCGAGCGCATCGCCAAGGAGCGCGAGAAGGGCTGGGTCCGGCAGCTGCGGCTGACCGCCCTGCCCGGCCGCGGGTACGTCCTCGGCAAGACCGCGAGTGCCGGCGTGCTCTCGCTGCCCGCCATCCTCGTCGTGTTCGCCGTCGCCGCGGGCGTCAAGGGCGTACGGTTCGAAGCCTGGCAGTGGCTCGCCCTGACCGGTTCCATCTGGGCCGGCAGCCTGGTCTTCGCCGCCCTCGGCGTGGCGATCGGCTACCTCGCGAGCGGCGACACCGTCCGCCCGATCACGATGCTGTTCTACTTCGGCCTGTCGATCCTCGGCGGCCTGTGGATGCCGACCGCCAACTTCCCGCAGTGGCTGCAGGACATCTGCGCGTGGCTGCCGACCCGGGCGTACACGAGCCTCGGCCAGGCCATCGAGCTCGGTGGTGCGCCGCACCTCAAGGACGTGGCGATCCTGGCCGCGTACTTCGTACTGTTCACCGGTGCCGCCGCCTGGCTGTACCGCAAGGACTCGCTGAAGGCGTGACGGGTGTGACGAGGGTGATGGGTGCGACGAGCACGATGGGTGCGACGGGTGTGACCGGGCCGATGACCGAGACCGGCACGACGGTGATCAAGGGTGGGCCCATGATCGGGCTCCGCCCCGAGAACCGCCGGCAGAAGATCGTGAAGTCGCTGTGGATCGGCCTCTGGCTGTTCTACCTCAGCGCCCCCGTCACCGACCTGGTCCGCGGCGGCCACGGCCTCGGGGCCCGGCTGCTCGGCGCCCTGGGCCTCGTGACCTTCATAGCCTGGTACCTGTTCCTGGTCTTCCGCACCGCCCGCCAGACCGAGGTGCGGCGGGTGCTGCTCTCGGTCGCCGTGCTCTCCGCACAGGCCACGCTCCTGTCGCTGAGCCTGGGCCGCGAATGGCTCGTCCTCTTCGTGTACGTGTCGATCTCCTCCGGCGCCGCCCTGCCGGCGGAGATCTCCCGCTTCACGGTGCCCGGCGCCACCGCCCTGCTCGCGGTCACGGCGCTCGCGGTACCGGGCGGTGACGAATACCTCGCCGGACTGCTGATCCCGGCCCTGATGGGCGGGTTCGCGATGGTCGGCATCCGCGCCATGATCCGGACGACGGTGGAACTGCGCGAGGCGCGCGCCACCGTGGCACAACTCGCCGCGAACGAGGAGCGCCTGCGGATGGCCCGGGACCTGCACGACCTCCTCGGCCACTCGCTGTCCCTGATCACGCTCAAGAGCGAGCTGGCCGGGCGGATGCTGCCCGGCAGCCCCGAGCAGGCCGCCCAGCAGGTCGCCGACATCGAACGGGTCAGCCGGCAGGCGCTGGTCGACGTACGGGAGGCCGTGAGCGGCTACCGGCGGCCGACCCTGCCCGGTGAACTGGCCGGCGCCCGGACCGCGCTGACCGCGGCGGGCGTACGGGCCGACCTCCCGGCGGAGGCGGTGGAGGACCTCCCCGAGGACGTGGAGTCGGCCCTGGCCTGGTCGCTCCGCGAAGCGGTGACGAACGTGGTCCGGCACAGCGGGGCACGGCAGTGCACGGTCCGGCTGGAGGTCCTCCAGACCCTGGCGGGACGGGTGGTGGAACTGTCGGTCGCGGACGACGGCGGGGGCGGGCTCGCGGTGGCCGGCAACGGCCTGACGGGGCTGACGGAACGCCTGGAGGCGGTGGGCGGCACCCTGTCGGCCGGAGCCACCGGAAAGAAGGGCTTCCGTCTGCTGGCCCGCATCCCCCTAGGATCGGGATCATGAGCGCACTTCCCATCCGGATCCTCCTGGCGGAGGACCAGTCCATGGTCCGGGAAGCCCTCGCGGCCCTCCTCGGACTGGAGCCGGACATCGAGGTGCTGGCCCAGGTCGCCCGCGGCGACGAGGTGGTGCCGGCTGCGCGGGCGCACGACGTGAACGTCGCACTGCTCGACATCGAGATGCCGGGCATGACGGGCATCGAGGCGGCGGCAGCCCTGCGGGACGCCGTCCCCGACCTCAAGATCGTCGTCCTGACGACCTTCGGCCGCCCCGGCTACCTGCGCGGCGCGATGGAGGCGGGGGCCTCGGCGTTCCTGGTCAAGGACGCCCCGGCGGCGCAGCTGGCGGAAGCGGTGCGCAAGGTCCTGACCGGGGAGCGCGTCATCGACCCCACCCTGGCGGCGGCGGCCCTGGCGGACGGCGCGAACCCGCTGACCGATCGGGAACGGGAGGTCCTGCGGGCGGCCGAGGACGGCGCGACGAACGCCGAACTGGCGGCCCTGCTGCACCTGTCCCAGGGCACGGTCCGCAATTACCTCTCGACGGCGATCCAAAAACTGGCGTCGCGCAACCGCGCCGAAGCGATCCGCGTGGCCCGGGAAAAGGGCTGGCTCTGACCCTGGTCCCCGCCCCGGCGTCCCCGCCGCGGCGGGGTCAGTTCAGGAGGGCCCGGGCGGCCGTGGCTTCCGTGCGGACCCGGGCCGCCGCGCCCGGGTCGATCGCGTCGACGACCACCGCGTAGGACTCCAGTTCCGTCGCGCCGGAGGCGAACTCCCCCCGCTCGACCAGGACCTTCGCCCGCTCGTACCGCAGCGACGCCGGATGCGACGGCAGCAGCAGCGACAGGTCCAGCGCCCACAGGGCCACCCCCGACTGCTCGGGACGGGTCGAGGCCCACGCCCTGATGTTGTTCAGGATCCGCAGCACGATGTCCCGCGTCCGGGCCGGCGTGCGCGGCTCGGAGGCCCGTTCCGCCGGCCCCGCGCCCAGCGAGGCGCCCCCGGCGAACGGGTCCACCACCAGCCCCTCCTCCGGATCGCCGAAGCCCACCACGAAGTGCCCCGGCAGACCCAGCCCGTACACCGGCGCGCCCGCGCGCCGCGCGACCTCCAGCCAGACGACGGACAGGAGGATCGGCAGGCCCCGGCGCCGCCGCAACACCTCGTGCAGCAGCGAGGACGACAGCCGGTCGTAGTCCGCGGGCGTGCCGTGGAAGCCCATCCGACCACCCAGCAGTTCCGTCACCGCCGAGGCCCACGCCTTCCCGCTGCGCAGTCCGTACGGCAGCATCCCCGCCAGCCGGTCCAGCTCGATCTGCGCCCGGTCCATGGCCCGTTCGTCCAGTTCCGGGTCCGCCTCCGCGGCGAGCAGCAGGCACATCAGCGCCAGGTCGGGTCGCTCCGAGCGGGCTTCCTCCGCGAACCGCGCGCGGGATTCCGCGCTCATCGGGCAGCCCGGAAGCGGAAGTGGTGGTACGCGTGGTGCGTCGCGAAGCCCAGGCCGTCGTACAGCGCCCGCGCCCCCGCGTTGTCCGCTTCCACCTGGAGCCAGGCCGCCGACGCGCCCTCTTCCAGCGCCTGCCGGGCCAGTACGGCCATCACGGCCGTGCCCAGGCCCGCGCGCCGGTGCTCCGGGTCGACCTCGACCGCGGCGAAGCCGGCCCAGCGACCGTCCACGACCAGCCGCCCGATCGCCCGTCCGGGCACTGTCGCGAACCACACGGACGGCCCTGCGACCAGGACCCGCCGGGCCACCTCCGGGTCCTTGACCCGCCCGTACATCCCGAGCCACTCCTCGTCCGGGGCACGGTTCAGCCGTACGCCGGAGGCGCTCGCCCCGGTGTCCACGTCCGCGATCGGCGCCAGCGCCGCGATCCGGACCTGCGCCGACACCTCGTTCACCCAGCCCCGGCGCTCCAGCTCGACGCCCAGCAGCTCCTGGGTGCCGGCCGCCCCCGTCGCCGTCTGCACGTACGCCGGAAGCTCACGTTCTGCGTACCAGGAGGTCACCCGGGCGAGTGCTTCGTCCAGCGGAACACCCGGGTCGCCGAGCGGCAGCACGGAATTGGCCCGCCGGGTGAATCCGGCGGCCGCCCGCAGCGTCCACCCGCCCAGCGGCTCGCTCTCCAGCGGCTGCCAGGCGCGCGCCCCGATCCGCGCCAGCTCCTCGAAAGAGGCCGCGGGACCCCGCCGCCGGGCCGGCGCCGGGGGCACGACCTTGCCCGCCACCAGCATCGATTCCGCGATGTGGACGGACTCACCGCTCTTTCGTGTGATCGTCAGCACACCTTGGTCCCAGGATGTGAGAACCCCTACCGTGTCAGTGAACGACGGCGCTTCGTCCGCCCCGCTCTCCACCCGTCGTACAGAGACTCGTTTACCCACGTCAGCCGGGGTAATACGGATCTCCAGCAGCCCACCGGCAGTGATTTCCACAGCTCTGTCCGCCCCTCCTGTTCGGATCGTGCCCGGGAACGGAGATACTAGGCGTGGGCATCGACGACGCCGCGCTCCCGCGCGATATGGAAAGCCCTACCGAGGAGGAACGAGAGCGTGACCTACGTCATCGCGGAGCCTTGTGTCGACGTCAAGGACAAGGCATGCATCGAAGAGTGCCCCGTCGACTGCATCTACGAGGGCCAGCGGTCCTTGTACATCCACCCGGACGAGTGCGTCGACTGTGGTGCGTGTGAGCCGGTCTGCCCGGTCGAGGCCATCTTCTACGAGGACGACACTCCGGAAGAGTGGAAGGACTACTACAAGGCGAACGTCGAGTTCTTCGACGAGCTCGGTTCGCCCGGTGGTGCTTCCAAGCTGGGCCTGATCGAGCGCGATCACCCCTTCATCGCCGCGCTGCCGCCCATGGGCGAAGGCCACTGACGGCCACCGCCCCCACGGCGGAACGCGTGCCCCGGTCCCGTACGGCCCCCGTGCCGCGCGGGACCGAGGCATTTCCCGGCACACCCACCCGGCACACCCGCCGGGACATCCAGTACGTCCAGCACCAGTAGAGAGCAGAGACCACCGTGGCCGCAGTATCCGCACGTCTTCCCGCCTTCCCCTGGGACAAGCTGGAGCCGTACAAGAAGACGGCGGCGGCCCACCCGGACGGCATCGTCGACCTGTCCGTCGGCACGCCCGTGGACCCGGTCCCGCAGCTGATCCAGGACGCCCTCGTCGCCGCCGCCGACTCCCCGGGCTACCCCACGGTGTGGGGCACCGCCGCACTGCGCGACGCGATCACCGGCTGGCTGAAGGGCCGCCTCGGCGCGAGCGCTGCCGGACACCGCAACGTCCTGCCGGTCGTCGGCTCCAAGGAGCTGGTGGCCTGGCTGCCGACCCAGCTGGGCCTGGGCGCCGGGGACAAGGTCGCCTACCCCCGGCTCGCCTACCCCACGTACGAGGTTGGCGCACGGCTGTGCGGGGCCGAACCGGTGGTCTACGACGACCCGACCGAACTCGACCCGGCCGGCGTGAAGCTGCTGTGGCTCAACTCCCCGTCCAACCCCACCGGGAAGGTCATCCCGAAGGAAGACCTGATCCGGATCGTGGCCTGGGCGCGCGAGCACGGCATCCTGATCTTCAGCGACGAGTGCTACCTGGAGCTGGGCTGGGAGGCCGAGCCCGTATCCGTCCTGCACGACGACGTCTGCGGCGGCTCCTACGAGGGCCTCGTCGCCGTCCACTCCCTCTCCAAGCGCTCCAACCTGGCGGGCTACCGGGCCGCGTTCATCGCCGGTGACGCCGAGGTGCTCGGCGAGCTGCTGGAGATCCGCAAGCACGGCGGCATGATGACCCCGGCGCCGGTGCAGGCGGCCACGGTCGCCGCCCTCGGCGACGACGCGCACGTCGCGGAGCAGCGCGGGCGCTACGCCGCGCGGCGCGAGGCGCTGCGGGCCGCCCTGGAGGCGCACGGCTTCCGGGTCGAGCACAGCGAGGCCAGCCTGTACCTGTGGGTGACCCGGGACGAGGCGTGCTGGGACACGGTCGCCCACCTCGCCGAGCGGGGCATCCTGGTCGCGCCGGGCGATTTCTACGGCGAGGCGGGCGCGCGGTTCGTGCGCGTCGCCCTCACGGCGACGGACGAGCGCGTCGAGGCGGCGGTCAAGCGCCTCGCCTGATCTTGCACACGGCCCGCACGGGGCCCGTACGCAGCCCGAGGGGCCGGGAGTTCGTGCTCCCGGCCCCTCGGTCCTGTTTCGGCGTGCTGCCCGGCGTTCCGCTCGCGGCGGGTCAGCCGCCCAGGGGGAGGCCGCCCAGCGGCAGCGCCTGGGTGGGAACTGAGCCGGCCAGCTCGCCGGTCGGCAGCCCACCGGTCGGCAGCCCACCGGTGGGCAGTCCCTTGGCCGCCGGCAGGCCGCCGAGCAGGGCGCCCGCGGTGTCGGTGACCTGGGCGGGGGCGCCGGGTACGGCCTTGGCGGCGGTGTCCGTGGCGGTGCCCGTCGCGGTGGTGGCAGCGGCCTCACCGGCGCCGACCACGTCACCCGCGGTGCCGGCGGCGTCCGGGCTGGTGAGCGCGCCCAGCTGCGGCACGGACTCCAGGCCCGCGGCGCTGGCCGCGCCGGCCGCACCGACCACGGGAGCTGCCCCGGCTGCGAGCAGCAGCGCGGTACGGGCGATCCGGCGGGTCAGGGGGAGGGACATGTTGCTCCTAAGCGGTAGCGGCTGAGTACGCCCTGTACAACCGCTCGGGGGGCGGGTGGAGTTGCGGAGACCCCGGGTAAAGGATCAGTAACGCATCGTTTAATCGGCTTCCGCGACAAGCTCATTGAATGCGCGCCCACCAGGGCTTCCGTCCCTCCAGGGGCCGATCTGGGCGGCCGCCGGGTCACCTCCGTACGGGGGACGTCCCGCACGGGCGACCGGTTCCGCGGGCAGGCCCGCCCGGCCGGGTCAGCGCGCGACGAAGATCCGTACCTCGTCCTGCTTCGCTTCGTAGGGATCCCCGGCGCCGGCGCCGGACTTCCCCCCGCCGCCGCCCTTCTGCTGCCACTTGCCCTTGGCCTCGCCGGCTATCCAGCCCTCCTGGGCGTACGACACCCGCACGATGCCCATCCCGCGCGCATTGGCCACCGCCCAGCCCGCCATCGCCTTGCTGCCGCGCGCCGCGGACGCGCCGCCGTCCCGCTTCTCCACGAAGGTCACCTCGGTCTCCTTGACCGCCCGGCCCGCCTCCGCCGCCCGGTTGGGCCCCGCCACAGCGGAGTGCAGCTTGTCCTTCGCGAAGATCCGGGTGAGCTCCGTCCGCACCTTCTCCGGGTCGCCCGGCGCCGTGGGGGCGGGCCCGCCGCACATCAGCTCGCCGTCACCGGCGAAGGTCGCGGTCAGGACGGTCGCGTCCGGCTCGTGCTTCGCGTACGCCTGCGGGAAGCCGCTGAGCTGCACCTGCTGCGCCGCCTCCGTCAACGGGAGCCGCGAGTACCCCTTGATCGCGACGAGCCGGTCGTAGAAGATCCCGGCCGAGTACACCGGGTCCATGATCTGCTGCGGAGTGCCCCACCCCTGCGAGGGCCGCTGCTGGAACAGGCCGAGCGAATCCCGGTCGCCGTGGTCGAGGTTGCGCAGCATCGACTCCTGCATGGCGGTCGCCAGCGCGATGGTCACGGCCCGGTCCGGCAGGCCCTTGGCCACGCCGACCGCGGCTATCGTCGCCGCGTTGGCCGCCTGCTCGGGGGTCATGTCGAACCCGTCCTCGCCCGTCCGCGCGCTGGCCGTGCAGTGCGGTGCACCACCACTGCCGTTCGTCGAGTCGTACTGCACGGCGAAGTAGCCGATCAGCGCGAGCAGCACGAACGCACCGGCAACTTTCAGCAGCGGTCGGCGGCGAGGGCGGGGGTGATCGCTCTGGGACACGTCGCCCACCGTACTTGAGCCACGCGACGCGTCCACCGGCCGGACGTGGGAGGTTCGTCGCAGCCCGGGGCGTTAGGGTCAGAGCCATGTCCGAATCCGAGCTGGACCTCACCCTGGACGCCGCCGAGCTGACCGCCCGGCTCGTCGACATCCCGTCCGTGAGCGGCGACGAAAAGGTCCTCGCCGACCTGGTGGAGCACGCGCTGCGCGCCCTCCCGCACCTCACGGTCGACCGGTACGGCAACAACGTCGTCGCCCGCACGGACCTCGGCAGGGCCGAGCGCGTCGTCCTGGCCGGCCACCTGGACACGGTGCCGATCGCCGACAACGTTCCGTCCCGCCTCGACGAGAACGACGTCCTGTGGGGCTGCGGAACGACCGACATGAAGTCCGGCGTCGCCGTACAGCTGCGCATCGCCGCGACCGTGCCCGAGCCCAACCGTGACCTCACCTTCGTCTTCTACGACCAGGAGGAGGTCGCCGCCGACCTCAACGGCCTGGGCAAGGTCGCCGAGGCCCACCCCGACTGGCTGACCGGCGACTTCGCTGTCCTGCTGGAGCCGTCGAACGCCGAGGTCGAGGGCGGCTGCCAGGGCACCCTGCGCGTCCTGCTCCGCACCTGCGGCGAGCGCGCCCACTCCGCGCGCAGCTGGATGGGGTCCAACGCCATCCACGCGGCGAGCCCGATTCTCGCCAAACTCGCGGCGTACGAGCCCCGCAAGCCCGTGATCGACGGCCTGGAGTACCACGAGGGCCTCAACGCGGTCCGCATCGAGGGCGGCGTCGCCAACAACGTCATCCCCGACGCCTGCACCGTGACGGTCAACTTCCGCTTCGCCCCGGACCGCAGCATGGACGACGCGATCGCCCACGTCAGGGAGGTCTTCGCGGACTGCGGCGTCGACGAGTTCGTGATCGACGACTTCTCCGGCGGCGCCCTACCCGGCCTCTCCCACCCGGCCGCGGCCGCGTTCATGGAGGCGGTCGGCGGCCGCGCGATGCCGAAGTTCGGCTGGACGGACGTGTCCCGCTTCAGCGCCCTCGGCGTCCCGGCCGTGAACTACGGCCCGGGCGACGCGCTGCTGGCCCACAAGGTGGACGAGCGCGTGGAGACGAAGGCGATCCTCCACTGCGAAGAACGACTCCGCGCCTGGCTGACCTCCTGAATTCCGCTTCCCGTCACCTTTGTGCGCCTACCCTGATCCAACGATCAGCAGGAGGGAGCACATCATGGGCAACCCCGAAGGCAACGCTCGTCGTCGGCCCGAGGAGCAGCAGCTCGGGCCGGTGCTGCGCAGGCGGGGCCAGGTGCAGGCGGGCAGTACGACGGACCAGCGGCTGCTGGATTCGGCCGGGCCCTCCGAGTGGGTGCACACCGATCCCTGGCGGGTCCTGCGCATCCAGTCGGAGTTCATCGAGGGCTTCGGCACGCTGGCGGAGCTGCCGCCGGCGATCAGCGTGTTCGGCTCGGCCCGTACGCCCGTCGGCTCGCCGGAGTACCAGGCCGGCGTGCAGATCGGCAGCGCGCTCGTCGAGGCGGGCTTCGCGGTCATCACGGGCGGCGGCCCGGGCGCGATGGAGGCGGCCAACAAGGGTGCCCGGGAGGCCAACGGCGTCTCCGTGGGCCTGGGCATCGAGCTGCCCTTCGAGCAGGGGCTCAACCAGCACGTGGACCTCGGGCTGAACTTCCGGTACTTCTTCGTCCGCAAGACGATGTTCGTGAAGTACAGCCAGGGCTTCGTGGTCCTGCCGGGCGGACTCGGCACGCTGGACGAGCTGTTCGAGGCCCTGACCCTGGTCCAGACCCAGAAGATCACCCGGTTCCCGATCGTGCTGTTCGGGTCGGAGTACTGGTCCGGCCTGGTCGACTGGCTGAAGAACACGGTGATCGCGCAGGGCAAGGCCTCGGAGCGCGACCTCTACCTCTTCCACGTCACGGACGACGTGGACGAGGCGATCGCGCTGGTGACCAAGGAAGTCGGCAAGTAGCCGAGCCGCGGCGAGCCCCCGGCGGCCACCGCCGGGGGCGCTGCTCAGGTCAGGCCGCGGCGGCCTCCGGCCGGTTCAGGTCAGGCCGCGGCGGCCTCCGGCCGGTTCAGGTCAGGCCGCGGCGGGTGGCTGCCGGGGGGCGGTGGCCCTGGATCGACGCCACCATGTCCAGGATCTGCTTGGTCTCCGCGACCTCGTGGACGCGGTAGACCTGGGCGCCCAGCCAGGCCGAGACGGCCGTCGTGGCCAGCGTGCCCAACAGGCGTTCCTTGACCGGCTTGTCGAGGGTCTCGCCGACGAAGTCCTTGTTGGACAGGGAGACCAGCACCGGCCAGCCCGTGTCGGTCATCTCGCCCAGGCGACGGGTGGCCTCCAGCGAGTGGCGGGTGTTCTTCCCGAAGTCGTGGCCAGGGTCGATCATGATCGCGTCCCGGCGGACCCCCAGCGCGGCCGCGCGTTCGGCCAGCCCCACCGTGACCCGCAGGATGTCCGCCATCACGTCGTCGTACGTCGTCCGGTGCGGCCGGGTCCGCGGTTCGACCCCGCCCGCGTGCGTGCAGACCAGGCCCGCCCCGTAGCGCGCCGCGACCTCCGCCAACTTCGGGTCCACCCCGCCCCAGGCGTCGTTCAGCAGGTCGGCCCCGGCTTCGCAGACCGCCTCGCCGACCTCGTGCCGCCAGGTGTCGACGCTGATCACCACGTCCGGGTGGCGGCGCCGGACCTCGGCCACGAAGCCGACGGTGCGCCGGGCCTCCTCGGCCGCGTCCACGTGGTCGCCCGGGCCCGCCTTGACCCCGCCGATGTCGATGATCGCGGCTCCCTCGGCCACCGCCTGCTCGACGCGGTCCAGAGCGGGCTCGTCGCGGAACGTCGCGCCCTGGTCGTAGAAGGAGTCCGGTGTCCGGTTCACGATGGCCATGATCACCGGCTCGTGGGTGTCGAACTCGCGCCTGCCCAGTCGCAGCATCCCGTTCTTTCCTCCTCCGGCGGCCCTCGCGCCTCGCTGCGACCTTAACCTGGTGGCCGGTGGCCCGATGTCTCTCAGGGAGTTGCTCGTGTTCTGGTTCTTGCTGATCGCGCTGGTCGTGGTCGTCGCGGCGGTCACCCTGGCCGTGGTGGGCGGCGGTTCCGAGGCGGTGCTGCCGGAGGCGGAGCCGGACCGGGTGGCCGACGCGCTGCCCGAGAGCCGCCCGGTCGTACGGGCCGACATCGATGCCCTGCGGCTGCCGGTCGCCCCGCGCGGGTACCGCATGGCCGAGGTGGACGACGTACTGGAGCGGCTCGCGGCGGAGCTCACCGAGCGGGACGCACGGATCGCGGAGCTCACGGCGGCGGCCGCGCAGAACCGCGCACAGGGTCCGGGCGGACCGGTCGTCGACCTGCACAAGGAGGAGCAGCAGTGACGGCGATCGCGGGCCCGGACGGCGGCCTGCGCTGCCCCTGGGCACTGGCCACCGAGGACTACATCGCGTACCACGACACGGAGTGGGGCCGCGCGGTGCACGGGGACGACGCCCTGTACGAGCGGCTGTGCCTGGAGGCCTTCCAGTCGGGGCTGTCCTGGCTGACGATCCTGCGCCGCCGTGAGGGGTTCCGTACCGCCTTCTCGAACTTCGTGATCTCTGAGGTCGCCGCCTTCGGGCCGGCCGACGCACAGCGGCTGCTCGCCGACGAGGGGATCATCCGCAACAGGGCCAAGATCGAAGCCACGCTCGCCAACGCGAAGGTCCTCGCGGAATGGGAGCCGGGCGAACTGGACGGGCTGATCTGGTCGCACGCCCCGGAGCCGGGCCGTCCGGCCCCCGCGACGATCTCCGAGGTCCCGGCGGTGACGCCCGAGTCCACGGCCCTGTCCAAGGCGCTGAAGAAGGCCGGGATCCGCTTCGTCGGCCCCACCACCGCCTACGCGCTGATGCAGGCCTGCGGGCTGGTCAACGACCACCTGGCCCCCTGCGTCGCCCGTACCCCCGCCTGAGCGGCGGGGGCGGGCGGCGCCTAGCGGCCGAGGTACTTCGGCGGCTGCTTGGCGAGGAAGGCCTCGACGGCGATCGAGTGGTCCTCGGAGGCGCCGGCACGGGCCTGCAGGGTGTCCTCGTGGGCCAGGGCTTCCGTCAGCGAGTGGGACGCCCCGTACGCCAGGGACTCCTTCAGCGCCGCGTAGGCCACCGTCGGGCCGGCCGCCAGGGTGCGGGCCACCGCCTCGGCCTCCGCGTGCAGGGAGTCCGAGGGGACCAGGCGGTTCACGATCCCGAGCTCGTACGCCTCCTGCGCCTTCAGCGAGCGGGGGAAGAGCAGCAGGTCGGAGGCCCGCGAGGCACCGATCAGGCGGGGCAGGGTCCAGGAGACGCCCGAGTCCGCGGTGAGGGCCACCCCTGCGAAGGAGGTGTTGAAGGAGGCCGTGTCGGCGACGACCCGGAAGTCCGCCGCCAGGGCGAAGCCGAAGCCCGCTCCGGCCGCGACGCCGTTGACGCCCGCCACCACCGGCTTGGGCATCTCGGTCAGGGCGCGCACGATCGGGTTGTAGTGGTCCGCGACCGTGTTCATGGTCAGCGTGGACCCGTTCGCGCGGTCCGCCGCCAGGTTCCCGATGTGCTCCTTGAGGTCCTGGCCGACGCAGAACGCCCGATCGCCGGCCGCGGTCAGCAGCACCGCCCGGACGGCCGGATCCGCGGCCGCCGCCTGGACCGCGTCGCGCAGCGCGACCTTGGCCTCGGTGTTCATCGCGTTCATGGCGTCGGGCCGGTTGATCGTGATTTTGGCGAGTCCGTCGGTCACTTCGTAGAGCACGCTGTCGGCCATGGCAGGGGGTCCCCCTTCGTCGCGGGCTTGGCTACCGGCCGGTACCGGCCGGTGCAAGGGCCAGCATGGCGGACCGGACCGTCCCGGGGCATGTGATGTGCGTCAAAGAAAGCGGAGGGCGGACGGCGGGTGCGGCGGCGAAGTATCGCAGGCACGTCCCCGAAATGAGTGGTTTTGGCCGAGCGCGTTGCCCAAGCGTTCCCTGCCGATGTTGGTCATCGGGTCCTGACATGCGGGATAATGGCCAGGAAGCAATGTGTTCGATGCCGGGTTCCAGGCGCCTGAATGGGGCCGTCGGCTGACGATGAGCTGGTTTCAGGAAGGGGAACGAGCATGGCGGCCATGAAGCCGCGGACGGGCGACGGCCCGCTCGAGGTCACCAAGGAGGGGCGGGGCATCGTCATGCGCGTACCGCTCGAGGGCGGCGGTCGGCTCGTCGTCGAGCTGACTCCGGACGAGGCGGACGCCCTGGGTGACGCCCTGAAGAAGGTCGTCGGCTAACGAGTCGGCAGCACCGCACCATCTGCATTCTCAGTATTCTCTGCGCTGCCCCGTCCGCTCCCCGCGGCCGGGGCAGCGTTGTGTCCGGGGCCGGCCGGTGGGTGTTCCGGTGCCGTGCCGTGCCGTGCCGTGCCGGTGATCGTGCCGGAACCGGTCAGCGCCGGACCGCGCACAGCAGGCCGTCACCCACCGGGAGCAGCGCCGCCTCCAGCGCCGGGCTCTCGCGGACGCTGCGCAGCAGCTCCCGTACGCGCAGCACCTCGGTCTGCTGGGCCCCCGAGTCGACGGTGCGGCCGTCCGAGAAGACCCCCTCGAAGCACACCAGCCCGCCGGGCCGCAGCAGGCGCAACGATTCGGCGAGGTAGTCGAGGGACTCGGACGGGTCGCCGTCGCAGAAGACGAGGTCGTACCCGCCGTCGGCGAGCCGGGGGAGTACGTCGAGTGCCCGGCCGGGGATGAACCGGGCGCGGTTGCCCGCGAAGCCTGCGGCGCGGAAGGCCTGGCGGGCGAAGGCCTGCCGGTCGGCCTCGGGATCCACGGTGGTCAGCACCCCGTCGGGGCGCATGCCGTGGAGGAGGTGGATGCCGGAGACGCCGGTGCCGGTGCCGATCTCGGCGACCGCCTTGGCGTCCGCGGTGGCGGCGAGCAGGCGCAGCGCGGCGCCGGTGCCCGGGGAGACGGAGCGCAGGCCCGCTTCCCTGGCCCGGTCGCGGGCCCACCGCAGAGCGTCGTCCTCGGCGACAAACGCGTCGGCGAACGCCCAGCTCGTCTGCCGGTTGCCGGTAATGACCCTCTCCTGTCCCCATAGTTGGCGCAACGGTGACTGTATCCGTTGACGTCGGGAACCCGCAGATGGGACCGGGCGTTGAAGAAAACGGCGGCGGAAAGACCCAGCGCGGCAAAAGGGGGCGAAAGGGCGGCGCGCAGCCGGGATAGATGGGGACGGCACCGGGCAGATCGACGGCCCGGCGAGTCGCAGGCACGTGCAAAGTTAATGCAAAAACGCTTATCCGGAGCTGACGGGAGGGGTGGCTATGGTAGGGACTCCACTGGACACCACCAGAGCCGATAGGGGAGGTGCGGCTGCGCCTGTGGATCGTGGAGGCGTACTCAGACGTCTCTTCTGGTCGGCGGGTGAGCCGAAATCCGTGACCAACATTGCTGACCGCTTCCACACCGCTGCCACCGCAACCACCGCGACCTTTGCCGCCGATGCGGGCACCCAGGCGTGGACCCCTCCCTCCTGGGAGGAGATCGTCAGCACGCACAGTGCGCGGGTCTACCGCCTTGCCTACCGTCTGACGGGTAACCAGCACGACGCCGAGGACCTCACGCAGGAGGTCTTCGTCCGCGTCTTCCGCTCGCTGTCCACCTACACACCGGGCACGTTCGAGGGCTGGCTGCACCGGATCACCACCAACCTGTTCCTCGACATGGTCCGGCGCAAGCAGCGGATCCGCTTCGACGCGCTCGGTGACGACGCGGCCGAGCGGCTGCCCAGCCGTGAGCCGTCCCCCCAGCAAGTCCTGCACGACACCCACTTCGACGCGGACGTACAGCAGGCGCTGGACACCCTCGCGCCCGAGTTCCGTGCGGCCGTGGTGCTGTGCGACATCGAAGGCCTCTCTTACGAGGAGATCGCCGCCACGCTGGGCGTGAAGCTCGGCACCGTGCGCAGTCGTATCCACCGGGGCCGTTCGCACCTGCGCAAGGCGCTCAAGCACCGGTCTCCCGAGGCCCGTGCCGAGCAGCGGGCGCTGGCGGGAGTGGCGGTGGGCGCGCCGGGCGCCGGGGGAGAGGGCGGAGCCGAGTGAGCGGAGTCAGTCCCTCTCCTGCCGAACAGCACCTGGGCGACCGGCTCGCCGCCCTGGTCGACGGGGAACTGAGCCATGACGCGCGCGAGCGGGTCCTGGCGCATCTGGCCACCTGCGCCAAGTGCAAGGCCGAGGCCGATGCGCAGCGTCGTGTGAAGAGCATGTTCGTCGAGAGCGCGCCGCCGCCCCTGTCGGCCGGCCTGCTGGCCCGGTTGCAAGGGCTGCCGGGCGACGGTCCGGACGGACCGCCGGGTCCGCCGGCCCCGCCGGGGGCGGAGCTCTTCGGGTACGTGGCACCGACCGCACCGCAGCAGGGCTTCCGCATACACGAGGTGGGGCGGCCGCGCCGGCGCTTCGCGTTCGTGGCGGCCGGAGCGGTCTCGCTGGCCGCGATCGCCCTGGGCGGCTCGCTGCCGGTCGACAACCTCGACCCGAGCCTCCGGGGCGAGGCCCCGGCGTCGCGGCCCGGGCCGGCGGTGTCCGTGGCCGACGCGGTGGTCCGGGACCGGGCACCCAGTCCCGGATTCGTCGCCGGTCCGCGCCCCACGGCCCCCCTCCCACCGGTCCACCCGTCGCTCACCCCGTCCCCCCGCCCGGTCTCGCTGACCCGCTGACCCGGTGCCACCCCCGGACCCCGGCAGGCTCGGGGTCCGGGGGCGGAGCCGGTGGCGGCGGGGAGACCTGGTTGAATCGGCGGCAGATGCGCCGCCCGGCGGTGCCACAGGTACCTCGGGGGAGCGTCCATGGCCGACCAGCAGCAGCCCGACAAGGCCCCGCCGGCAGAGCCCGGCGCGACCCCGTCCCCGACACCGGCCCCCACGCCCGCTGCGGCGCCCGAGCCGGCTCCCGCTGGGGTGCCCGAGTCCGAGTCCGGCGTCGCGGCGGTCGAAGCCGGCCCGCAGGCGGCTGGAGCCGATTCCGACTCCGGACGAGCGCCCGAGCCGTCTCCCGCTGCGGCGCCCCAGTCCGGGCCGCAGGCGCCTGGGGTCGAGTCCGGCACGGCGCCCGAGCCGGCTTCCGCTGGGGTGTCCGGGTCCGGGTCGCAGGGGCCCGAGGTCGAGTCCGGCACGGCGGTCGAAGCCGGCCCGCAGGCGACCGGGTCCGGGGCGCGGTATGACCCCTGGGGGGAGCAGCCGTTGCAGGTCGCCGACCAGGGCAAGGCGACGGCCGGCCGCGGAATCCGGCTGCGCCACGCCGTGGCCCTCAGCCTCGGCACCGCCCTCCTCGCCGGCGGCGTCGGCGGCTGGCTCGGCGTCCTCGCCGAACGGCAGAGCAGCACCCGCCTCGAACTCCCCCAGGCCGCCGTGGAGAGCAAGGGCCGCGCCCCCGAGAGCGTGGCCGGGATCGCCGCGACGGCCCTGCCCGGCGTCGTCACCCTCCACGTCCGCGGCAGCACCGGCAGCGGCACCGGGACCGGGTTCGTCCTCGACGGGCAGGGCCACATCCTCACCAACAACCACGTCGTCTCCGACGCCAAGGACATAACCGTCACCTTCAGCACCGGCGAGAGCGTCACCGCAGCGCTGGTCGGCCGGGACAGCGGCTACGACCTGGCCGTGGTCAAGGTCGAGGGCGTACGGGGCCTGCGGCCGCTCTCCCTCGGGAACTCCGAGAACGTGAAGGTCGGCGACCCGGTCGTGGCCATCGGCGCGCCGTTCGACCTCTCCAACACCGTCACCGCCGGCATCATCAGCGCCACCGGCCGGCCCATCACCGCCGGCGGCGACAAGGGCGACGGCAGCGACATCAGCTACGTCGACGCCCTCCAGACCGACGCCCCCATCAACCCCGGCAACTCCGGCGGCCCGCTCCTCGACGCCAAGGCCCGCGTGATCGGCATCAACAGCGCCATCCGGGGGGCGGACGCCGACGGGGGCGGCGACGAGCACGCGAAGCAGAGCGGCAGCATCGGCCTCGGCTTCGCCATCCCGGTCAACCAGGGCAAGCGCGTCGCCGAGGAGCTCATCCGCACCGGCCACGCCACCCACCCGGTCATCGGCGTCACCCTCGACATGGAGTACACCGGCGACGGGGCCCGCGTCGGAACCAAGGGGGAGGGCGGCAAGCCCGCCGTCGCCCCCGGCGGCCCCGGGGCCCGCGCCGGGATCCAGGGCGGCGACGTGATCACCAAGGTGGACGGCGTCCGTGTGCACGGCGGGGACGAGCTGGTCATCAAGATCCGCGCCCACCGCCCGGGTGATCCGCTCACCCTGACCGTGCTCCGCGACGGCCGGGAACGCACCCTGGACCTCGTCCTCGGTTCGGCGAACGGATCATGACCGTACGGAGAATCCACGGCTGATGCCGCACCGATGTATGGGCCCGCCGACATCGCCGGGTACCGTGTGTCGTGGCCCGAAATGAAGAGAGCCGAGGAGCGGCAACGTGTTCAACGACATAGGCGCACTCGAACTCGTCACGATCGTGGTGCTCGCCATCCTCATCTTCGGCCCGGACAAGCTCCCCAAGGTGATCCAGGACGTCAGCGGGTTCATCCGCAAGATCCGCGCGTTCTCCGACAGTGCGAAGCAGGACATCCGGTCCGAACTCGGACCCGAGTTCAAGGACTTCGAGTTCGAGGACCTGAACCCGAAGACGTTCCTGCGCAAGCAGCTGACCGAGAACGACGACCTCCGGGAGATCCGCAGCACCTTCGACCTCCGCAAGGAGCTGAACGACGTCACCGACGCCGTGAACAGCCGGGAGACGGCCGCCGCCCCGGCCGCCGCCGGAGCCTCCACCGCGGCCGCCGCGGCCTCCGCGACCGGCCCGGACCTGCTGAAGAAGCCCGCCGCCCCGGCCGCCGAACAGCGCACCCCGTACGACGCCGACGCCACCTGAGTTTCGAGCCTTCCGGGCGATTCGGGGTCCGGTGGCTATCCTCCATGAGTCCGGACCCAGGACGCCCCAGGGTGGGGGTCCCCCCGACAAGATGTGGGGGAGGGCCGTTCCGGACCACGGAACGAGAGGCCTCAGATGGAGACGACGAGCAGTAGCCGGGTCGGGGTGCAGCCCGCCGAGGCGCCCGCTGCCGCACCGGCGACGCCCGCCGCATCGGCGGAAGCCGCACCCGCACAGCCCGCACCCGCACAGCCCCAGGAGGCCGCCGCGCCCGTCCCGGCGGCCCGCCGGACGGTCGACGGGTACCTGCGGGCCGATTTCCCCTGGTACGGGCTGGACGGGGCCTTCACCGGCCCCCGCTGGCTCATGCAGGTGGGCACCGGAGCCGACGGCACCGTCGAGCACGGTTCCACCGGCCACGGCGACGAGCCGTCCGCGCGCGGAGAGCTCGCCACCGGCGAGAAGGAGCGCTTCGCGGTGGTCGTCACCGTCGCGAGCAACCCGCTGCGCCGCAGCAGCGACGGCACCGGCGTCCTGGAGGCCACCTCGGTCTCTTCGGCGGCCTGGCTGGCCGGTTCCGGGCTGCTGGCCTACAGCTGGCCCGGCCAGATGGACCACACCCTGCGCGACGACTGGCTCGACCAGCAGACCGAGGCCGCGTGGGAGCTCGCCGACGACCTCGACGGCGAGGACTGGTCGACGCTCTCGCTCCCGGTCGACGGGGAGCCGACGCAGTTCCACTACCGCGAGTCCGAGTTCGGCTGGGTGCTCGCCGGTTCGACGCGGGGCGGCGTGCACGTCGGGGCGTACGGGCGGGGCATGAGCGCGTACGGGCTCGGCTTCTCGGTGATCGGTGACATCGCCTCGTACGAGTAGCCGCACCGGCAGCCGTACGAGCGGCAGTACGCGAAGGGGCACCGCCGGCCGGCGGTGCCCCTTCGCGTTTGCAGGCCGCGGAACGGCCCTCAGAGCGTGTCCTAGAACTTGTTGCGCGGGGTGATGCCCAGCGACATGCCGGCCAGACCGCGGGCGCGGCCGCCCAGCTTGCCCGCGATGGAGCGCAGCGCCGCACCGGCCGGGGAGTCCGGGTCCGACAGGACGACCGGCTTGCCCTCGTCGCCGCCCTCGCGCAGCCGGACGTCGATCGGGATGGAGCCCAGCACCGGGACGGTCGCGCCGACCGTCTTGGTGAGGCCGTCGGCGACCTTCTGGCCACCGCCCGAGCCGAACACGTCGACCATCTCGTCGCAGTGCGGGCAGGGCAGCCCCGACATGTTCTCGACCACGCCGACGATCTTCTGGTGCGTCTGCACGGCGATCGAGCCGGCCCGCTCCGCGACCTCGGCCGCGGCCTGCTGCGGGGTGGTGACGACCAGGATCTCCGCGTTCGGCACGAGCTGGGCGACGGAGATCGCGATGTCGCCCGTACCCGGCGGCAGGTCCAGCAGCAGCACGTCCAGGTCGCCCCAGAACACGTCCGCGAGGAACTGCTGCAGGGCCCGGTGGAGCATCGGGCCGCGCCACACCACGGGCGCGTTGCCCGGGGTGAACATGCCGATGGAGATGACCTTCACGCCGTATGCCGACGGCGGCATGATCATGTTCTCGACCTGGGTCGGGCGGCCGTCCACACCCAGCATGCGGGGCACGCTGTGGCCGTAGATGTCGGCGTCGACGACCCCGACCTTCAGGCCGTCCGCGGCCATCGCCGCGGCCAGGTTCACGGTCACCGACGACTTGCCGACGCCGCCCTTGCCGGACGCGACCGCGTACACGCGGGTCAGCGAGCCCGGCTTGGCGAACGGGACCTCGCGCTCGGCGGTGCCGCCGCGCAGCGTGGCCGCCAGGTCCTTGCGCTGTTCGTCGCTCATCACGTCCAGCGTGACCGCGACCGAGGTGACGCCCGCGACCCGTTCGACGGCCTCGGTGACGGTTTTGGTGATCGTCTCGCGCATGGGGCAGCCCGACACCGTGAGGTAGACCGTGACGGCCACTTCGCCGCCGTCGCCGATCTCCACCGATTTGACCATGCCGAGCTCGGTGATCGGCCGGTGGATCTCGGGGTCGTTCACCGTCGCCAGTGCGTCGAGGATCGCATCCTGCTCGGGCACGGCGGCGGAGCTTGTGTCGGTAGCCATGCCCCGATGGTACGACTCGGTAGCCTGCCTCAGGTAAGGCCGCTAGCGGTCGCCTTCGTCACTCTCCGCCGGGAATAGACGCCGCTCGTCCATCTCCTTGATCAGGTCCTGGAACTCCGACCTGATCCAGTCGCGCGTCGCCACCTCGCCCAGCCCCATCCGCAGGGCCGCGATCTCCCGGGTCAAGTACTCGGTGTCGGCGATGGACCGCTCGTTCTGCTTCCGGTCCTGCTCCAGGTTGACCCGGTCGCGGTCGTCCTGCCGGTTCTGCGCGAGCAGGATCAGCGGAGCGGCGTACGAAGCCTGGAGCGACAGCATCAGCGTCAGGAAGATGAACGGGTACTGGTCGAACCGCAGGTGGTCCGGCGCGAAGATGTTCCACAGCACCCACACGATGATGACCAGGGTCATCCAGACGATGAACCGGCCCGTGCCGAGGAAGCGCGCCACCCGCTCCGACAGCCGCCCGAACGCCTCCGGGTCGTACTCGGGCAGCAGCGAGCGGCGCGGCGCCCGCGGCTGGTCGAGGCGGACCCGCGAGCGCGTCAGCGCGCTCGACCCCGTCGAATGCCCGGCCTTGGTGCGCTCGGCGCGCTCCGCGGCGCGCTCCGCCCGGTCACCGGCCTCGGTGAGCCCGTGCTCGCGCGACTGCAGCCGTGCCTGTTCGCGCCGCTCCCGGATCTGCTCCCGGCGCCGCTCGCGCGCCCCGTCGCGGTCGCGGTCGCCGCGCCCCCGCTCAGTGGCCATGCACGATCTCCTCGGAATGGAAGTCCGTCTCCCGCCAGTCGTCCGGCAGCAGGTGGTCCAGTACGTCGTCCACGGTCACCGCGCCCAGCAGCGAACCGCTCTCGTCGACCACCGGTACGGCGACCATGTTGTACGCGGCCAGGTAGCTGGTGACCGCCGGCAGCGTGGCGTCCGGGCGCAGCGGCGGCAGGTCCGTGTCCACGATCGAGCTCACCAGCGTGAACGGCGGGTCCCGCAGCAGCCGCTGGAAGTGCACCGTGCCCAGGTACTTGCCCGTCGGCGTCTCGTCCGGCGGCCGGCACACGTACACCTGCGCGGCCAGCGCCGGCGACAGGTCCGCCTGCCGTACGCGGGCCAGTGCGTCGGCGACGGTCGCGTCCGGGCGCAGCACGATCGGTTCGGTGGTCATCAGACCGCCCGCGGTGTTCTCCTCGTACGACAGCAGGCGGCGCACGTCGGCCGCGTCGTCCGGCTGCATCAGTGTCAGCAGCCGCTCCTTGTCGACCTCCGGCAGTTCCGAGAGCAGGTCGGCCGCGTCGTCCGGGTCCATCGCCTCCAGGACGTCGGCGGCCCGCTCCTCCTTCAGCTTGCCGAGGATCTCGACCTGCTCGTCCTCGGGCAGCTCCTCCATGACGTCCGCGAGCCGGTCGTCGTCGAGGGCGTTGGCCACCTCGGCGCGCCGCTTCGGCGTCAGGTGGTGCAGGACGTTCGCGACGTCGGCCGGGCGCATCTGCTCGAAGGTGGCGACCAGGTTCTCGGCGCCCTGCCCGTGCTCCTCCAGCGAAAAGCCGGTCACGGCCGACCACTCGACGGTCAGGGTCTCGCCGCGCCGGCGCAGCGCGCCGCTCTTGCCCTTGCGTACGAAGATCTTGTCGATCTCCCAGTCGCGGCGGGCCGGCAGTTGCTGGATGGCCACGTCCAGGACGGTGACCTCCTCGCCGCCCGCGACGAGCTTCACCCGCCGGTCCAGCAGTTCGCCGAGGATCAGCCGCTCGGTGGGCCGCTGCTCGAAGCGCCGCATGTTGACGACACCGGTGGTGATGACCTGCCCGGACTCCACGCCCGTCACCCGGGTCATCGGGAGGAAGATCCGGCGCCGGCTGACCACCTCGACCACCAGGCCCAGGAGCCGCGGCGGACGGCCGCCGACGCGCAGCATCGCGACGAGGTCGCGGACGCGGCCGACCTGGTCGCCGGCGGGGTCGAAGACGGGCACACCCGACAGATGCGAGACGAAGATCCGTGGGGCGCCACCAGCCATGCGAGCGCCTCCTAGTGCGTCGATCCTCAGTCCTACCGCCCCTCAGGCTAGCCCGTGCCGCTGGAGAGCGTCCTGGTGGGGCGGTCCGCCCGTGGGTTGCGCGGCGACGGGCGACCGGGCGGCTTACCGGGCGCGCTACCGGGCGGCCGGCCGGGAGGGCCGACCACCCGCCCGGCGCCGGAGCTACGGCCGGGTACGCTGCCTGCTGCTCGAAGACGCACGACGAGAGGCACCTGCCCGTGACCGCCTACCTCCCCGCCGCTCGGCTGCGCCGGGCGGCCCTCGCCGGTGTCCTGTTCGCTGGCCTGGCCGTCACCGGCACGGGTTGCGGGGCGGACCCGGACGAGGGCACCAACGGGGTCGGCAAGCTCACCGCCGACCAGATCGAGGACAAGGCGAAGGCCGCGGCCGGCGCCGCCGCCTCGGTGCACCTGTCCGGCACGCTCGTCAGCGGCGGCAAGTCCTTCGCGATCGACCTGCGGCTCGGGAAGGACGGCGGCTCCGGCGAGGTGAAGCTGCAGGAGGACACCTTCCAGGTGCTGCGGGTGGGGGAGCAGCTCTACCTCAAGGCGAGCGCCGCTTTCTGGGGGAAGTCCGACTCGGCCGGCAAGCTCGGCGACAAGTACGTGAAGGTGCCCGAGAGCGACCCCACTTACAAGCAGTTCCGCGGATTCACCGACATGCACGTACTGCTCGACGGGCTGCTCGGGCTGGACGGGAAGCTGACCAAGGGCGAGTACACCAAGATCGGGCCCACCCGCGCGGTCCCGGTCACCGCGGACAAGGGCAAGGGCGGCAAGCTGTCGGTCTCCCTGGAAGGGACCCCCTACCCGCTGCGCCTGGAGCGGGCCGGCGGGGCCGGCCGGGTCGACCTCGCGGAATGGGGCAAGACCTTCCCGCTGGAGGCGCCCGCGCAGGACCAGACCGTCGACTATGGGTCCCAGATGCCGACGACCAAGGGCCAGAGCGGGGGGCCCGCCCCCGGCCCGAGCCCGAGCAAGGGCTCCGGGCAGGGCTCGGACCCTACGAAGTAGCGTCCTGGCGGGCCGTCTTCTTCCGCCGGAACAGGAGCTTCGGCAAGGCGGCCGGGACGGGCCGGCGGGTGACCGCCGGCGAGCCCAGCGGGACCGCGGCCAGCGATCCGCCGGGCAGGTCCGTGCTCGCCGTCACCGGTTCGAGGCGCAGCAGCCGGCACTCGCGCGCCCACCGCTCGGTCATCTCCTCCGAGTCGGGCGCGTTCAGCCGCTTCCCCTTCAGCTCGGCGACGGCTGCCCGCCACTGCTCGCCGAGGGGGTCGAGCTCCTGCACGGTAGCGGTCCAGGCGACCAGCCGGCCGCCCTTGTCCTTGCTGCGCACGGTCACCTCGGCGGACCCGCCGTCCGTGAGCCCCGGGAACGGCTGCTCCCCGGGCCCGTCGCCCAGCACGTGGGCCGCGCCGTCCACCCAGGCGTGCCACAGGGCCCGGTCGGCCCCGGAGCCGCGGACCCAGATCAGGCCGGACTTCTTGGTGGCCTCCTCGACGAGGGCGAGGTCGAGCGTGCTGAGAGTCATGCGCAACAGAGTAGGGGGTGCCCGGGCGGCGGCTAGAGCCAGCCGTGGCGGCGCAGTGCCCGGTGGATGGTGAAGCAGGACGCGGCGATCGCGGCCATCACCATGGGGTAGCCGTAGCGCCAGTGGAGCTCCGGCATGTGCTCGAAGTTCATCCCGTAGACCCCGCAGATCATCGTCGGGACGGCGATGATCGCAGCCCAAGAGGTGATCTTGCGCATGTCCTCGTTCTGGGCGACGGTCGCCTGCGCGAGATTGGCCTGGAGGATCGAGTTCAGCAGTTCGTCGAAGCCGATGACCTGCTCGTGCACCCGAGCCAGGTGGTCGGCGACGTCCCGGAAGTACTTCTGGATGTCCGGGTCCACCAGTCGCATCGGGCGCTCGCTCAGCAGCTCCATCGGACGCAGCAGCGGGGAGACGGCCCGCTTGAACTCCAGCACCTCGCGCTTGAGCTGGTAGATGCGGCCCGCGTCGCCGCCGCGCGCACTGCCCTTGGCGGGCGCGGCGAAGACCGCGCTCTCCACCTCGTCGATGTCGTCCTGGACGGCCGCCGCGACCGCGATGTACCCGTCGACGACGTGGTCGGCGATGGAGTGCAGGACGGCCGAGGGACCCTTCGCGAGCAGCTCGGGGTCGTCCTGGAGACGATGGCGCAGGGACCGCAGCGAGCCCTGGCCGCCGTGCCGGACCGTGATGACGAAGTCGGGGCCGGTGAAGCACATCACCTCGCCGGTCTCCACCACCTCGCTGGTCGCGGTCAGTTCGGCGTGCTCCACGTAGTGGATCGTCTTGAAGACGGTGAAGAGCGTGTCGTCGTAGCGCTCCAGCTTCGGCCGCTGGTGCGCGTGCACCGCGTCCTCCACGGCGAGCGGGTGCAGGCCGAAGGTGGCGGCGATCCCCGCGAATTCGGCTTCGGTCGGCTCGTGCAGGCCGATCCAGGCGAACCCGCCGTCCTGGCGGACCCGGGCCATCGCCTCACGGGGCGTCAGGCAGGCCGACCCCAGGGCGCGTCGGCCGTCGCGGTACACGGCGCAGTCGACGACCGCACTGCTCGCTGACGGGTCGCGGGTGGTGTCGTAGCCGGGCAGGACGGGCGTGGGCCTGCGAAGGGCCGGACGTACGGCGGCACGCAGGTAGGGCAGCATCGACATGGCAGGCTCCTTCGCACGCACGGCTGCGGACCGTACGGGTGGGAGGTCCCTTCCGGATGGCACGGCCGCGGCGGGCGGGCAGGCCCGGGCGGACGGAAGGAACAGGACGGGAGGACAAAGTTCTGCCGTCGCTCTTCGACTGATCAGATGATCAAACGGGCGGGAACGTGCCCGTACGGGGAGTGGAAGAGCGGTTTGTACTGCACGATCGACTTCGATCCATTGCAGCCCCACCTCCTCCGGCCGGTCCTCCGTGGAGGACGTCCTGTCGCCGGACGCCCCGAAACGCCCCCAGCTACCGCTGGGAGGTGCCCCCATGCTGAGTGTGGCCCCGACCAGCGGTCAACATTATCAGCCGACGGATGGTCAAGACCCGCCCTTTACCCGCCTCATACGAGTTCTATGCTCGCTTCATGGCAGAAATTCTGGCTCTTGTGGAAGCCCGGCTGCGCAGCGCGCTCGGCGAACCCGACGCCCGCGCCGCCGTCACCTTCCTCGGCACCGACCGCATCGAGGTGCTCCGCTTCGCCGAGGGCGACCTCGTGCGGTACGCGACCCTCGGCATGTCCGCGCTTCCGATGTCCGACCCGACCGTCGTGGTCGCCGACCCGCTGCGCGGGCCGCGCGCCGAGCTCGTACTGACCGTCCGCGCGGGCCTGGCGCCCACCGACAAACTGCTGCGCCCGCTCGCGGTGCTCGGCGCCTCGCCGCAGGTGGAGGGGCTGGTCGTGACTCCCGGCGCCTCGCTCGACGTGGGCGGGCCGCTGTGGGACGGGGCCCCCTTCACCTCCGTGCTCGTCGCCGAGCCGGGCGGGCTGGTGGAGGACCTCGAACTGGACGCGCCGATGGACCCGGTGCACTTCCTGCCGCTCTTGCCGATGACGGCGAACGAGGCCGCCTGGAAGCGGGTGCACGGCGCTGCGGCGCTCCAGGAACGCTGGCTGTCGCACGGTACGGATCTGCGGGATCCTCTTCGTACCGCCGTGGCGCTGGACTGACACATCCGGACGGGTGATCGTGTCTTGACGGGGCGCCGGGCGGGGAGGAGCGTGGCCTTTTATGAGGGGCGAACCAAGTTGCCCGAAGTGCGGTGGCCGGGTCAGGGCGCCCGGGCTCTTCTCCGACTCGTGGCAGTGTGCGCTGCACGGCACGGTGCACCCCCTGCAACCCGTCATCCCGCCCAGCGTCGAGGGCCTGGGCGTGGTGGTGAACCGGGCGAAGGTGCCGGTGTGGATGCCGTGGCCGCTGCCGGTGGGCTGGCTGTTCACCGGGGTGGCGGCGGCCGGTGACGACCGCAGCGGGGGCCGGGCGACCGCGGTGGCCTGTTCGGGCCCCGGACCGCTCGGTGGGATCGGCGAGCTGCTGCTGGTCGCCGAGGAGTTGGGAGTCGGCCTCGGCGCGCGCTACGCCGGGATCGACGGCCCCGACCCCGGTACGTACATGGACGTCTCGACCCCGCCGCACGCCAAGGTCGTCGCGGCGGGCCGCCCGACACCGCTGTGGCACGTGAAGGGGGCCCCGGACGACCGGGCCGTGTTCGCCGGCGAGGCGTGCGGGCTGTGGTTGTGGGCCGTCGTCTGGCCCGAGCAGTCGGGCCTGCTGATGTACGACGAACTGGTGTTGACGGACCTGCGGGACGCGGGAGCCGAGGTCGAACTCCTCCCGTGCGGCGCCCTGAGCCCCCGCGTCCTCGGTCCGTAGGGCCTCCTCGCGGGGGCCCGGCGGCCGGCGGCATGGCACCCGCGCGGCGGGCGGGCGGTATCCTGGGGTGTCCCCCCGTACCCGCGAGACCCCTGGAGCACCGGCCGTGCGCATCGACCTGCACGCCCACTCCACGGCTTCCGACGGGACCGACACCCCCGCCGAGCTGGTCCTGGGCGCGGCCGCCGCCGGGCTGGACGTGGTCGCACTGACCGATCACGACACCGTCGGGGGATACGCCGAAGCCCTTGCCGCACTGCCGCAGGGGATCACCCTCGTCACCGGCATGGAGCTGTCCTGCCGTCTCGACGGCATCGGGATGCACCTGCTCGCATACCTCTTCGACCCGGAGGAGCCCGAGCTCGCGCGCGAGCGGGAACTGGTCCGCGACGACCGCACCCCCCGCGCCCACGCCATGATCGGCAAGCTCCGGGACCTCGGCGTCGACGTCACCTGGGAGCAGGTGGCCCGGATCGCCGGCGAGGGCTCCGTCGGGCGGCCCCACATCGCCACCGCCCTCGTCGAGCTGGGCGTCGTCCCCACCGTGTCCGACGCGTTCACGCCGGACTGGCTCGCCGACGGCGGCCGCGCGTACGCCGAGAAGCACGAGCTCGACCCCTTCGACGCGATCCGCCTGGTCAAGGCGGCCGGCGGGGTCACCGTCTTCGCGCACCCCGCCGCGGTCAAGCGCGGCCGCTGCGTCCCCGAGTCCGCGATAGCCGAGCTCGCGTCCGCCGGACTGGACGGGATTGAAGTGGACCACATGGACCACGACGCCGACACGCGCGGGCGACTGCGCGCCCTGGCGGGCGAGCTCGGGCTCCTCACGACCGGATCCAGCGACTACCACGGCAGCCGCAAGACCTGTCGCCTCGGGGAGTACACGACGGACCCCGAGATCTACGGCGAGATCACGCGCCGCGCGACGGGGGCCTTCCCCGTTCCGGGCGCCGGCGGAGCGACCGGCGCGTAAGCGCGCCCGTCCGCCCTTTCTTCTTCCTTCGTAACACCCCTCTCTCCTGCAAGGCATCACTGTGTTTGACTTCGCCGTCTTCGGATCCCTATTTCTCACGCTTTTCGTGATTATGGACCCCCCGGGGATCACGCCGATCTTCCTCGCCCTGACCTCCGGCCGCCCCGCCAAGGTGCAGCGCCGCATGGCCTGGCAGGCCGTCTGCGTGGCCTTCGGCGTCATCGCCATCTTCGGCATCTGCGGCCAGCAGATCCTGGACTACCTGCACGTCTCCGTCCCCGCGCTGATGATCGCGGGTGGTCTGCTGCTCCTGCTCATCGCGCTCGACCTGCTCACCGGCAAGAACGACGAGCCCAAGCAGACCAAGGACGTGAACGTCGCCCTCGTCCCGCTGGGCATGCCACTGCTGGCCGGCCCCGGTGCGATCGTGTCCGTCATCCTCGCCGTGCAGAAGGCGGACGGGGTCAGCGGGCAGCTCTCGGTCTGGTCCGCGATCATCGCCATGCACGTGGTGCTGTGGATCACGATGCGCTACTCCCTGGTGATCATCCGGGTGATCAAGGACGGCGGCGTCGTCCTCGTGACGCGTCTCGCCGGCATGATGCTCTCCGCGATCGCCGTCCAGCAGATCATCAACGGCGTGCTCCAGGTCGTGCACGGCGCCTGACCGCCGCCGCGTACACGAACGCCCCCGCACCGGATCGGTGCGGGGGCGTTTCGCTCGTGCGTGTGGAGTGTCAGGAGGACGCGCTCTCGGCCGGTCGGATCAGTATGCGCTGGCCTATCGCGGCCGCGTGCTGCACGATCCGGTTGACGGAGGCCGCGTCCACGACGGTGCTGTCCACGGCGGATCCGTCGACGTCGTCCAGGCGCAGAATCTCGAAGCGCATGGGGCTTCTCCCTTCGTCAGTGTTCTCCTTGCACTGTTCCAACGAAGTGTAAGAGGCAAACATTCCCTACGCTAAGGAAATTTTTTCACTGGCTAACTAACCGTGCGGGTGGGCGTCCCAAAACGCGGCCAGCGCACCCGCCGTGACCTGCGGATCCTCCGCATTCGGCGAGTGCTCGGCACCCGCCACCACCACCCGCTCAGCACCCAGGCGATGTGTCATGTCGTCCATCAGCGGGACCGGCCACGCGTAGTCGACCTCGCCCGACAGCACCAGCTTCGGCAGGTCCACACCGCTCAGCCCGTCCACCCGGTCCGGCTCGGAGACCAGGATCCGGCCCGTGGCGATCAACTGCTCGGGCACCGTCGCCAGCCACCGCCCGCGCAGGAACTCCGCGAGCTCGGGGGAGTCGGGCACCGCGTCCTCGGGGTCGAAGGACCGCATCGCCGTCCACACCCCCGGCATGTCCTCCCGCATCGCCTCCAGCGCCGCGACCAGCAGCTTCGTACGCTCCTGCTGCTCCTCGGAGATGGCGGCGGGCCCGCTGCTCATCAGGGTGAGGGAGGCGAAGGGCGCCGCGTCGCGCAGTACCGCGGCCCGCGCGATCAGCCCGCCCAGCGAGTGGCCGACCAGGTGGACCGGCGCCCCGTCCAGCGCGGCGGTCTGGGCGAGGACGTCCAGGGCCAGCTCCTGGAGGGCGTACGCCGACTCCTCGCGCGGGCCGGGACTCTCGTGCTGGCCGCGCCCGTCGACGGCGACGACCCGGTACCCCGCCGCTGCCAGCGGCTCCAGGAGCCCGATGAAGTCCTCCTTGCTGCCCGTGAAACCGGGGACCAGCAGGGCGGTGCCGCGGACCGGCTCGCCGGCCTCGTGCACGGCGAAGTCGCCGCGGGCGGTGGACAGGAGGTACGCGCGGGCACCGGACGGCAGCGTGAGGCGGGGCGGCTTGCTCATGGCCAGAGGTTACCGGTCCGTAGGGGCGTGTCCAGTCGGGGTACGCAGGTGGCCCCGGCCCCCTCGGAAGGGGACCGGGGCCACCGGACGGCGGAACGCGGATCAGGCCTCGGTGGTCTCCGCGGCGGCCTTGCGGGTCCGGGTGCGCTTCGGCTTGGCCGGAGCTTCCTCGGCGACCGCCGCGGCCGGGGCCTCGACGACCGCAGCGGCGGCCTTGCGGGTCCGGGTGCGCTTCGGCTTCGCCGGAGCCTCCTCGGTTGCCGCGGCGGCCTCGGCGACCGGGGCGGCCTCCGCGACCTTGCGGGTCCGGGCGGGGGCCCGGCGGGCCCTGACCGGCTCCACCGGCGGGGCCACCTGGAAGTCCGGCTCCGGCGCCGCGTCGACGACCTTGCGGGTCCGGGACCGGCGGGCCACGACCGTGGCCTCCGCGGCGGGGGACTCGGCGATCGGGGTGACCTGGGCGAGGACGGGCTTCTGGGTCGGGACCCTGCGGGCCCGGACCGGCTCGGCCTTGACCGCGTCGGCCTTGACCGGCTCGGCCCCGGTGGGCTCGGCCACGACCGGCTCGGCCACGACCGTGGCCTCGGCGACCTTGCGGGTCCGGGTCCGGCGGGCCTTGACCGGGGCCTCCGCGGCCGGAGCCTCGGCGGCCGGCGCGACGGCGACGGCCGGGACCACGACCTCGGCGACCGCGACCGCGACCGGAGCCTCGGCGACCGGGGCCACGGCCACCGGAGCCTCGGCGGCCACGGCGGCCGCGGCGGCCGCCGTCGTCACGGAACGCGTCCGGCGGCGACGCGGCTTGCGCGGCTCTTCGGCGGCCGGGTCCTCGGGAACCTGTGCCACCGCAGTGACGGCGGCACCGTCCACCGCGACCTCGGCGACCTCGGCACCGCCGCGCGTACGGCGGCGCTGGCGCGGGGTGCGCGTACGGGCGGGACGCTCCTCGGCAGGGGCTGCCGCGGCCGGGCCGCGACCGCCACGGCCACCGCGGCCGCCGGTCTCGCCCAGGTCCTCCAGCTCCTCGGCCTTCAGGCCGGCCCGCACGCGCTCGGCGCGCGGCAGGATGCCCTTGGTGCCCGCCGGGATGTGCAGCTCCTCGAACAGGTGCGGCGACGTGGAGTACGTCTCGACCGGGTCGTGGAAGTCCAGCTCCAGCGCCTTGTTGATCAGCTGCCAGCGCGGGATGTCGTCCCAGTCGACCAGGGTGACGGCGGTGCCCTTGTTGCCCGCGCGGCCGGTGCGGCCCACGCGGTGCAGGAAGGTCTTCTCGTCCTCCGGCGTCTGGTAGTTGATGACGTGGGTGACGCCCTCGACATCGATGCCGCGCGCGGCGACGTCGGTGCACACCAGCACGTCGACCTTGCCGTTGCGGAACGCGCGCAGCGCCTGCTCGCGCGCACCCTGGCCCAGGTCACCGTGGACGGCACCGGACGCGAAGCCGCGCTTCTCCAGCTGCTCGGCGATGTCGGCCGCCGTGCGCTTGGTACGGCAGAAGATCATGGCCAGCCCGCGGCCCTCGGCCTGCAGGATGCGGGAGACGAGCTCCGGCTTGTCCATGTTGTGCGCACGGAAGACGTGCTGCTTGATGTTGGCGACCGTCACGCCCTCGCCCTCGGGCGAGGTGGCGCGGATGTGCGTCGGCTGCGTCATGTACCGGCGGGCCAGGCCGATGACGGCGCCCGGCATGGTCGCCGAGAACAGCATCGTCTGACGCTTGGCCGGGAGGTAGTTGATGATCTTCTCGACGTCGGGCAGGAAGCCCAGGTCGAGCATCTCGTCGGCCTCGTCCAGGACGAGGGCCTTGACGTGCGACAGGTCGAGCTTGCGCTGGCCGGCCAGGTCGAGCAGGCGGCCCGGGGTGCCGACGATCACGTCGACGCCCTTCTTGAGCGCCTCGACCTGGGGCTCGTACGCGCGGCCGCCGTATATGGCGAGGACGCGGACGTTGCGGACCTTGCCGGCGGTCAGCAGGTCGTTGGTGACCTGGGTGCACAGCTCGCGCGTCGGGACGACGACGAGGGCCTGCGGGGAGTCGGTCAGCTGCGCGGGCGTGGCCCGGCCGGCCTCGACGTCCGCGGGGACGACGACCCGCTCCAGCAGCGGAAGGCCGAAACCGAGCGTCTTGCCGGTTCCGGTCTTCGCCTGGCCGATGACGTCCGTGCCGGAAAGGGCGACGGGGAGGGTCATCTCTTGGATCGGGAAGGGGGACACAATGCCGACGGCCTCAAGGGCTTCGGCCGTCTCGGGAAAGATCCCGAGGTCTCGGAACGTAGTCAGGGTGCTGCCTCTTCTGTGAGACGCGGCGCGAGGCGGCGAGGGGGGTCGTACCGTGCCTGGCTGCAGTACTGCGCCCGCCCAGATTCGGGCAGGTCGTACGAAGCTGCGCGGGACCACTAGCCTTCGCTCAAGCGCTCGTGCCGCTGAGGGGGCCCCTCGTGGAGAGGCGGTACGCATGGACGTACGCATCACGCCGAGGGCGGTCGGGTGGAGCCGATCGGGCCACCGACCGGGCATCCTCATTCGGATGGCCCGCCGAGTATCCGGCAGGCGCATTACCACTGTACCCCGGAATCGCGCAGGTGTGTCGGGTGAATTCACCTGGTAGTCGCGTTTAGGCAGACCGGCAGTGACCTGATGCGATGCTTTGAGCGCCCTTCCGGCGGGCTATTGTGCGGAGCATGTCGACCGTTGAAAACGCATCGCCCTCCGACGACAGCGCCGCCGCCGAAGCGACCGGGATCGCTGCCCAGGACTGGGCGGCCGCCTCCGCCTCGCCGCAGTACCGGGCCGCCGTCGTGGACCTGCTGGGCGCGCTCGCGTACGGAGAGCTCGCGGCCTTCGAACGCCTCGCGGAGGACGCGAAGCTCGCGCCCACCCTCGACGACAAGGCCGAGCTCGCGAAGATGGCCTCCGCGGAGTTCCACCACTTCGAGCGGCTGCGCGACCGGCTGGCGGCCATCGACGCCGATCCCACCGCCGCCATGGAGCCCTTCGCCAAGGGCGTCGACGACTTCCACCGCCAGACCGCGCCCTCGGACTGGCTGGAGGGCCTGGTCAAGGCCTACGTCGGCGACTCGATCGCCAGCGACTTCTACCGCGAGGTCGCCACCCACCTGGACAGCGACACCCGCGCGCTCGTCGTGAGCGTGCTGGACGACACCGGCCACGGCGGCTTCGCCGTCGAGAAGGTGCGCGCCGCCATCGAGGCCGACCCGCGCTGCGGCGGCCGGCTCGCGCTGTGGGCCCGCCGGCTGATGGGCGAGGCGCTCTCGCAGGCACAGCGCGTCGTCGCCGAGCGCGACGCCCTCTCCACCATGCTGGTCGGCGGCGTGGACGGGATGGCCGCAGGCTTCGACCTGGCGGCCGTCGGCGAGATGTTCACGCGGATCACCAAGGCGCACACCAAGCGGATGGCCGCACTGGGCCTCGCCGCCTGACCGTCCTACCTGCTCGGCCCACCCCGCTCGTACGCCGGCCCCGGCGCGGAATTCCGCGCCGGGGCCGGCGTACGTCGTCAGTCGGAGGAGTCGGAGGAGTCAGACGAGTCGGAAGACCGGTCAGCCCTGCGACGGAAGTGAAAACGGAGTCCGGTGGGAGGGCCGCCGGGGCCCCGAGGCGGGGCGCAGCAACAGCGACAGCACCACCGCGGACACCAGGACCGAGCCGACCAGCGTCGCGGTCAGCGTGTTGTGCCCCGGGCCGAGCGCGAACTGCGTCAGGTACGCCCCGAACAGGGCTCCCAGCACCCCGCTGACCAGCACCATCCTGGGGGACGGCAGCCGCCGGGGCAGCACTCGCAAGGCCACTCCGGCAAGGGCGAGGCCCAGGAGGGCGGAGCCGAGCGCTTCCATCAGCAGCATGTGGGCCTCCCGCGGGTCAGGGGCAAACCGGTTCACTGCGGTCCTACCCGAAGCGGAAGAAAGGGAAACGGCCCGGTGGGATCAACCACCGGGCCGTTCCACTCAGTTCTCGGGTGCGTCAGAGCGCGCCGAAACCGACCTTGCGCACGCTCGGCTCGCCCAGGTCGACGTACGACAGGCGGTCTGCCGGCACCAGGACCTTGCGGCCCTTGTTGTCGGTGAGGCTCAGCAGCGGCTCCGAACCGGTCAGCGCAGCGGTGACGATGCGCTCCAGCTCCTCGGCGCTCAAGTCGCTCTCCAGCACGATCTCCCGGGGTGCGTGCTGCACGCCGATCTTGACCTCCACGGCTTTGTCCCTCCGATGGTCGGTTGTGCGCGATCAGCCGCGCCGTACCCGGTCCACATTAGCCCGGAGAGGGGACGCGGATGCGGCGCTCAGGCCACGCTCGCAGCGAACAGCGGCCGGTCAGGCCCCGCCGGCCCCGTCGGCCTCCTCTGTCGGGGTCAGGCCTGAGCCGCCGGCCCGCCCTCGGTGCCGTGCAGCGGGAAGCCGGCGATGCCGCGCCAGGCCAGCGAGGTCAGCAGGCCCACCGCCGTGTCACGGGCGACCGGGCTCTCGCTGGAGAGCCAGTACCGGGCCACGACCTGCGAGACCCCGCCCAGGCCCACGGCGAGCAGCATCGACTCGTCCTTGGACAGGCCGGTGTCCTCGGCGATGACGTCGGAGATGGCCTCGGCGCACTGGAGCGAGACGCGGTCGACGCGCTCGCGCACCGCGGGCTCGTTGGTCAGGTCGGACTCGAAGACCAGCCGGAACGCGCCGCCCTCGTCCTCCACGTACGCGAAGTAGGCGTCCATGGTCGCGGCCACGCGCAACTTGTTGTCGGTCGTCGACGCCAGGGCCGTCCGCACGGCGAGCAGAAGGGCCTCGCAGTGCTGGTCCAGGAGCGCCAGGTAGAGGTCGAGCTTGCCCGGGAAGTGCTGGTAAAGGACGGGCTTGCTGACGCCGGCACGCTCGGCGATGTCGTCCATCGCCGCCGCGTGGTACCCCTGCGCAACGAAAACCTCCTGGGCCGCACCCAGGAGCTGGTTGCGTCGGGCTCGGCGCGGCAGTCGCGTGCCCCGGGGACGCGCTGCCTCCGTCTGCTCGATGGCTGTCACGCCGCCTCCCACTTTCTCTAAGAACACAGTGCGCTCTGCGCCGCGCCGCCATCGTACTTTTCGGTAACCGAATCTGTAGGGTCGAAGCCGAGTTTTCTCGCTGTACGGACCGCCCGGAGGCGCTGGTCAGCGGCGCTCGGCAGGGGTACCGGGCGGTAGCCGGAGCTGGTCAGCGGTAGTCGTCCTCGTCCAGGGTCACCACCCGCGCCTGCTCGACGGCGTCCCCGTCCGCGGCCTCGTCGCGGTCCACCCCCGTGACCCGGTCATCGTCGTCGGGCTGCAACTCGGCCAGCTGTTCCGCCGCATCGGCCTCGGGCGCCTCGGCGTCGAGGGACTCCCGGAAGCGCTCCTGGAAGGTGTCCGGCTCTGCGGGGTCGACGGTCATGTGGCTCCCCTTCTTCCCTCTCCCCTCGCGGGTGTGCCTCACCTACGAGCCTAGGAGGATCGCGGATACCCCGCTACGCGGATCCCCATGCATCTGTGATGCCGAACACAAGAGTCCGGACGTGATCGTCTCGTAACATTGGCCGCATGTCTTCGACCGAGCTGCCGGGTGTGCGATCCACATCCGAGGCGTCCTCCCAGGTGGGAGCCGTCCACGTCGCCGAGGGGGAGCAGCTGCGCACCGTGGTGCTGCCCGGACTGGAGCTCGCCGTCCGGTCCCGGCCCCCGGCGTGCACGGGTCTGCCGCCCGCTCTCTTCGTCCACGGACTCGGCGGTTCGTCGACGAACTGGTCGGACCTCATGGTGCAGCTGGAGGACACCGTCGACGGCGAGGCCCTCGACCTGCCCGGCTTCGGCTGGTCCCCGCCACCCGCCGACCGGGACTACTCGGTCACGGCGCTGGCCCGCGCGGTCATCCGGCACCTCGACGCCGCCGACCGCGGCCCCGTGCACCTGTTCGGCAACTCCCTCGGCGGCGCCGTCTCCACCCGCGTCGCGGCGGTCCGCCCCGACCTGGTGCGCACGCTCACGCTGGTCTCGCCCGCACTGCCCGAGCTGCGCGTGCAGCGGTCGGCCGTCCCGACGGCCCTGCTCGCCGTCCCCGGGACGGCCTCCCTGTTTCTGCGGCTGACCCGCGGGCTGACCGCCGAGGCGCGCACCCGAGGGGTGACGGCGCTCTGTTACGGAGACCCCTCCCGGGTGACACCGGAGGGCTTCGCCCACGCCGTCGAGGAGATGGAACGGCGGATGGCCCTCCCGTACTTCTGGGAGGCGATGAGCCGCTCCTCGCGCGGCATCGTCGACGCGTACACCCTCGGCGGGCAGCACGGGCTGTGGCGCCAGGCGCAACGGGTCCTCGCCCCGACGCTGTTGGTCTACGGTGGCCGGGACCAGCTGGTCTCGTACCGTATGGCGCGCAAGGCGGCGGCGGCCTTCCGGGGTTCGCGGCTGCTGAGCCTGCCCGAGGCCGGGCACGTGGCGATGATGGAGTACCCCGAGGTGGTGGCGGGCGCCTTCCGGGAACTGCTGCACGACACCGACCGGGAAGCCCAGGGCATCCGGGACATCCGAAATTCTGAAGACGGCAGAGGCTGAGGACCGTGGGACGACATAGTCGCAAGGGGCCCGCTCCGGCCCCCGCCCCTGTCCACCCGGCGCCGGCGGCGGAGCCCGCAGCGCCGTTCCCGTACGAGGAGCCCCTCCCGTACGAGGAGCCCCTCCCGTACGAGGAGCCCCTCCCGTACGAGGAGCCCCTCCCGTACGAGGAGCACCGTCCGTACGAGGAGCAGCCCCCGTACCAGCAGCACCGTCCGTACGGCGGGCAGCGCGGGTACGAGGAGCCGCGCGGCGGCCACCCCGAGCAGCGCGAGCCCGGCGGCGCCTGGGGCGCGGGGCCCGACGCGGTCTACGGGGACTGGCACGGCGTCCCGCGGGCGCGGCGTTCGGCCGCAGCCGTCCTGGACACCGACACCCAGGCCTTCGGCACCCCCGCGGCCGGCTTCCCGCAGGTGACGCTCCCGGCGCCCGCGCCCGCGCCCGACCCCTTCACTTCCACCGGTTCGCACCACCGCGTGCCCGGTCCGCGTACGCCGGTGGAGACGGCCGCCCCGACCCCGCCGGCGGCGCCCGCCGCTCCCGCCGGGCCCGCGGCCCCCGCCGAGGAGCAGCCCCGCTCCGGTCGCGGGCGCAAGGTCCGTACGTACACGGTGGCCGCCGCGGCGGTCACCACCGTGCTCGCCGTCGTCGTCGCCGTGCAGGTGAACTCCGACGGGGACAGCGGCTCCTCGCCCACCGCGCGGGCCGCCGGCGACAACGGCAAGCGCGCCCAGCCCGGCAGCTCCGCGGCCTCCCGCTCCGACGGCCGGGCGACCCCCGCCGCACCGGCGGCACCCGCGGTGGAGCTGTCGTACGAGCAGAAGATGGCGCAGCAGTTCCCCATCGACGAGAAGCTGAAGGGCTCCGGGGCCTTCGACACCGTCCCCGGGGTGGCGCCCGCGCCCGGCAAGGGCAAGAAGGTCCGCTACCGGGTCGACGTCGAGCAGGGGCTGGGTCTGGACGCGCAGCTGTTCGCCGAGGCCGTGCACCGCACCCTCAACGACGACCGCAGCTGGGGTCACGGCGGGACGAAGACCTTCGAACGGGTGCCGGGCGGCGACGCCGACTTCGTGATCACGCTGGCCAGCCCCGGCACCACCGGCGTGTGGTGCGCCAAGTCCGATCTGGACACGACCGTCGACAACGTCAGCTGTGATTCCGCCTCCACCGAGCGCGTCATGATCAATGCGTTCCGCTGGGCGCAGGGCTCGACGACGTACGGCGCGGACCAGATGTTCGCCTACCGGCAGATGCTCATCAACCACGAGGTCGGACACCGCCTCGGCCACGGGCACGTGAACTGCCAGACCCCGGGCGCACTCGCGCCGATCATGCAGCAGCAGACGAAGTCCCTGGACATCGGCGGAATCCAGTGCAAGGCCAACCCCTGGGTGTTCCCCGGGAATTGATGGGCACTAGGTCGTGAACTGCGCCTTCGTGCGCCCGAGTTCAGCGGCGACGGGCCCGGCTCCGCGTTCGACGTGACGAACCGGGCCCGGGTCTCGGTGCTGCTGGCCGCCGTACCGGCCCTGGACCCGGGGCTCGCCGCCGCGCGCCGCCCTCGCGGCAGCGGCCCCTTGCGCAAGACGAGGGGCGCGAGGGGTACGAGGGGCCACGAGAGGTACGAGGGCCGTAGGCCCTTTCTAGCGCGCTCGAACGCGGGCCGTGGGCGAAAGTTACGACTCTTCACCCCTTCCGGTGGCGCGACGGACAACCGTCCGTCGCGCCTTCGGCATATCCGCTTGAGTTTCCCGCGGCGGGTCACCGGACCGACGGCGGCCGCCTGAACGGGAGATCGGGGGTGCCACTCGTGCGGATCGGACTGCTCACCGAAGGTGGTTATCCGTATGCGACGGGAGAGGCGAGGCTGTGGTGCGACCGGCTGGTCCGCGGGCTGCCGCAGCACGAGTTCGAGCTCTACGCGCTGAGCCGCAGCGCCGAGCAGGAGGAGCGCGGCCGGGTCGTCCTGCCCGAACACGTCACCCGCGTCTGGACCGCCCCGCTCTGGGCCCCGGCGGACGACGGGCACACGTACTCCCGGCGTGAGCGCCGCCGCTTCGCCGACTGCTTCAAGGAACTGGTCCGCGGGATCTGCGCGGGCGAGCCCGAGCCCTTCGCCGCCGGACTGTACGGACTGGCCGAACTCGCCCGGGAACAGGGCGGGCTGTACGCGGCCCTGCGTTCCGAGACCGCGGTGCGGGCGGTGGAGTCCGCCTGCCGGGCCCCCGGCGCGCTCCGCTCCGTACAGCGCGCGCAGGTCGCCGACCTGCTGGACTTCGTCGACGAACTGGAACGGCTGCTGAGGCCGCTGTCCCTCGACTGGTACGAGGACCTGCGCGAGGTCGACGTCTGCCACGCGGCGGCGGGGGGTGTGGCCGCGCTCCCCGGCCTACTGGCCAAACGCTTCTTCGGGGTTCCGCTGCTGGTCACCGAGTACGGGGTCCAACTGCGGGCCCACTACCTGGAGCACGCGGCGGACGCCCCCGCAGGACCCGCCGGACCCGGCGGACGGGGAGGCGCGCCCAGGCCCGCGGTACGGGCCCTGCTCGCCGCCTTCCACATGCGCCTGGCCACCGAGATCTACGCCCGGGCCGACCTCCTCACCCCCGGCAACGCACACGCCCGGCGCTGGCAGGAGCGCTGCGGCGCCCCCCGGGACCGGCTGCGGACGGTGTACCCGGGAATGGAGGCGGACCGATTCGCCAGCGTCGGCGAGGACCTGGACCGCGGCGACCCGGACACCCTGGTCTGGGTCGGCCGGATAGAGCCCGCCAAGGACCTGATCGCCCTGTTGCACGCCTTCGCCGAGGTACGCAGGGCCGCGCCGCAGACCAGGCTGCGGATCTTCGCGACAGCCGTGGTCCCCGGCTACCTCGCCGACTGCCGCTCGCTCGCCGCACAGCTCTTCCCCGACGAGGCCGCCGACGCCGTCACCGTCGGGGAGAACCCCGTCTCCTTCGAGGAGATCGGCGGCCCCGACGCCCCCTCGCCGGCCGACGCGTACGGCTGCGGACGGGTGGTCGTGCTGTCCTCGGTGATCGAGGGCTTCCCGATCACCCTCGCCGAAGCCATGCTCTGCGGCCGGGCCACCGTCTCCACCGATGTCGGCGCCGTGTGCGAGGTCATCGGCGGTACCGGCCTGGTCGTCCCGCCGCGCAACCCGCGGGCCCTGGCCGACGCCTGCCTGTCGCTGCTACGGGACCCCGAGCGCGCCCACCGGCTCGGCGCGGCCGCCCGGGCCCGGGCCCTGGAGCTGTTCACCGTCGAGCAGAACGTCGCCGCCTTCCGCGAGATCTACCTCCAGCTATTGGCCCACGGATCGGCCCGGCCCGACGGCGGGATCCCCTTCGAACAGCCCCCCGAGGCCCGGGTCCCGGGCCACTGGACGAGCCCCGCCTGGGCGGCCCCGGACCCCGCGCCCGCGAAGACCCCGGACCCCGCGCCCGCGAAGACCCCGAACACCACCACGACCACGACCACGGAGGCGACGGTATGACCCTGGACGAAGCCGCCCCCGTCACCGCGGCCCCCCGCCGCAGGGCCGCCGGGGACCCCGTCAAGACGCTGCTGCACCGGCACCGGGCCCTGTGCGAGCGGGCCGTGGACCCGCTGGAGATCGCCGCCGGACTGGAGGTGCAGGGCATCACCGACCGCACCGCCGCCCGTTTCCGGCACCGGGACGTGTTCTCCCTCGCCGAAGAGCTCTACGCCCGCACCCCGCGCGGGGACGAGCCGGCCGCGCCCTGCGCCGTCCGGCCGTCCGACGCCCGGGCCTTACGCGGCTTCGGGTACGCCGTACTCCCCGGAGCCGTCGCGCTCGGGGCGTCCGCCGCCGGGGTGCCGTTCGCCGGGCCCGTCGCCGTACTCGTCACGGTCGCCGCCCTGGTGTGGCCCGCCGGGCCCGCGCCGGTCTCCGCCGGCCGGTTCCCCTACGCCGCGCTGCTGCTCGCCGCGGCCGCCGTCGGCTGGGCCGTGCACCGCCACGGCACGCCCCTCGGCGTCGCCCTCGCCCTGGCCGCGGCCCCCGGGTACCTGGTCGGCGCCGTGTTCGCCTCCCGCGCCCGCAGCCGGCTCGCCGGTAGCCGCGCCCTGGAGGACTTCGCGGACCGGGCCCGGCCGCTGCTGATCGCGGCCGCGCTGGCCTTCACCGCGGCCGCCACCGGGGCGGCCGCGATCGCCGGAACCCCCTACGCCGTCGCCGTACCGCTCGCCCTGCTGCTCTTCCTGGCCCGCCTGCTGCTCGTGCACGGCGCCCCGCGCGGGCCCGTCGCCGCAGCCCTGGCCCTCGTCCTGGTCCCGACCCCGCCGGCGGTGGCCGCCGCCGCGGCGGGGCTCCTCGTGCACGCCGCCCTCGTGCTGTCCCGCGCCTCCGCGCACGCGCGGCACTGAGCCGGGCCCACCCCGTCCCGCCGCCGCTCTTCGGAGCCGCCGCCGAGGCGCCGTACCCCCCACATCCCCTACCCGCGTCTACCCCCGACCCCCTGCCCAACGACCAAGGAGACACAGGATGACCGGCCAGCCAACCAACCGAGGGGCCGCGCGATGAGGGTGCTGCTGATCGGAGCCAATGGATACCTCGGCCGCTACGTCGCCGACCGGCTGCTCGCCGACCCCGCCGTCCAGCTCACCGCGCTCGGCCGCGGCGACGACGCGGACGTCCGCTTCGACCTCGCCACCGGCAGCCCCGGCGCCCTCACCCGGTTCCTCGACGCCGTCCACCCCGGCGTCGTCATCAACTGCGCCGGCGCCACCCGCGGCGGGGCCCGGGAGCTGACCCGGCACAACACCGTCGCCGTCGCCACCATCTGCGAATCCCTGCGCCGCAGCGGATGCGGGGCCCGCCTCGTCCAGCTCGGCTGCGCCGCCGAGTACGGGCCCAGCCAGCCCGGATCGTCCACGGCCGAGGACGCCGTGCCCAGACCGGGCGGCCCGTACGGCGTCAGCAAGCTCGCCGCCACCGAGCTGGTGCTCGGATCCGGGCTGGACGCCGTCGTCCTGCGGATCTTCTCGCCCGTCGGGCCCGGCACCCCCGCCGGATCCCCGCTCGGCCGGCTCGCCGAGGCCATGCGCCGCGCGATGCAGTCCGGGGACGGCGAGCTCAAGCTCAGCGGGCTCGGCGTCCAGCGCGACTTCGTGGACGTACGGGACGTGGCGCGGGCCGTGCACGCCGCCTCGCTCTCCGCCGCCCAGGGCGTCGTCAACATCGGCACCGGGCGCGCGGTCCGGCTGCGCGACGCCGCGGCGGTACTGGCCCGCGTCGCCGGGTACGGCGGCGCCCTGCACGAACTCGACGTACCGCAGCAGGGCCAGCACGGGCAGCACGGGCAGGGCCACGGCCACGTACCGGGCCACGGCGCCGGCCACGGACACCCGCTCGGCTACCAGGGCCGGCCGCAGCAGCTCGCCGCCATCGGCTCCCCGCGCTCCGAGGCCACGGCCGAACAGCTCGCCGCGGCCGCCGTGGCACCCGCGTACCCGTACCCCGACGGCTGCGGCGCCTGGCAGCAGGCCGACGTGCGCACGGCCCGGGACCGGCTCGGCTGGCGGCCCCGGATCGGCCTGGAGGAGTCCCTCGCGGACATCTGGATGGAGGCGGCGTGCCGCATCTGACGACGGCGACGACGGCGGCCGCCGCGACCGAGGCGGGCCGCCTCGGCCTCGGCGTCCCCGGCTACGCCCACCCGCTGCTCGCCCCGGTCGAATGGGCCGAGCTGACTCGCCCCGGGACCCCGCTGCACTGGACCGTGCTCAATGTCACGGACGGCCCGGGCGGCCGACCCGACCCGCACTGCACGGAGGCCGCGGGCAAGCTCCGGGAGGTGGGCGGGACCGTACTCGGCCATCTCGCGATGCGAGACGGTGCGCGGTCGTTCGGCGAGCTGGTGTCGGACGCGCACCGCTACCTCGACTGGTACCGGGTGGGCGGCTTCTATCTGGCCGAGGCCCCCGCGGACCGGGCCGAACTGGCTGCGGTGCGCCGGGTCGCCGACGCCCTGCGCGGCCTCGGCGACGACCTCCGCATCGTGCTGGGACACGGCACGCACCCGTACGAGGGCTACACGGAGGCCGCCGACCAGCTGGTCACCTTCTCCGGGGCGTGGGTCGATTACCGCTGGTCGCAGGTGGCCGAGTGGACCGCTGAGCACCCGCCCGAGCGCTTCTGCCACCTGGTCCACGGGGTGCCGCGGACCCACCTGGAGGAGGCCGTCCGGATCGCCCGCTGGCAGGGCGCCGGCACGATCTGGTTCACCGACCGGGGCAACGCAGGAGGTCGCGATCCATGGGCCTCAATGCCCGCTTACTGGGACGAATTCGTCTCGCGGATCGGACCGGGTGTCTCGGAATGAAGAAGGGCGTGGCAGTGTTACGGAAAGAACCACCGTTCAGACTTTCCCATCTACGGAGTCCCCGTGTCGCTGCCACCCCTGGTCGAGCCAGCTGCTGAGCTCACCGTTGACGAGGTCCGTCGGTACTCCCGCCACCTGATCATCCCGGATGTCGGGATGGACGGCCAGAAGCGCCTGAAGAACGCCAAGGTGCTGGCCGTGGGCGCGGGCGGCCTCGGCTCGCCCGCCCTCATGTACCTGGCCGCGGCCGGCGTCGGCACGCTGGGCATCGTGGAGTTCGACGAGGTCGACGAGTCGAACCTCCAGCGCCAGATCATCCACAGCCAGTCGGACATCGGCCGCTCCAAGGCCGAGTCCGCCCGCGACAGCGTGCTGGGCATCAACCCGTACGTGAACGTGGTCCTTCACGAAGAGCGGCTCGAAGCCGAGAACGTGATGGAGATCTTCAGCCAGTACGACCTCATTGTCGACGGCACGGACAACTTCGCCACGCGCTACCTCGTCAACGACGCCTGCGTACTGCTGAACAAGCCGTACGTGTGGGGCTCGATCTACCGCTTCGACGGCCAGGCCTCCGTCTTCTGGTCCGAGCACGGGCCGTGCTACCGCTGCCTGTACCCGGAGCCCCCGCCGCCGGGCATGGTCCCGAGCTGCGCCGAGGGCGGCGTGCTGGGCGTGCTCTGCGCGTCCATCGGGTCCATCCAGGTCACCGAGGCCATCAAGGTCCTCACGGGCGTCGGTGAGCCGCTGGTCGGCCGCCTGATGATCTACGACGCCCTGGAGATGCAGTACCGGCAGGTCAAGGTCCGCAAGGACCCCGACTGCGCGGTCTGCGGTCCGAACGCGACCGTCAAGGAGCTCATCGACTACGAAGCCTTCTGCGGCGTCGTGTCGGAGGAGGCCCAGGAGGCGGCCGCCGGCTCCACGATCACTCCGAAGCAGCTCAAGGAGTGGATCGACAACGACGAGTCGATCGAGATCATCGACGTCCGCGAGATCAACGAGTACGAGATCGTCTCGATCCCGGGCGCGAAGCTGATCCCCAAGGGCGAGTTCCTGATGGGTACCGCCCTCCAGGACCTCCCGCAGGACAAGCGCATCGTCTTGCACTGCAAGACGGGTGTCCGTAGTGCGGAAGTCCTCGCGGTCCTGAAGTCCGCGGGCTTCTCCGACGCGGTGCACGTCGGCGGCGGCGTCATCGGCTGGGTCCACCAGATCGAGCCCGAGAAGCCGGTCTACTAGTCACGCCCCGGAGGGGCCGTACCGCGCAGGGGCGCGGTACGGCCCCTCCGGCGTTCGCCCACGCGCCCTGCGGTCCGGCGTTCGCCCACGCGCCCTGCGGTCCGGCGTTCGCTCACACGCCCTCGGGCTCCTGCGGCGTCACCGGCGCCGCGGTGCCCGTGGGCTCCCCGGACGGGGTGCAGACGACCCCGGAGGGCGGCACCTTCCCGTCCAGCAGGTAGCTGTTCACCGCACCCTGCACGCACTTGTCGCCGCTGTTGTACGAGCCGTGCCCCTCGCCCTTGTACGTGAGCTCCACGCCGACGCCGGGGCCGAGCCGCTCCACCATGTTGCGGGCGCCCGCGTACGGGGTGGCCGGGTCGCCGGTGTTGCCGATCACCATGATCGGCGCCGCGCCGGGGGCGGAGACGTCCGGGGTCTCCCAGGTGCCCGGGACCGGCCAGTCGGTGCAGCTCATCAACGCCCAGCCGAGGAAGTCCCCGAAGACGGGGGAGGCGGCCCGGAAGGCGGGCAGCTTCGCCTTCGTCTCCTCCAGCGTGTACCGGCCCTTGGAGTCGGCGCAGTTGATCGCCGTGTTCGACGCGCCGAGGTTGCTGTAGTGCCCCTGCTGGTCACGGCCGTTGAGCGAGTCGGACAACGCCATCAGCAGCTGTCCCTGCCCGCCTTCGGCCTCGTCGAGCCCCTGCTCCAGCAGCGGCCACAGCTCCTTGGAGTACAGGGCCTGCGCGATGCCGTTCGTGGCGGCGGACGCGGTGAGCATCCGGGTGCCGATGCCGGGGATGGGCTTGTCCGCCAGGCTCTTCTGGAGCTTGATGATGTTGTCCTCGATCTCCTTGGCGGTGCTGCCCTGGAGCCGGCACTCGTCGCCGCGGTTCACGCAGTCCTGCGCGAAGTTGCCGAGGGCCAGCTGGAACCCCTTGGCCTGGCCGAGGGCGCTCTGCTCCGAGTTCTGCGTCGGATCGACGACGGCGTCGAAGACGGCGCGGCCGACGTTCTTCGGGAAGAGGTGGGCGTAGACCCCGCCGAGCTCGGTGCCGTAGGAGATCCCGAAGTAGTTCAACTTCTCGTCGCCGAGGGCCTGCCGGATCCGGTCGAGGTCGCGGGCGGCGTTCTCGGTGCCGACATACGGCAGCAGGTGCCCGGAGTTGTCTTTGCAGGCCTGCTGGTACTTGTCGAGGTTGGCGACGTAGGCCTTCTCCTCCTGCGGCGTGTCCGGCGAGGAGTCCTGGGCGTAGTAGGCGTCGAGCTGCTTGTCGTCCTCGCACTTGACGGGGGCGCTGCGGCCGACGCCGCGCGGGTCGAAGCTCACGAGGTCGTACCGCGCCCGCAGGGCCTCGTACTCCGAGGCCGCGCCGGGCAGCGTACTGATCCCGGAGCCGCCGGGCCCGCCGAAGTTGAACACGAGCGACCCGAGCCGCTTGTCCTTGTTCCGCGCCTTGGCTCGGATCAGCGCGAGAGGAACCGTTTCTCCCTCGGGCTTGGCGTAGTCGAGCGGGACGTGGAGGGTGGCGCACTCCCAGTCCTTGGGCGGTGCCTGCCCACCGCCTTGGGCGACGTCGGGAGCCTCGCAATCCCCCCACTTCAGCGGCGCGGCACCCTTGGTCCCCCCGGCCTGGGGCGTCCCGCCCTCGCCGTCGTCGGAACACCCGCCGACCCCGGAGAGCCCGACGGCAACGACAACGGCAACGGCACCCCGCACCAAGTTTCGACGCATACCCCCATCCTGCGACCCCCACCCCCACCCCGCCCCCGCGCTGACCCGTTCGGGGCGCCGTGGTCAGCGATGACCTGGCGGTTTCAGCGGCCGGGAACGCTGACGAGCAGTTCCTTGAGGCCGATCCGCCCCGCTCCGCTGCCGACGAGGGTGACTTTGGCCAGCGGGCCGCGCCGCCTGGTTTCCAGCCGGGGCGGGTACCAGCGGAGCGCGGTCAGCCGAACCTCGACGTCGGGCACACCGACGGCTCGGAACACCATGCCGACCTGTGCCTCACCGGTGAGGCTTTCCGCCACGCACAGCAGCTCCTCGGCGGAGCTCTTCGCGAGCTGGGTCACGTACAGCCGCGCCACGGTCGGCGGTGCGGGCTGCGCGGCGATCGCCTGAATGATGAGTTCGATGTCCTCGGACGCGGCGACACAGAACTCCTGATCGTGCTGGCTGATGGCCGTTGCGAGATCATTGAGGTCCGCTCCATCCGGACCGGACTCGTTGATCAGCCTAGCTGGCATGATCAATGAGTTCTTCCTTTCGCCGAAGAACCAGGCGATGTTTCGCGGTGTATCTCGCACCACAGAAGCGAACATTCCGTTCAGCTCCGGGTGTGGCTCGCTGAAACGCCAACCGAGCGTGGGTAGCTGGACGAGCCCGGTGGTGTGATTGATTTCGCTGGTGGACCTGAGCCAGACCACAGGTGCGAATCGCTCAAGGGCCGCCCTTGCCCGCTGGAAGCGCGGCAGTGGTTCCTCCATGGTCACCTCCACTGCGTGTTCCTGCGTAGCTGCCACAGCGCCCTCAGGTCGGCCGGGCCTTCCAATCGTATGACTCGCTCGGGGTTCTGCGATCGCAGGGCCCGCTCGTAGTCTCCTCGCGGTACTGGATCCAGACTCAGGGTCGGGTCGTAGACGTATCGACCGTCGGTGTAGACCTGATGGAATTCATATTCGACATTTCTGATTCCGTTGGCCCCGGCCTCAGGTGTCCTGAGCGTCCCGGACGGGGTGATGTAGTGGACGACCTTTCCCTCGCCCCCTGCCTGCCTCATGATGAATTCAGAGATCTCGGTGCAATCGACGTATTCGCCCCTGGGGGCTGCCCGCATGGCGTCGATCAAATTCTGTTTCGGCGGGTGGGCGGGGTTCGGCTCCCTGAAATCAAAGGGGTCGCGCTCCGGGCACCCATCCGGTGCAAGACCGTGGGCGTCTGACCAAGTGTGGGGGTTGTGTACGTACGCGGCCGGGTTGGGGGACGGGGTGAGGCCCAGGGGGTCCGGGGAGAGGTAGCGGGCCGTTTCGGGGTCGTACGTGCGGAAGTAGTTGTGATGGAGGCCCGACTCGGGGTCGTAGTACTGGCCGGGGAAACGGAGCGGGGTGTAGGCCGTCGCATCGGTGTTCCAGGTTGTGGTGCCCCACAGGGTGGTGCGGGTGCGCCATGCCGTCGTGCCGTCTTCGGCGAGGAGCTGGGTCGGGGTGCCGACCAGGTCGGTGACGATCGCGAAGAAGCGGTCGTCCACCTCGTCCTGGTCGATGCGTTCGGTCTGGGTGAGGGGGTGGAGGCCCTGGTGGGTCCAGGTGACCGTGACACCGCCGGTGGTCTGCTCGCAGAGGGTCGTGCCGTCCCAGGTGAAGAGGGTTTCCTCGACGACTGTGCCCGTTTCCGACAGGCGTCGCTTGGCGGTGCGGCGGCCCAGGGGGTCGTACGTGTACCGCCACCGCGTGCCGTCCGGGGTGGTGACCGCCGTCAGCTGGTCTTCCGCGTTCCATTCGTAACGCCAGGTGTCCGGTTTGCGGGAGAGGCGGGTCTTCTGGCGGAGGGTGACGCGGCCCAGGGCGTCGTGTTCGTAGCGGATCGAGCCCGCGCGGGTGATGCGGGTGCCCGTGTACGTGCGCTCGCCCACCGCCTCCGCGCCCGGGTGGCGGGTCGGCCAGGAGGCGTGCGTCTGGTTGCCCGCCTCGTCGTACGCATACCGCTCCGACCAGGACGTTGCCTCCACCGCCGTGACGCGGGCGGCAGAGTCGAGGGTGAACGTGCTGGGGCCGGTGACCGAGTCGTCGATGCCGGTCAGGTAGCCGTCGGCGCGATAGCTGTAGCCGCGGCGCTGGAGGGTGCGGCCGTCCTGGCCCACGACCGACTGTGCGGTCCGGCGGCCCATGCCGTCGTACTCGTGGGTGAGGGAGAGCAGCGGGTTCAGTGTGCGGGTCAGTTCCTGACCCGCCGAGTCCCGGTCGAAGCTCAGCGTGCGGCCCGCGGTGGTGAGCGTCGAGCGCCTGCCCGCCGCGTCGTACGTCCATGAGGACTCCGACCCCGTGGGGGTGGTGCGGTGCGTGCGGCGGCCCAGCGCGTCGTACCCGAACGTGAGCGTGCGGCCGTCGACCGTCTCCGAGACCAGCCTGGCCAACTCGTCGCGGAGCCAGGTGACCGTCGCGTCCGGGGAGGCCGCGGTCGCGAGGGCGTCGAAGGAGTCGTACGCGTACGTCGTGACCCGGCCTGCCGCGTCCTTGCGGAGCACCTGGCCGAGCGCGTTGTGCTCGTAGGTCGTCGTCTCGCCCACCGCGTTGCTACGGGCGCTGAGGCGGCCGGCGGCGTCGTAGCCGTACGTGAGGGTGCGGTCGTCGAAGTCCGACTCGGTGGCCAGGCGGCCCGCAGGGTCGTAGGTGTAGTCCCAGGTGAGGCCTTGGGGGTTGGTGACACCGGTGAGGCGGAGCTGGGTGTCGTGCGCGAAGGAGTAGCGGGCGCCGTCCGGGCCGGTCCGGGTGACGAGGAGGTCGAAGTCGCCGTACTCGGAGACCGTCACCCCGCCCACCGGGTCCGTGTGGGTCAGGCAGTTGCCCTCACCGTCGTACGTCCACGACTCCGTGCTGCCATCGGGGTTCAGACGGTGCAGCAGACGGCCTTCGACGCTCCATGTGAAGTACGTGGTGTTGCCGAGTGGATCGGTGATCGCGATCGGGCGGCCGAAGGCGTCGCGGACGTACTGAGTCGTCGCGCCCAGCGGGTCCGTCGTCGACACCACCTGGCCCGTCGGATCCGAGCGCACTGTCGTCGTCTGGCCCAGGGCATCCGTCACCGTCGCCAGGTGGCCGCGGACGTCGTACGAGAACCGGGTCGTGATGCCGGACGGATCGGTGACGGAGGTGCGGTTTCCGCGGTCGTCGTACGTTTGGCGGGTCACCCGGCCGTCCGCATGGACGACTTCGACGGGCAGGCCCAGGGCGTCGTACGCCGCGCGGGTCTCGCGGCCGTCCGGGCGGACCACCGCGGTGAGCCGGCCTTCTTCGTCGTAGCGGAAGCGGGTGGTGTGGCCGAGCGGGTCGGTGCGGGAGAGCAGGCGGTTGAACCGGTCGTGCTCGAAGCGCGTCGTCGCGCCCGTGGGGTCGATCTCCGCGGTGATCTGGGCACGGTCGTTGACCAGGAACCGGGTGCGGTGGCCCAGGGAGTCGATGAGGGTGGTGCGGCCCGGCTCGTAAGTGAAGCGGACGTCGAGGTGACCGTTGGTGCCGGACTGGGCGATGCAGCGGTGCTGCTCGTCGTAGACGTAGTCGAAGTGGCGGTCGTTGGTGTCGGTCCACGAGGTGATCCGGCCCAGTTCGTCGTAGCCGAAGCGCAGGGGGCGGCCCGAGGAGTTGGTGACGTCCGTGAGGTGGCCGTCCGTGTACCCGTAGCGCAGGACTTGGGTGCCGTCCGCCAGGGACAGGCCGGTTATTCGGCCGTCCGAAGACGTCAGGCGCAGCTCGTAGCCGCCGCTGTGGGAGACGGCGAGCGGGGCGCCGGACTCGTCGTACGAGAAGGCGATCCAGGCGCCGCCCCGGTCGTCGACCTGCAGCAGCGCGCCGTCCTCCGCGAAGTGGCGGACATGGCCGGAATCGGGGTCGGTCACTGTGTACGCGCCGTCGGCATCGAGGACCAGCGGCCAGCGATGGCCGTGGGACGGGAGGACGGCGGTCCCCGGCTCGGGGGTCGGGTAGGCGAGCAGGCTTCCGTCCTCGCGGACGAAGACGATGCCTTCCTCGTCGATCTCCAGGCGCTGGTCGACCGTACTGGCCCAGGTCGGGCCGAACCACCGGCCCGAGCGGTACGAGGATTCGAAGGTGCGGTTGAAGACCAGCGGCAGCGAGCCGGGCAGCACGAGGTCGGTCTGAGGGAGGATCATCCGGCCCGTCGCCATGTCGACCGGGTCCTCGCGGCAGGTCAGGTCCTCCCTCTTGGCGCGCGCCGCAGCTTCTTGTTCGGCCTTCTGTGCCGCGCGCGTCGCCTCCTTCCGGGCCGCGTTCTCCGCGCCCGTCTCCGCGGCACGGGCACCCGTACGGGCGGCTGTGCGGGCGGCCCCGCCCGCACCCTTGGTGCCGATGAATTCCGGGGCGAGGCGGCCCCAGCCCTCACTCGCGTCGCCTTCGAAGCTGTCGAGGACGGCGCCGGGGATGCGCTCCGGGTGCGAGGCCGTGGAGACGAGGCCCGCCAGGGTCATGTTGAGGTGCTGCGCGTACTCGGCGGGGTGCGTGAGGTTGTACGGGTCCGCCGGGTTGAGGCCGCGGGCGAAGTTCAGCAGGTCCGCGGTGCCCTTCACGACCCCGCCCGTGAAGTGGGTGAGCTCGACGGCCTGGGCCCCCTCGTGGTCGAGGAAGCCGGACCAGGCTCGCTCCGTCGCGGGCGGCTTGGCCGGGGCGTGCTCCAGAGCGGTCTGCAGTACCTTCTGCACTGCCGAGGCGGTCTCATCACGCTGGCGGCGTGCCTCGTTCAGGATCTCCTGGGCCCGTTTGCGGTCCGCCGCGCCCACGTCACCCGGGACGGTCGGCTTCGGGCCGGGATCGTGACCGGCCTTGGCGGCGGCCTCGTACTCCTCGGCCTTGGTCTCGTAGGCGGCGTCCGCGTCCTTCGTGGCCTTGTCGCCCTTCTTGTAGAGGTGGACCGCCTCTCCCGCCTGCTGCTGCGCCCACTGAACCGTCTCCGTGTACCGGGCCAGCGCGCCGGCGGCAGCCTCGCAGGCGTCGGCCGCCCGGAGCCAGTCCGTCGGATGCATCGCGAACTTCTCCCGGAAGGCGTCGGCCGCCGCGCCCTTCCAGCGGCCCGAGTCCAGGGCGCGCATGCCCTCTCCGACCCGGTCGAACGCCGTCTGGAAGTCCCTGAAGTGCTTGGCCGATTCCCGGATCGCGGAGGGCGAGCCGTGGATCAGCTCGTTGGCCTCCTCGGTCTGGCCGAGTTGCTGCTCACCCACCGTGGCGCCGAGGTTGGTGGCGGCGTTGTCGCCCCAGTCCTCGACCTTGTCCGCCGCGCCGTGTGCGCCGACGTGATCGAGGGCTTCGCCGATCCCGTCGGTGGCCTTGTCGATGCCCTCGCCGGCGACCTTCTTCGCCGACTCCCAGCCGTGGTCCAGCCTGTCCAGGCCCTTGTTGACCAAGCTGCCCCAGTCCGCCATCAGTGCTCACCCTCCGCCTGAGGCTCGGGTGCGGGGCCGACCAGGTCCTCCACCACGGTGTTCATCTCGTCGCGCAGTCCGACTGCGTTGAGGGCCTGGTTGGAGAGCAACATGTCGGAGCTGTTCAGGTCGCGGATCGTGGTCTTCCAGGCCTCCTTGCTGCCCTCGGTGGCCCGTTCATAGGACTCGCCGCTGTAGTCCGCGTCGCGGACCTGGGTGTACGGATTGTCGGAGAGGACGTCGTCCCAGCTCTTCGCGGTGATGTCCGCCTCGGAGGCGTACGGATTGCCCATCACGGCGTTCGTGCCCACCTTGAACGCGCCCTGGACGTACTGGTCCTGCTCGTGTACGAGACCCGCCGACAGGCCGACGTTGAACGCGAAGCCGTTTCCCTGCTGGACCAGCGAGCGCACCCCCCACTCCCAGCGCTCGCAGAACGTCCTGAGGGTGGATGTCAGACCTTCGTGACCGGTCTGCATGCCCGACAGGGCGAGCTCGGAGAAACCGCGGCCCATGCCCGCGGTGCCGACCGAGCCGACCTCCTTCAGCTCGGCCAGCGTTTCCGTGATGCCGCGTGCTATCAGCCCGAGAGCCTCTTTCGAGACGTCCAGATCCGGCTGGTCCCCGCTCACGCCGCCACCTGCCCGTCCAGTGCCGCCGCGTCCGGCACGATGCCGCGCAATGGAGGAAGCACCACCCCGTCGGGGCCGGCCGCGTCCAGTGCCACCCCGCACGGGAAGTCCAGGGCCGCGAGCAGCTCGTCCAACAGCCGGGCACCCGTGATGCGCCGGTATGGCCACTCACGTTCGGCCTCGTCCCGTGCCGCCGCGAACCGGGCCAGCGCCTCCTCGTCGGAGAACGCGCAGATCCAGTCCAGGCCTCCGAGTCCGGCCGTCCACAGCCCGCCCCGCTCGTCCAGCGGTACGAGCACCACCCGGCTGCGGAAGTCGGCCAGCCGCTCCAGTACCGCTGTGCAGGCCAACTCGAAGGGATCGGCGGCGGGTTCGCGCACGCGGCCCGCGGCCTCCGTCCGGAGCCGGCCCCACTCCTCGTCGAATCCCACTCCGACACCCCCCGCTCAGTTTGCAATCGAACGCAATTTTGAGGGCTGTTCGGGTGGGAGCCAACTTTGCGCCTTGTCCGGCGCACAGATTGAGACGGGGTCAGGGTGGGGGAGGAGTTGCGGGCTGCCAGGGGTCCGCCCATCGGGCCCACGGCCCGCCGCGTCGGCCTGGCGCCGGGCGCTGACCCGCCTGCCGTACTTCCTAGATGGCCTCTTTCCGGGTCAGGTAGTTGAAGGACAGCCAGCCCGGCAGGACCGGGAGCCAGAACGTCATCAGGCGGAACAGCAGGACCGCCGAGATGGCGACCTCCTTCTCCAGGCCCGCCGCGATCAGACCCAGCGTCAGCGTCGTCTCCACGGCGCCGATGCCGCCCGGCGTCGGCGCCGCCGAGCCCAGTGCGTTGCCCGCCAGGAACACCACCGCGATGCTCGCGTAGCTGAGGGCCTGCCCGCCGCCGAACGCCCGGATCGAAGCGTCCAGGCACATCACGAAGCAGCCGGTCAGCAGCAGCATCCCGCCGATGCCCGTCATCAGCTTCTGCGGTCGCTGGAGCACGTCCAGCATGCGCGGCACCACGCCCGCGAACAGCGCCCGAACCCGCGTCGCCACGAACTTCCGCAGGATCGGCACCGCCGTCACCACCAGCACCAGCACCGCCACCGTCAGCAGACCCGCGATGACCGTCCGGGACGGGGTCATTTCCGGGGTCTTCTCGGTGCCGGTCAGGTAGCCGAAGGCCAGCAGCAGCAGGATGTGGCTCGCCAGTCCGAACAGCTGCGAGGCACCCACGCTCGCCACCGCCAGTCCCGGCCGGATCCCTGCCCGCTGGAGGAAGCGCGTGTTCAGTGCGACGCCGCCGACCGCCGCCGGCGCCACGAGCTTCACGAAGGACCCCGCCACCTGCGCGACCACCGTCCGCAGGAACGACACCCGCTCCGGCACGAACCCCAGCAGGCTCATCGCCGCCGCGAAGTACGTCAGCGCGGAGAAGGCCAGCGCGGCCCCCACCCAGCCCCACTGCGCCTGGCCGACGATCGTCGCGAAGTCCACGTGCGCCAGCTGCGTGAGCAGGAAGTACGCGCCGAACGCGCCCGCGATGAACGACACCAGGGTGCGCGGCCGGATCCGCTCCAGCCGGGCCGGTTCCACCGGCGCCTGCGGGCGGATCAGCAGCACCTGCTGGCGGATCTGGCTCAGCAGGTCCTCTTCGCGGGCCCCGTCGAGGGCGTCGTCCAGCGCCCTCTTCTCGGCCTTCTTCTCCGCGGACGTGGACGTCGCCGACTTGGCTCCCGCAGGCTTGGCACCCGCCTCGCGCGCCGCCTTCGCGGCCCGCGAGGACTCCAGTACGGCCTCCCGCTGCCGGTCGGCCCGCTCCCGGGCCAGTCTGCGCAGCGTCGCCCGGGTGGAGCGGCTCAGCGCGATCGGCTGGAGCAGCGGCAGGCAGTCCGCCACCGCGTCCGGCCCGAGCACCGACACCGCCGAGGCCACCGCGCGCTCCGCGCCGACCCGCAGGCCGAGCGTGGTCAGCAGCTGGGCGATGTCCATCCGCAGGACGAGGTCGCCGGCCGCGATCTCACCGCCGCGCAGGTCGGTGAGGACGACGTTGCCGGAACGATCCACCACGAGCGCGTCGCCGGTGAGCCGCCGGTGGGCGATCCGCCGCGACTGCAGGGCTCGTACCTGCTTCCACGTGCTGCGCGTCAGGTCGTCGGTGATCTCCTCGTCGGCGAGCGCGTCGAGGTTCCGGCCGTCCAGGTGCTCGTACACGAGCATGACGGCGTCCGGGCCGAGTTCGGAGGTGGCGATCAGCTTCGGCGCGTTGGCCCCGGCGGCGATGGCGGCGTACGCGAGGAGCGCCTCCTGTTCCAGGGCCTGGCGCAGGGACTGGAGGCTGCGCCGCGTGGTGATGCCGCGCAGGGTGAGCCGGCGCCAGACCCGGTAGAAGAACCCGTGGGCCTGCTGTTCGCGGTCGACGACGGTGACGTCGAGCGGCGGGCCGTCCTCCAGGGTGACGTGGTAGCGCCGGCCCCGGTCGCTGACCTCCGAGGGGTCGGCGCCGTCCGGGAGCTCCGCGCGCATGGCACTGACCGGCTTGAAGCCGACCCGGCGCAGGCCGGCGAGGAGGGTCTGCCCGGTGGGGCGGACGTTCGGCGAGCCGACGGCGTACAGGGTCCCGTACGCGACGCTCCAGCCGATCAGCACGGTCAGGATGATCGAGAACGGGGTGGTGTACCCGCTGACCAGCATCGCGAAGGCGTCGAGCAGCAGGACCACCCACAGCGCGACCCGCCAGCGCGGTCTGCGGGTCATGCCGACGGCGGTCATGTACGCGATGACGGGCGCGAGGTAGCCGTGCACCGGGTCGGTGATGGGGCCGCCGATGCTGGTGGGACGGGTGAGGGCGTCCTGAATGGTGTCGGAGGCGGCCTGGGAGACCCACAGGTCGGTGGCCAGGGTCACGCCGTGCGCGAGGACGGCGGCGAGCACGCCGTCGGCGATGCGCAGTCCGTCCCGTTTGATCAGCCGTTCGATGGCGAACGCGACGGGTACGAGCAGTACGGCGATGCTGGACACCAGCCCGGCGACCTTGATCAGCACATCGGGCGCGGCGCCGGTGCCCTGGCTGATGTCGGCTTCGAGGCCGGCGGTGGTGCGGTGCGCGAAGGCGGCGATGCCGAGGACGACGGCGATGCCGAGGACGCCGACGAGGAGGCGTACGAGGTCGGAGGGCCGGTGGACGCGGGCGGCGAGCAGCGGCTCGTCGACCTCGACCTGGTCGGCGGACGCGGCGGCGCGCCCGTGCGGCCCGTCGGCGCGCTCCTGCGGCCCGTCGGCGTCGGCCGCGGGCACGTCCTCGGGCACGTCGTCCCCGGGCACGTCCTCGGGTACGTCTCCCGGCCCGCCTCCGGGCTCGTTTCCGGGCCGGTCCCCGGCGCCGGGTCCGGTGCCGCTTCCGGTGCCGCTTCCGGATGCGGCAGCGGCCCGGCCGGGGAGCTCGTCGGGGAGCTTCCCGGGACGCGGGTCTGGGCGCGTGCTGTCGTCCTCAGCCGCGCCGTCCGGAGGGCTCACACCCTGCTCCTTCGTCGTCACTTCCGTCTCTTCTTGATCACGTATCACCAGTCACCGCCCGGAAGATGGTGGCACGGACCGACGTGCGGGCGGGGCATCAGGGTGCGTGCCGGTACGGAAGGAAACCTTCCGGGAACCGGTCCGTGATGTACGGCACCATGGGCGCAATGAGCGAAGACCTGCCCGCGTACGCGGAGCGCGTGCTGGATGCGGCCGAGCGGATTCCGCCCGGCCGGGTGATGACGTACGGGGACGTCGCCGAATGGCTCGGCGAGGGCGGACCGCGCCAAGTCGGGCGCGTGATGGCCCTGTACGGGGGAGCCGTGCCCTGGTGGCGGGTGGTCCGGGCCGACGGACGACCGCTGCCCGGCAGCGAGCACCGGGCCCTGGAGCACTACCGCGCAGAAGCCACTCCGCTGCGTCTGACCGCCGACGGCGAGGCCCGGCTGAACATGCCGCGGGCGCGCTGGGACGGGCAGGAGGAGCACGCCGCACGGGACGAGGGTCACATCTGACAGCTTCGGCCATGCGGCGCCCGGGCGGGCGGTCGGGCGCCCGTACGGGGGACCGGTACGGGGGTGGGAGCGGTGACCGGCGAGGGCCCCGGCGGCTTCCCGGGCCCCACCTCGGGGAACTGCGCGGCACCCGCCGGTTGCCGTAGCGTTGCCTCTTCGGCCGCAGCAACCGCAGACCCACCAGGACCGGCACCCCACGTGATCACCTCTCCATCCGACCGCTCCGAGCGGCGGCGTACGCGGACCCCTGACGCGTACCGCCTCGTGCGCAGTGGGCCGCAGCGGGTGGATCCCCCTGTTCTGGACGCAGCACAGCAGGCGGTGGTTGATCACGCAGGCGGACCGCTTCTCGTCCTGGCCGGGCCGGGCACCGGGAAGACGACCACGCTGGTCGAGGCGGCCGCGGCCCGCGTCGAGGCCGGGGTGGACCCCGCCCGGATCCTGATCCTCACCTTCAGCCGCAAGGCGGCGGTGGAGCTGCGCGACCGGGCCGCCCTGCGGCTCGGCGGGGCGCGCGCCCCGCAGGCGACCACGTTCCACTCCTTCTGTTACGGACTGGTCCGCGCCCACCAGGACACCGACCTGTTCGCGGATCCGCTGCGGCTGCTGTCTGGCCCGGAGCAGGACGTGACGGTCCGCACCCTGCTGGAGGGACAGCGGCAGATCCGGTCCATCCGCTGGCCCGACGACCTGCGGGCCGCCCTGACCACGCGCGGCTTCGCCGACGAGGTCCGCGCCGTCCTCGCCCGCGCCCGCGAGCTGGGCCTCGGCCCGTCGGCGCTCGACGCGTTCGCGACCCGGCTGGGCCGCCCGGACTGGAAGGCGGCGGCCGCGTTCCTCTCCGAATACCTGGACGTCCTGGACATGCAGGGCACGCTGGACTACGCGGAGCTCCTGCACCGGGCGGTCCTGCTCGCGGAACGCACTCCGTCGCTCGCCTTGGCCTACGACGTGATCTACGTGGACGAGTACCAGGACACGGACGCCTCCCAGCTGCGGCTGCTGCGGGCCCTGGCCGGGCCGGCGGGCACGCTCGTCGCGTTCGGCGACCCGGACCAGTCGATCTACGCGTTCCGCGGCGCCGACATCAACAACATCCTGGACTTCGAAGCCTCCTTCCCGGGCGCGGCGGTCCACGCCCTGACGGTGGGCCGCCGCTCCGGCGCGAACCTCCTCGCGGCGACCCGCCTCCTGACCTCGCGCATGCCCGTCCCGCGTCTCCCCGCAGTGGCGGTCCGCGCGCACCGCGGCCTGGAGCCGACGCGGGAGGGTGGCCGGGTCGAGGTGTTCACGTACCCGACGGCGGGCGCCGAGCTCGACAACATCGCCGACGTCCTGCGCCGGGCGCACCTGGAGGACGGCGTGCCGTGGCAGGACATGGCCGTCCTGGTCCGCTCCGGCGGCCGCACCCTCCCCGCGATGCGCCGCGCACTGATCTCGGCGGGAGTCCCTGCGGAGACGGACGGCACGGACACCCCCCTCCGCCACGAACCGGCGATAGCCCCCCTCCTCACGGCCCTCCGCGTCGCCGCCACCCCCCTGCCTGCGGTCGAGGACGCCGCCACCACCCCCCGGACCGCCGCAGGCGATGACTCCGGCCTGCTCGGGCAGCCGCAGGTCGGCGGTTCCGCCGACGGCCCGGCGCCGGACGCCGGAGGCGTCGAGACGGGCGAGACGGGCGAGACCGCTCACGATTCCGGGGTGTCTGGCCGGGGGACCTCCGCCGCCGAGTCCGGCCTGCCGGCAGATGTCGGTTCCGAGGGGACCGGTCCGCTGCCGGGGGCTTCGCCCGACCTCGCCGAGCCCGCCGCCGCAGTCGCCCCCGGGCCCGCCGCAGACGCCGCGCACGGGGGCGCCGCGCACGCAGATGCCGTTCCCGCCGCCGGCGACGCCACCGGGTCCGTCTTGGCCGACGGGCCGGTGGACGGCTCCGACGAGGCCGCGACCGCCGCAGGCGACGGCGTCGACGCGGGGTGGGTCGGGGTCGAGGCGGCCCTGGTGCTGCTCGGGTCGCCGCTCGGCGGGATGGACGCCGCCGACCTCCGCCGGCTCGGCCGCGCCCTGCGCGACGAGGAGCGGGCAGCCGGCATCAAGGTGCCGGCACCGTCCGACGTGCTGCTCGCGCGCGCCCTAGCCGAGCCCGAACGGCTCGTCGCCCACGATCCCGCGTACGCCCGCGGAGCCCAGCGCCTCGGACTGCTCCTGCGCAAGGCCCGGGAGCTCCTCCAGGGCGGCGGCACCGCCGAAGAGGCCCTGTGGACCCTGTGGGACGGGACCTCCTGGCCCGACCGGCTGGAGCGCCAGGCACGCCGCGGCGGCGCCGGCGGCCGCAACGCCGACCGTGACCTCGACGCCGTCTGCGCGCTCTTCGACACCGCCGCCCGCGCCGAGGAGCGCACCGGCGGCCGCGGCGCGCTCAACTTCCTCGAACAGCTCGAAGCCGAGGACATCGCCGCCGACACCCTCACCACCCGCGCCACCCGCTCCGAGGCCGTCCGCCTCATGACCGCCCACCGTTCCAAGGGCCTGGAGTGGTCCCTCGTCGTCGTGGCCGGCGTACAGGAGGGGCTCTGGCCCGACCTGCGCCGCCGCGGCTCCCTCCTCGAAGCCGACCGCATCGGCCGCGACGGCCTCGCCGAGCCCCTCACCCCCGGCGCGCTCCTCGCCGAGGAACGCCGCCTCTTCTACGTCGCCGCCACCCGCGCCCGCGACCGCCTCGTCGTCACCGCCGTCAAGGCCCCCGCCGAGGACGGCGACCAGCCCTCGCGCTTCCTGACCGAGCTCGGCGTCAGCCCGAAGGACGTCGCCGGCCGGCCCCGCCGCCCCCTCGCCGTCCCCGCGCTCGTCGCCGAGCTGCGCGCCACCACCGTCGACCCCGACGCCTCGCCCGCACTCCGCGAGGCCGCCGCCCGCCGGCTCGCCCGCCTCGCCGCGCTCACCGACGAGGACGACCGTCCGCTGGTTCCCGCCGCGCACCCGCAGCGCTGGTGGGGGCTGTACGAGCCCACCGCCTCCACGGTCCCGCTGCGCGACCGGGACCGGCCCGTCGCCCTCTCCGGCAGCGCCCTGGACCAGCTCGCCAACACCTGCTCCCTCCAGTGGTTCCTGGGCCGCGAGGTCAAGGCCGACGCCCCCTCCACCGCAGCCCAGGGCTTCGGCAACGTCGTCCACGTCCTCGCCGACGAGGTCGCCTCCGGCCGCACCCCCGCCGACCTGGCCGTCCTGATGGAACGCCTCGACTCCGTCTGGGACGCCCTCGCCTTCGACGCCCCCTGGAAGTCCCGCCAGGAGAAGGACAACGCCCGCGCCGCCCTGGAGCGCTACCTGCGCTGGCACACCACCGACCGCGGGGGCCGGGCGGCCGTCGCCACGGAGCACTCGTTCGACGTCACGCTCGAAGCGGGTGACTACGCCGTTCGGATCCGGGGTTCCATGGACAGGGTCGAATCGGACCCCCAGGGGCGTGCGTACGTCGTCGACTTCAAGACCGGCAAGGCCGCGCCCACGAAGGACGAGGTCGCGCGGCATCCCCAGCTCGCCGTGTACCAGCTCGCCGTGCGCGAAGGCGCCGTCGACGAGGTCTTCGACGGGGTGCGCCCCGACGCGGGCGGCGCCGAACTGGTGCACCTGCGCCAGGGCGCCGCCGTGCGGGACGGCGGTGACGCGGTGCCCAAGATCCAGGCGCAGCAGCCGCTCGACGGCGAATGGGTCGGGGACCTGCTCGCCACCGCCGCCGGCCGGGTCCTGGACGAGCGCTTCGCGCCCGCCGCCGGCCGGCACTGCGACCACTGCTCCTTCCGCAGCTCGTGCACCGCCCGCCCCGAGGGCCGCCAGACCGTCGAGTGACCGGTGACCGGTGACCGGTGACGGTTGGTTGGCCGTTGGCCGTTGGCCGTTGGCCGTTGGCCGTCGGCTGGCGGCTGGCGGCTGACCAGCGGCCTGCGGCTGACCGGTGTCCGGCGGCTGACTGGTGTCCGACCGACGGATGAGACGGCGGCCGGGAGTGTCCGTGGCTCGGGCTAGCCTCTTTACGTGTCCGCGCGTCCGTCCGTCCTCACCGACCCCGAGCAGCTCAAGGAGCTCCTCGGCATCCCTTTCACGCCCGAACAGCTGGCCTGCATCACCGCCCCGGCCGCCCCGCAGGTCATCGTGGCCGGCGCCGGCTCCGGCAAGACCACGGTCATGGCGGCCCGCGTGGTCTGGCTGGTCGGCACCGGAGCGGTCGCGCCCGAGCAGGTCCTCGGCCTCACCTTCACCAACAAGGCCGCCGCCGAACTCGCCGAGCGCGTGCGCAAGGCCCTCGCGCGGGCCGGCATCAGCGACCCGGACCCTTCCCCGGCCGAGGCCGACGCGGCCGGCGGCGAGCCCCGCATCTCCACCTACCACGCGTTCGCCGGCCAGCTCCTGAAGGACCACGGCCTGCGCATCGGCCTGGAGCCCAGCGCCCGGCTGCTCGCCGACGCCACCCGCTTCCAGCTCGCCGCGCGCGTGCTGCGCGAGGCCCCCGGACCGTACCCGGCGCTCACCAAATCCGTCCCCGACCTGGTCAGCGACCTGCTCGCGCTCGACGGGGAGCTCTCGGAGCACCTGGTCACCCCGGCGCAGCTGCGCCGGTACGACACGGAGCTCCTCGACACCCTCGCCACCACCAAGCTCAGCAACGACGACCTGCGCAAGATCCCGGAGGCCGTGCGCGGCCGCCTCGAACTGCTGGAGCTGACCGAGCGCTACCGCGCCGCCAAACGCTCCCGCGACCTGCTCGACTTCAGCGACCAGATAGCCCTCTCCGCGCAGCTCGCCACCACCCGCCCCGAGGTGGGGACGCTGTTGCGCGAGGAGTTCAGGGTGGTCCTGCTCGACGAGTACCAGGACACCTCCGTCGCCCAGCGGCTACTGCTGTCCGGGCTGTTCGGCGGGGGCGCCGGGCACGCCGTGACCGCCGTCGGCGACCCCTGCCAGGCGATCTACGGCTGGCGCGGTGCGTCCGTGGCCAACCTCGACGACTTCCCCGAGCACTTCTCGCACGCCGACGGCAGCCCCGCCACCCGCTTCTCGCTCAGTGAGAACCGGCGCAGCGGCGGGCGCCTCCTCGACCTGGCCAACGGGCTGGCGGCCCCGCTCAGGTCCATGCACGAGGGTGTCGAAGCGCTGCGCGCGGCGCCGGGGGAGGAGCAGGCCGGCACCGTCCGCTGCGCCCTGCTGAACACGCACGCCGAGGAGCTGGAGTGGCTCGCGGACTCGGTCGCGCACCTGGTCCGTACGGGGACGGAGCCGCGCGAGATCGCGGTGCTGTGCCGGTCCGCGCGGGACTTCGCGCAGATCCAGGCCGTGCTGGTGGCCCGGGACGTGCCGGTGGAGGTCGTCGGCCTGTCGGGCCTGCTGCACCTCCCGGAGGTCGCGGACCTGGTCGCGGTGTGCGAGGTGCTCCAGGACCCGGGCGCCAACGCCTCCCTCGTCCGGCTCCTCATCGGCCCGCGCTGGCGGATCGGCGCCCGTGACCTGGCCCTGCTGGGCCGCCGGGCGCGGCAGCTGATCGGCCGCGCGCCGGGCGAGGTGGACCCGGACGAGAGGCTCGCCGCGGCGGTGGAGGGCGTGGACCCGGCGGAGGTCGTCTCGCTGGCGGATGCGTTGGAGACGTTCCTGGACGGCAGCGGCAGCGGCAGTGGCGGCGTAGGCGGGGGCGGCGGCGCCGGGCAGGGCGCGGCCGCGGACGACCTGCCGTTCTCCGCGGCTGCCAGGGTCCGCTTCGCGCACCTCGCCCAGGAGCTGCGCGACCTGCGGCGTTCGCTCGCCGACCCGCTGATGGACGTACTGCACCGGGTGCTGGCCGTGACCGGCCTGGACGTGGAACTGTCGGCTTCGCCGCACGCGCTGGCGGCCCGGCGCCGCGAATCGCTGTCCGGCTTCATGGACGTCGCGGCCGGCTTCGCGTCCCTCGACGGCGAGGCCTCCCTGTTGGCCTTCCTCGGCTTCCTGCGCACGGCGGTCCAGTACGAGAAGGGCCTGGACCACGCCCTGCCCGGCGGGGAGAACACGGTGAAGGTGCTCACCGCCCACAAGTCCAAGGGCCTGGAGTGGGACGTGGTGGTGGTCCCGGACCTGTGCGCGGGCTCGTTCCCCAAGGAGAAGGCCCCGGAGCCGTGGACTTCGTACGCCAAGGTCCTGCCGTACGCGCTGCGCGGCGACGCGGCGACCCTTCCCGGCGATCCGGCGTTGACCTCGGCGGGGCTGAAGTCCTTCAAGGCCGCCCTGAAGGAGCACAAGGCGGTGGAAGAGCTCCGCCTCGGCTACGTCACGTTCACCCGGCCCCGCTCGCTGCTGCTGGCCTCCGCGCACTGGTGGGGCCCGACCCAGAAGAAGCGGCGCGGCCCCTCGGCGTTCCTGACCTCCCTGTACGACCACTGCGCGGCGGGCCACGGCGAGATCGAAGCCTGGGCGCAGGAACCGGCCCCGGACACGGAGAACCCGTCGCTCGCCACGGAGTCCACCCCGGACCGGTCCTGGCCCCTGCCCCTGGACCCGGACTCGCTGGCCCTGCGCCGTGCGGCGGCGGCCCTGGTCGAGTCCCACCTGGCCACCCCCGCGCCGGACCCGGACCCCGCCCCGGACCCCTACCTCTGGCCCCCGGACTGCGAGGAGCCCCGGCCGGCCGCGGACGACCTCTGGGCCCCGGACGACCCCACCGGCGCAGCCGTGCCCCGCGAGCGGACCGCCGCGCCGGCCGCGGACGACCTGTGGGCCCCGGACGAGGCCACCGGCGCGGCCGTGCCGCACCCGCGCGTCGGAGCACCGGACGGCGGCGACCTGTGGACGGCGGACGAGGCCTGGGCCGTACCCGCGGGGGCCGACGCGGCATCCGTCCCGCACCCCCGCACCGGGGCCGGCGCGCCGCCCGGCGAAGGGTCCGGGGCCGCAGGCCCGACCCCGGACGACGGCGCAGCCGTACCCGGGGTCCGGGGCGGAGCCCCGGTTTCGGGAAGGGGCGGGGTAGGGGAAGGGCTTCCACCCGGCAACGTCCCGTGGCCCGCCGACGACCCCTGGTCCGAAGGGCCCGGGTTCGACGACCCTCGGATCGACGAGCCCTGGTCCGACAACCCCCGGGCTGACCACCCCCGGCCGGGCCACCCCCGGTCCGACGCCCCTCGGTCCGGCCACCCCCGGTCCGACGCCCCTCGGTCCGACGAGCCCCGGTCCGACGAGCCCCGGTCCGACGGGCCCCGGGCCGACGAGCCCTGGTCCGACGGGCCCTGGTCCGACGCGCCCCGGGCCGGAGGGCCCGCGCCCGGTTCGACCCCGCCGCCCGGGGGCACCGACCCGTACGCAGGCGCAGGCGCAGCCGCCGGCGCGGACGGCACCGGCCCGTACCGCCCCGGTACGCCGCCCGGCGACCGGCCCCGCACCGCCCGTACGGGCCACACCGCCCTCACCCCCGAAGAGGCACGGGCCGTCGCCTCCTGGGACCGGGACCTCGACGCCCTGGAGGGCGAGCTCCGTCGCGCCCGCGCCGCCGTGCGCGACGTCGAGCTCCCGGCCGCGCTCTCCGCCAGCCAGCTCATGCGCCTCGCCGCGGACGCGCAGGGCTTCGCACGCGACCTCGCCCGCCCCATGCCCAAGCCCCCGCAGCCCGCCGCCCGCCAGGGCACCCGTTTCCACGCCTGGGTCGAGTCCCGCTTCGACGAGCTCCCCCTGCCGCTCCTCGACGTCCTCGACCCGGCCACCGAGCTGCCCGGCTCAGACCAGGAGATTGCCGACGAGGCCGACCTCGACTCCCTCAAGGCCGCCTTCGAGCGCAGCGAGTACGCCGAGCGCACGCCCCACCGCATGGAGGTCCCGGTCCAGCTCACGCTCGCCGGCCGGGTCGTCCGTGGCCGGATCGACGCGGTGTACCGCAACCCCGACGGCTCGTACGAGATCGTCGACTGGAAGACCGGCCGCACCACCGAGGCCGATCCGCTCCAGCTCGCCGTCTACCGCCTGGCTTGGGCGGAAGCCACCGGCACGCCCCTCGACGGGGTCACCGCCGCCTTCCTCCACGTCCGCAGCGGCCGCGTGATCCGGCCCCGGAACCTCCCCGACCGGGCGCGCCTTGAGCGGATCCTCCAAGGCAAATCGGACACGGACAGTGGCCCGCAACCCGACAGTTAGGCTCGTAGGCATGAGCGAAACCCCGGCGGACAGCGTCGTCCGCACGTACATCGACGCGCACCGCGCGACTTTCCTCGACGACCTCGCCGAGTGGCTGCGCATCCCCTCCGTCTCGGCCCAGCCCGAGCACGCGGACGACGTACGTCGCAGCGCCGAGTGGCTCGCCGCGAAGCTCAAGGAGACCGGCTTCCCGGTCACGGAGGTCTGGGAGACCCCCGGCGCGCCCGCCGTCTTCGCCGAGTGGCCGAGCGCGGATCCGGACGCCCGGACCGTCCTCGTCTACGGGCACCACGACGTGCAGCCCGCCGCCGTCGCCGACGGCTGGCACACCGACCCGTTCGAGCCGGTCGTCAAGGACGGCCGGATGTACGCGCGCGGCGCCGCCGACGACAAGGGGCAGGTCTTCTTCCACACCCTCGGCGTACGGGCCCACCTGGCCGCGACCGGCGCAGAGGCGCCCGCCGTGCACCTGAAGCTGCTCATCGAGGGCGAGGAGGAGTCGGGCTCCCCGCACTTCCGTGCCCTGGTCGAGCGGGAGGCGGAGCGCCTCGCCACCGACATCGTGATCGTCTCCGACACCGGCATGTGGTCAGAGACCACGCCCACCGTCTGCACCGGCATGCGCGGCGTCGCCGACTGCGAGATCGACCTGCACGGGCCCGACCAGGACATCCACTCGGGCGCCTTCGGCGGGGCCGTGCCCAATCCGGCCACCGTCGCCGCCCGCCTGGTCGCGGCGCTGCACGACGCCGACGAGCGGGTCACGATCCCCGGCTTCTACGACAACATCGCCGAGCTCACGGACGAGGAGCGGGCGCTGATCGCCGAGCTGCCGTTCGACGAGTCCGAGTGGCTGCGCACGGCGAGGTCGCACGCCGCCGCGGGAGAGAAGGGCTACTCCACCCTGGAGCGGGTCTGGGCCCGCCCGACGGCCGAGGTCAACGGCATCGGCGGCGGCTACCAGGGCCCCGGCGGCAAGACCATCGTGCCCGCCTCCGCCCACCTGAAGCTCTCCTTCCGGCTGGTGTCCGGGCAGGACCCGTACGAGGTGGAGGCGGCGGTCAGGGACTGGGTCGCGGCCCGCATCCCGGAAGGGATCCGCCATTCCATCGTCTTCGGCGCGCCCACCAGGCCCTGCCTGACGCCGCTGGACCACCCGGCGCTCCAGTCCGTCGTGCGGGCCATGGGCCGGGCGTTCGGCGAGAAGGTCCGCTTCACCCGCGAGGGCGGCTCCGGACCCGCGGCGGACCTCCAGGACGTACTGGACGCGCCCGTGCTGTTCCTCGGCATCTCCGTGCCGTCCGACGGCTGGCACTCGCCGAACGAGAAGGTCGAGCTGGACCTGCTCATGAAGGGCGTCGAGACGGCCGCCTACCTGTGGGGCGACCTGGCCGCCGGCCACGGGCACCCCGTCTAACCCCACCGCGTCACCCCGTCTAACCCCACCGCGTCACCCCGGGTGACCCCACTACGTCACCCAGCCACGAGTCACCCGTCACGAGTCACTGAGCCTGCCTGTCCCACCACCGGGGGAGTTGGAAGTACCTGTGAGCACCCATACCGAGCACCCGATCTCGCTCGCCGCGCCCAGCGGGATCGACCGCGCCGCGCACCACCGCCTCGACGAGGCCTGGCTCGCGGCCGCCTGGAGCCACCCGACGACGCGCGTCTTCGTGGTCTCCGGCGGTCAGGTCCTGATCGACGACACCCCCGACGGGGAGACCGGGATCGTGATGACCCCGGCCTTCGAGGCCCCGGTCACCGAGACGCACCGCTACTTCCTGGGCACCGACGACGACGGCGTACGGTACTTCGCGCTCCAGAAGGACTCGTTGCCGGGCCGGATGGACCAGTCGGCCCGCCCGGCCGGCCTGCGCGAGGCCGGGCTGCTGCTGGGCCCGCGCGACGCCGGGCTGATGGTGCACGCGGTGGCCCTGGAGAACTGGCAGCGGATGCACCGCTTCTGCTCGCGCTGCGGCGAGCGCACGGTGGTCGCGGCCGCCGGGCACATCCGCCGCTGCCCCGGCTGCGGAGCCGAGCACTACCCGCGCACCGACCCCGCGGTGATCATGTTGGTCACCGACGAGCACGACCGCGCGCTGCTGGGCCGCCAGGTGCACTGGCCGGAGGGGCGCTTCTCGACGTTGGCCGGGTTCGTGGAGCCGGGCGAGTCGATCGAGCAGTCGGTCGTCCGCGAGGTGTGGGAGGAGGCGGGCATCAAGGTCGGCGAGGTCGAGTACGTCGCCAGCCAGCCCTGGCCGTTCCCGTACAGCCTGATGCTGGGCTTCACGGCGCGCGCCACCACCACCGAGATCACGGTCGACGGCGAGGAGATCCAGGAGGCCCGCTGGTTCTCCCGCGAGGAGCTGCGTGCCGCGTTCGAGAGCGGCGAGATGGTGCCCCCGTCGGGGATCTCCATCGCGGCGCGGCTGGTCGAGCGCTGGTACGGGGAGCCGCTGCCGCGTCCGCTCGCGTAAGGCCCGCCACACGGCAGAAGGCCCCCGCCGCGGCGGGGGCCCTTCTGTTCGCTGCGTCACGTCGCTGCGTCACGTCGCTGCGTGACGTCGATGCGCACCCGGCCACCTCGCCGCGTGCCGCCCCGGCCGTCAGACGGCGAGGGCCTGCTTGACCTGGGCCAGGCTCGGGTTCGTCATGACCGACTCGGCCCCGGCCGGGGACACCACGAGGACGGTCGGAACGGTCTGGTTGCCGCCGTTCGCCTTCTCGACGAACGCCGCGGACTCGGGGTCCAGCTCGATGTTGATCTCGTTGTACGCGATGCCTTCCCGGTCCAGCTGGGTCTTCAGCCGACGGCAGTAGCCGCACCAGGTCGTGCTGTACATCGTGACGGAACCCGTGTCCTGCATGCTGCGGTCTCCTCTGTGGGGTCTGGGTGGTCCGAGTACTCGAACGTACGGGACCGCGGGGCCATTCCCGCAGCCGCGGTGCCCCCGGTACGTCAAGTACGTCAAGTGCGTCACGTGCAGCACGGGGGCGGCGCGGGCCGCGAGCCGGTACGACGAATGCGCGCACCCTGTGGACAAGTTTCCCGCCCGCCCCTCGGGACCTGGCAGCATGGCGGGGTGACATCAGCAACGCACTCCTCATCCTTCCCCGCCGGCGCGGACTCGGCCGATGCGGTGCTCCTGGGCCTGGACCCGGAGCAGCGCGAGGTCGCGACGACCCTGCGCGGACCGGTGTGCGTGCTGGCGGGAGCGGGCACGGGCAAGACCCGGGCGATCACCCACCGGATCGCCTACGGGGTCCGTTCCGGCCAGCTGATGCCGGCCAGCGTGCTGGCCGTCACGTTCACCAACCGCGCCGCCGGCGAAATGCGCGGCCGCCTGCGCACCCTGGGCGCGGGCGGGGTCCAGGCACGGACGTTCCACTCCGCCGCCCTGCGCCAGCTCCAGTACTTCTGGCCCAAGGCGATCGGCGGCGAGGTGCCCCGCCTCGTCGAGCGCAAGATCCAGCTCGTGGCCGAGGCCGGCGCGCGCTGCCGCATCCGACTCGACCGTGGCGAGCTGCGCGATGTCACCGGTGAGATCGAGTGGGCGAAGGTCACCCAGACCGTGCCCTCCGACTATCCGGCAGCCGCCCTCAAGGTGGGCCGCGAAGCCCCCCGGGACATGGCGGAGATCGCCCAGATCTACGGGACGTACGAGCAGCTCAAGCGCGACCGCGGCATGATCGACTTCGAGGACGTGCTGCTGCTCACGGTCGGCATCCTCCAGGACCGCCACGACATCGCCGAACAGATCCGCACCCAGTACCAGCACTTCGTGGTGGACGAGTACCAGGACGTCAGCCCGCTCCAGCAGCGACTGCTGGACCTGTGGCTCGGCGAGCGCGACAGCCTCTGCGTCGTCGGCGACGCCAGCCAGACGATCTACTCCTTCACCGGTGCCACCCCGGACCACCTGCTGAACTTCCGCACCCGCTACCCGCAGGCCACGCTCGTCAAGCTGGTGCGCGACTACCGCTCCACCCCCCAGGTGGTCCACCTCGCCAACGGGCTGCTCAGCCAGGCCAAGGGCCGCGCCGCCGAGCACCGCCTGGAGCTGGTCTCCCAGCGCGAGCCCGGCCCCGACCCGGTCTACGCCGAGTACCCCGACGAGCCCGCCGAGGCCGAGGGCGTCGCCCTGCGGATCCGGGACCTGATCGCGGCGGGCGTCCCGGCCGGCGAGATCGCCGTGCTCTACCGCATCAACGCCCAGTCCGAGGTCTACGAGCAGGCCCTCGCCGACGCCGGGGTGCCGTACCAGCTGCGCGGCGCCGAGCGCTTCTTCGAGCGGGGCGAGGTGCAGAAGGCGATCCTCGCCCTGCGCGGCGCCGCGCGCTCCGGCGGCAACGACCCCCTCCTCGACGACGTCGTCGAGCTCGGCTCCCAGGTCCGGGCCGTCCTCAGCTCCACCGGCTGGACCACCGAGCCGCCCGCCGGCTCCGGGGCCGTCCGCGACCAGTGGGAGTCCGTGGCCGCCCTGGTCCGGCTCGCCGAGGACTTCGCCCGGAGTCGGCCCGGCGCGACCCTGGCGGACCTGACCGTAGAGCTGGACGAGCGCAGGGCGGCCCAGCACGCCCCGACCGTCCAGGGCGTCACCCTCGCCTCGCTGCACGCCGCGAAGGGCCTGGAATGGGACGCCGTGTACCTGGCCGGCCTCACCGACGGCATGATGCCGATCACATACGCCAAGACCGACGAGCAGGTGGAGGAGGAACGCCGGCTCCTCTATGTCGGGGTCACCCGGGCGCGTCACCACCTGACGCTCTCCTGGGCGCTCTCCCGGGCTCCGGGCGGCAGGCCCTCCCGCCGCCCCAGCCGCTTCCTGAACGGGCTGCGGCCGGGCTCTGCGGCCCCCGGCGGCCGGGCGGGCGGTACGGCCGAGCGGGCGCCCCGGACGCGGGGGCGCCGCGGCCCGGCGCTGTGCCGGGTGTGCGGCAAGACGCTCACCGAGGCCGGCGAGCTGAAACTGATGCGCTGCGACGACTGCCCGTCGGACATGGACGAAGGCCTCTACGAGCGGCTGCGGGAGTGGCGCGCGGGCCAGGCGAAGGAGCAGGGACTGCCCGCGTACTGCGTCTTCACCGACAGGACGCTCGTCGCGATCGCCGAGGCCGCGCCGTCCGAGGAGGGCGAGCTCTCGATGATCTCTGGAGTCGGCCGCCGCAAGCTCGACCGGTACGGAGCCGACGTCCTGGCCATCTGTGCAGGTCAAGAGCCTGGGGGCAGCGATGCTGACGACGCGTAGAAACTCGTCGGAAAAATAGTTTGCACATGCCCAGCGAATCCCCATAGGTTCTTAGCAACGGAAACGGTGGCTTCTCCGAAGCTCCGGATCCGTGCTGTACTTATCCGAATACGTATGGGACAGGCCCCCGGGCCCCGTCCCCGAGACGCCGAGAGGAGGCGAGAACCAGTGACCAGCTTCATCACCACCACCAAAATGACCGATCGCTCGGTCGCCGCTTCCTGCACGCTCGGCTCCTCCTCGCTCCTCCCGCTCCTGGGTACCGGTCTGTCCGCGATTTCCGCTGACAGCCCTGCCCTGCTGGCTGCGCCCTCCGCGCTCCTGGCGAGCGTGCGGAATGAGCGACCGACCCAGGCACCGGTGGCAGTACTGGAAGCCCAGGCGCATGGCGCCTATGGGTTTGCGGCCGCAGCCGGTGCCGGATCCAAGACGCAGACGAAGCAGACGAAGCAGCAGCACCACCTGATGTGGGCCTTCCGTGGGCTCGAACCCTGGAGTGATCCAGCCTGATTCCAAGATCAGGCCGGCGCCTTCAGGGCCGCGGAACCCCACCCGGGATCCGCGGCCCTTCTGTTTGCCCCCGAACGGGGGCGACGGCACGAAGGAGCCTCGGGACTGGCAAGACCAGGTACCAGCCGCCCCCGGCCGAACCCGGCCGGAACGACTAGCCAACCAAGACGAGGAAGAAAACACCGTGCAACTCGAAGCGCACGCCCCGTCCGTACCGCAGACCCAGACGATCTCCCCGCCCGCAGTCCCGGAGGACTCCACCTTGACTCCCCTCACCGCGCTGACCGCGCTCGACGACGCCATCGAGAACCTCGGCGTACCCGTCGCCTGCCGTACCTACGACCCCGAGGTCTTCTTCGCCGAGTCCCCGGCCGACGTCGAGTACGCCAAGTCCCTGTGCGCCACCTGCCCGCTGGTCGAGGCCTGCCTCGCCGGTGCGGTCGAGCGCCGTGAGCCCTGGGGTGTCTGGGGTGGCGAGCTGTTCGTCCAGGGCGTTGTCGTAGCCCGGAAGCGCCCCCGTGGCCGTCCGCGCAAGAACCCGGTTGTCGCGGCATGACCGCCGCCGGAACCATCGACCGCCCCCTGACGCACGACCCCTTGAAGCAGGCCCTCATGACCGCCCACACGACGAGCGAGCAGCCGCACGGCTCCGCCACCGCAGACTTCATCACCGCCGGCGCGATCACCTCGCGTCAGAACAGGACCCGCGAAATGCAACTCATCCCAGAAGCCCTGGCTCGTGCCCATATGGACGACCGCATGCGTGAGGTCGACGCCGAGCGTCGCGCCCTGCGCCTGGTCGCCGCCCGCCGCATGCAGCGGCGAGCCGAGCGCGTCTCGCTGCGCGCCCGGCGGGCGCTGGCCATCGCCGTCATGCAGTAAGCAGCCACGCAGCCGCCGCTGACCAGCGGCGCCGCAGCGTACGGGGGACCGGTCCGAACGGACCGGTCCCCCCGGTGCGTTGCGGACGGCTCTCCACCCCTCGCGGGGATATCGTCTGGAGGTGGACCAGCCGAATCCCCACCCCGCCCCGTCGGGACCCGAGGCCCAGCCCGTCGTCTGCGCGCGCTGCGGCAAGAAGGCCCCAGACGGCGCCCCGCCCACCTGGACCTGCTCGGTGGAGAACGGGACCAGACAATACTTCTGCGTCGATTGCGCGCGGGCCAACCTCCGGGCGATCGAGGGCCGCCTCGACTCGTCCTGGTGGTGACTCGGGCCCGCAGGCCCCCGCGCTCACTCCTCGGGCAAGAACCCCGGGAGCCAGGACTCCAGTTCGCCCCGCAGCCGTACCGTCGCGCCCAGCTGGCAGAGCACCCCGATGGTGCTCAGCGTCACCCGGTGGATCAGCAGGTACGAGGGCGGCAGATTGATCTGCCGGCCCAACTGGTGTGCGGGGGAGCGGGGATCGGCGATCCGGGCCGCCTGGCCGCGCAGCCACGGGCGCGTGAAGGTGAACTCATCGGCCCGGGCCGGCTCGATGATGGGCAGCAGGTAGTCCAGCACCGCCTCCGGGTCCAGTTCGATGGACTCCTTCACGAACCCCTCGGCGCACAGGTGCCCGTAGGTCCCCTCCGCGTCGCCCTCCAGCGTCATCCTCAGTGACGTCCCGATGGGTTTGGGCCAGCCTCCGGGCAGCCGGTCGACGGTGCCGAAGTCCAGCACGCCCAGCCGTATTCGGCCGTCCGCCCCGGATATCAGACGGAAGTTGCCCGGATGCGGATCGGCGTGCAGCAGCCCGGTGCGCGCGGGCCCCGAGAAGAGGAACCGGGCCAGCAGCTGACCGGCGCGGTCGCGCTCCTCCTCGGTGCCGTCCGCTATCACCTCCGACAGCGGGGTCCCCTCCATCCACTCGGTCACCAGCACCTGGTCGCCCTGGTGCACGACATCCGGCACGACCACGTCCTCGTCGCCCTCGAACGCGTCCGCGTGGATCCGCTGGGCCTCGGCCTCCAGCTCGTAGTCCAGTTCCTCCGCGACCCGGTCGCGCAGCTCCTCGATCAACGGCTTGACGTCCATGCCGGGAATCAGCGGACCCAGCAGCCCCGCGAACCGGCCCAGCTGCTTCAGGTCCGACAGCAGCGCCTCACCGGCCCCCGGGTATTGGACCTTCACCGCGACCTGCCGGCCGTCGTGCCACACCGCCCGGTGCACCTGCCCGATCGAGGCCGCCGCGGCCGGCTTGTCCTCGAACTCCTCGAACAGGTCGCGCCAGTCGGCGCCCAGTCGGTCCGCCAGCACCTGGTGCACCGTCTGGGCGGGCAGCGGCGGGGCCGCCTCCTGAAGCTTGGTCAGCGCGGCCCGGTACGGCCCGGCGACCTCCTCGGGCAGGGCCGACTCGAAGACCGAGAGCGCCTGCCCGAACTTCATGGCACCGCCCTTCAACTCTCCGAGCGTGCGGAACAGCTGATCGGCGGTGCGCTGCTGGAGCTCGCGCGCCACGATCTCCGCCGACTTGCCCCCGATCCGCTTTCCCAGCCCCCAAGTGACCCGGCCCGCGAAGCCGAGTGGCAGCGCGGCCAGCTTGACGGTACGGGTGACCGCCTTCCGGGGAAGATCAGACATGCGCCCCTCCAATTCCCAGACAGCTGTGCCGCAAGCGGCGGTTCAGGACGGCCCTCGGCCCATCGCATCCTGTCATGGTGCCTGCGCCCCACCCCGCCCGAGGCGTCCACCCCGAAGCCGACGGGAGTCCCGACCCCCGGACAGCATCGGTCCCCGCGGGCGAGCATGACCGGACACCGGATGGAGCCTTCACGGCCCCGCCCCCTGCTCCGCCGTAACCCTGGCCGCGGCGCACGGGCAGTCGGGATGCGGGCTCAGGGGCGTCTGCTCCCAGTGAAGACCGGGGAGGGCGGCCTCCCAGCGGGAGGCCGTCGACGCGGGCAGCTCGCCGTCGAGGAAGGACAGGGCGTGGGCCGCGGCGAGGCCGGCCACCGCCGTGGCCAGGCCCAGGTCGCAGGCGGCGGTGGCCCGGCGGCGGTGCGCCGAGCGCCATTGGACGAGCATCCGCGGCCAGGCCGGATCCGCCTCGACCCGGTCGCGCTCCATGCAGCCCGCGCACGCCGTGGCACCCGGCAGCACCAGCGGACCGACCAGCCCGGTGCCCTCCAGCACCCCGGCGTACAGGTGCGGGGTGCCGGTGGCGATCCAGTCGGCCGCGGTGCCCGGATCCGGGGCCCACGCCTGCAAGCCGTCCCGGGGCGCGACCACCACCAGGGACACACCCGGCTCGGGCCCCTCGTGTTCCGTGGCACGCGGTGGGCGCGCCGGGGCCGATTCGCGGACCAGCCCGGCCGCCGCCTCGGCCCGCAGCCGCCCCACACTGCCCGGCCCAAGTCCACCCGGTGCCACGTCCGCGGGCTCCACCCGGCCGCCGTCGAGGACCTCGACCCGGCCCACGCCGGCTCCCGCCAGGACCCCGGCGATCATCCCGCCCACCCGGCCGCTCCCGCGCACCTGGACCCGTACGGCCCGCCGCGCCGCGACGCCCCGCAAGTCACCTCCCGGCTCACGGCGTACCAGCGAGAGCGAGCCCAGATCGGGCCCGAGCCGCTCCAGCGCCTCCGGCCGCTTGCGCACGGCCTGCGCCCGAGGGCCGCCCGCGGTCGCGTCGTCCAGCAGGCCGGCCGCTGCCAGCCGGCGGACCAGCAAGTCCACCTGCCCCTCCGGCAGCCCCACGGCCGCCGCCTCCGCGCGCAGCAGTTCCATGCCCCGCGTCCCGTCGATCCGGTCGATGAACGATCCGGTCGCCGTGTCCACCGGGCCGAGCACCACCGCGTGCGCAGGCGTTACCCCGAACTGCACCGTCTGTAGATCCCGCCACGCCCTCGCCAGCGCCGGCTTCACCTTCGGATACATGGCTTTCCCCCTCGTACGAACTGCGCCTCGTTCCCTTCCTCCGCAGAGTGCCCGCCCGGCGCATTCCGTGCGCGGATTTGTCCACAGGCAAGAGCTATTAGGCATATGAGATGGAGAAATGGGGCGCTTCCTGCGCGACCTTCGAATCGATCATGTTCGAACGGTGGAGCAGCGGGACTTCGGCCGCGGCGAGCGGGTACGGTCTTGGGCGTGTCCGCCGACCCACAGCAGCGCGCCGTCGAAGTCCGCCGGAGCGCGCGCCGCCGCAGGACCGTTTCCGCCTACCGCGAGGGTGACCGGACGGTCGTCCTCATCCCTGCCCGGATGTCCGAGGCCGAGGAGCAGCGCTGGGTGGGCGTCATGCTCGACAAGCTCGCCGCGCAGGAGAGCAAGCGCACCCTCGGGGACGCGGAACTCACCGCACGCGCCGAGCGTTTGTCCGAGCAGTACTTCAGCGCCCGTGCCCGCCCCCGCTCGGTGCGCTGGGTCACCAACCAGAACACCCGCTGGGGCTCCTGCACCCCTGCCGAAGGCAGCATCCGGCTCTCGCACCGCCTCCAGGGGATGCCGGAGTACGTCGTCGACTACGTGCTGCTGCACGAGCTGGCGCACCTCCTCGTGCCCGGCCACGGCCCCCGCTTCTGGGAACTGCTCGACGCCTACCCGCGCACCGAGCGGGCCCGCGGCTACCTGGAGGGAGTGGTCGCCGCCGAGCGGCTGCCCAAGGTCCCCGAGGCCCGGGAGGAATGACCGGACCGCGCACCCCCGGCCGCGGACGTATCGATATGTACCGGGTCGGTACCGGCTTGGCCGGATGTCGGCAGATGCGGCTAGCCTGAGCGGCACGCAATTTCACAGTCGGGATGGGGGACGGTCGTTACGTATGGCCAGGGAATTCCAACGCGGTCACAAGGCCAAGATCAGCGATCTGACGGCCGGCACCGATCTGTACGTGGGCGTCCAGATCGCCGGGCCCGGACTCGCCTTCGACATCAGCTGCTTCGGCCTTGACGCCAACGAGCAGCTGTCGGACGACCGGTACTTCATTTTCTACAACCAGCCGAAGTCGCCGGAGGAGTCCATCCAGCAGCTCGGCCCGCAGGCCGGCGACACCGAGTCCTTCCGGGTGACGCTGGACCGCGTCCCGGCGAGCATCCACAAGCTGTCCTTCACCGCCACGATCGACGGCGACGGACAGATGTCGCAGATCGGACCGGGCTACATCCGGATCGTGGCCGGCGGCGAAGAGGTCGTCCGGTACTCCTTCACGGGTGCGGAGTTCAGCACCGAGCGCGCCGTGATGCTCGGCGACTTCTACCTCAAGGACGTGTGGCGGTTCGCCGCCGTCGGCCAGGGCTTCGACGGCGGACTCGCCGCGCTGCTGAAGAACTTCGGCGGCGAGGTCGCCGAGGAGGACGAGCAGCAGGCGCAGCAGCCGCAGGCCCCCGCCCCCGCTCAGTCCGGCGCCGCGCCGGGATTCGCCCCGCCGCCGCAGGGAGCCGCCCCGGCGCAGTCCTTCGGCACCCCGGTCCAGGCCCCGGCCCCGCAGGCCCCGCCCGCCCCGTACGTTCCGCAGCCCGCCCCGGCTCCCGCCCCGGCCCCGCAGTACCAGCAGCCCGGCGCGCCCGCCCCCGTGCACTCGGCCCCGACCATGGTCGGCCCGCTGACCACCCCGCCGGCCCCCGCGCCGTACGGACAGCCGCCGCACGCCCCGCAGCCGCCCGGCCCGCCGTCGTACGGCCAGCAGTCGCAGCCCTCGTACGGCCAGATGCCCGGTTACGGCCAGGTCCCGCCGCCCGCTCCGGCCCCCGCGCCGTACGGCCAGCAGCCCGGTTACGGCCAGGTCCCCGGCCAGCAGCCGGCCCCGTACGGTCAGATGCCCGGCCAGCAGCCCGGCTACGGCCAGGGCGCCCCGCAGGCCGCCGGCGCCGGACTCGCCGCCGCGCTCCAGCCGTACAAGGAAGTGCCCACGGGCACCCGCTGGACCGCGCAGAACCACCAGCTCATGCGCGTCGACCTGGCCATGGGCGGCCAGCCCGTCCTCGCCCGCCAGGGCAGCATGGTGCTCTACCAGGGCAAGGTCGACTTCAGCTACAAGGGCGCGGGCTTCGCCGGCCGCATCGTCGGCAACGCCACCGGCCAGGAGATGCAGCTGATGCGCTGCAGCGGCCGCGGCCAGGTCTTCCTCGCCGAGAACGGCGCCCACCTGCACGCCATCGAGCTCCAGGGCGACGGGATCTGCGTCTCCGCCGAGAGCGTCCTCGCCTTCGACGAGAGCCTCCAGCACGAGGTCCGCCGCATCGAGGGCCACGGCATCCCCGGCGGCGCCCTCTTCACGATGCTGTTCCAGGGCTCCGGCACGGTGATCGTCAAGACGCACGGCACGCCGGTCGTACTGCCCGTCACCCCGACCACCTTCGCCGACAGCAATGCCATCGTCGCGTGGTCGGCGGCCTCCCAGGTGATCGTCTCCAGCCAGGTCCGGCTGCGGCGCAACGCCTACCCCGGCCACAGCGGGGAGACCGTGAACCTCCAGTTCCGCGGCGCTCCCGGCAACTTCATCGTCGTCCAGCCGTACGAGGTCTGAGGGAGCCCGTCATGAACGCAATGAACCAGCAGCTCGCGGGCTACGCCCCCACCCCCGTCACGGCCCGCATGGAGAACCACGGCCGGGCCATGCTCAAGGTCGCCATGCAGAGCGGCCAGGACCTCTTCGCACGCACCGGATCGATGGTCGCGTACGAGGGCTTCGTCCAGTACGAGCCCAACCCGCCGGCCATGCGCCAGATGGCTTCCCAGTGGCTGACCGGCGAGGGCGCCCCGCTGATGAAGTGCACGGGCGACGGCCTGCTCTACCTCGCCGACTACGGCGCCGACGTCGTCGTGATCAACCTCAACAACGACGCGCTGTCGGTCAACGGCACCAACCTGCTCGCCTTCGACGCCCACCTCCAGTGGGGCGTCGAGCGGGTCAAGGGCATGGCCAAGTTCGCCGGCCAGGGCCTGTTCAACGTGCAGATCTCCGGCACCGGCTGGGTCGCGATCACCTCCCGGGGCACCCCGATCGTGGTCGACTGCGGCCGCGGCGAGGACGAGACGTATGTCGACCCCGACGCGCTCGTCGCCTGGTCCCCGAACCTCAAGGTGAAGGGCAAGCGCAGTTTCAAGGCCTCGTCGATGATCGGCCGGGGCAGCGGGGAGGCCTACCAGATGGCCTTCTCCGGTCAGGGCATCGTCGTCGTACAGCCCAGCGAGGACAGCACCGACCGGCTCCGGGGCCGGGGCTGAGGGGGAGCGGACACATCATGCAGAGCGCACTTTTCGCCCACGCAGAGGCGCAGTCCCAGGAGCGGTACGCCGTCCAGAACCCGCAGCTGCTGCGGGTCACGCTGGCCGGCTCCGACGACGTACTCGCCCGCAAGGGCGCGATGGTCGCCTACCAGGGCATCGTCGACTTCGACGGCGAGTACCAGAGCACCACGCAGCGCACCGCCCTCGCCCGCACCGGCGAGGGACTCGACCTGATGCGCTGCTCCGGGCAGGGCACGGTCTACCTGGCCAACCTCGCCCAGTACGTCCACGTCGTGGACGTGGACCAGGACGGCCTCACCGTCGACAGCAGCTACGTGCTGGCGCTGGACTCCAGCCTGCACACCGAGGCGATCGCGGTCGACAGCCAGTACGGGATCTCCGGTTCCGGCAAGTACCAGCTCAACATCACCGGCCGCGGCAAGGTCGCGCTGATGACCTCTGGGCAGCCGCTGATGATGCAGGTCACGCCCGACAAGTACGTCAACGCCGACGCGGACGCGGTCGTCGCCTGGTCGACCTCGCTGCGCGTGCAGATGCAGGCCCAGACGCACTCCAGCGGCGTCTGGCGGCGGCGCGGCAACACCGGCGAGGGCTGGGAGCTCAGCTTCCTCGGCACCGGCTTCGCGCTGGTGCAGCCGAGCGAGGTGCTGCCGCCGCAGAACGCCCAGCTCGGTCAGGGCATGGCCGCGCAGTACGGCATGGGCCAGCACGGCGTCCACGTGCAGAACCAGAACAACGCCTGGAACTGACGAGGGGCACACGGCACGTGCAAGGGGCGGCTCCGCGGATGCGGGGCCGCCCCTTGCACGTGTTCCGGTGTGTCCCGGTATCTGGGTGTCTCCGGAGGCGTCAGAGCCGCGCCAGGGTCGCCTCCAGCAGCCGCACGACCGAGGCGTCGGCCACCGCCGCGACCTCCTCGTACGGGAACCAGCGCAGGTCCAGCGATTCCTCGCTGATCTCCGCCACCGCGCCGGCCGGAGCCAGCGCCGCGTACTGCACGTCCAGGTGCCAGTTGCACGGCGCCGGGATCGGGTGCCGGTCCAGCCGCACCGGGCCGCCCGGCAGCAGCGTCAGCCCCGACGCGATGCCCGACTCCTCGACGGCCTCGCGCAGCGCGGCCCCGGCGAGCGTGGTGTCGTCGGGCTCGCAGTGCCCGCCCAGCTGGAGCCACATGCCGAGCTTCTTGTGCAAGGTCAGCAGTACGCGCCCGCCCGCCGGGTCGACGACCAGCGCGCTGCCGGTGATGTGCCCCGCCCGGCAGGGCTTGTAGACCCCGTCCGGGTGCGCCGCCAGGTGCTCCAGGTACAGGTCACGCAGTTCGGGCTGGTCCTCGTACCCCTTGAGGACCAGCACCGCGTCGTCGTACAGGCTCACTTCTTCGTTTCACCCTCACCATCGGCGTCGCCCGGAGTTTCCTGCCCGCCCTGTTCGCGCTTCTGCGCCGCCTCGCCGAGCATCTTGTCGATCTCGGAGAAGTCCAGCTGCTCGCGGTGCACGAACCCGTCCGGGTCGTCCAGGTCGGAGGCCGTCGGCAGCATGTCCGGGTGCTCCCAGAGCCCGTCCCGGCCGTCCACCCCGCGCGCGTCGGTCAGCGACGCCCACAGCCGCGAGGCGTCCCGCAGCCGGCGCGGGCGCAGCTCCAGCCCGATCAGCGTGGCGAAGGTCTGCTCCGCCGGGCCGCCGGAGGCGCGCCGCCGGCGCATGGTCTCGCGCATGGCGTCCGCCGAGGACAGCCGGGGCTTGGCCGCCTCGTGGACGACCGCGTCCACCCAGCCCTCGACCAGCGCGAGCGCCGTCTCCAGGCGGGCCAGGGCGGCCTTCTGCTCGGGGGTGTCCTGCGGCTGGAACATGCCGCCCTGGAGCGCTTCCTGAAGCTGCTCCGGGTTCGTCGGGTCGAGCTGGCCGACCACGTCCTCCAGCTTGGATGTGTCGACCTTGATGCCCCGCGCGTACCCCTCGACCGTGCCCAGCAGGTGCGAGCGCAGCCACGGCACGTGCGCGAACAGCCGGGCGTGCGCCGCCTCGCGCAGGGCCAGGTACAGCCGCACCTCGTCGGCCGGGACGCTCAGGTCCTTGCCGAAGGCCTCGATGTTCAGCGGAAGCAGCGCGGCCTTGCCGGCCGGACCCAGCGGAAGGCCGATGTCGGTGGAGCCGACGACCTCGCCCGCGAGGGTGCCGACGGCCTGGCCGATCTGCTGGCCGAACATGGCGCCGCCCATGGAGCGCATCATGCCGAGCAGCGGGCCCGCCATGGCCTGCATCTCCTCGGGCAGCACACTGCCCATGGCCACGCCGACGCGCTCGGCGACCGGGTCCACGAGCTCCTTCCACACCGGGAGGGTCGCCTCGACCCACTCGGCACGGCTCCACGCGACGGCCGTCGTCGCGCCCGAGGGCAGCGAGGTCACCCCGTCCAGCCAGTGGTCGGCGAGGCGCACGGCCTCGTCGACGGCGGACTTCTCGGCGATGCCGACGCTGACGTCCTTCACACCGTCCGCCGTGCCCTGGGCGACGGTCTGGCGGGCGATGTCCTTGGCCATGTCCCAGTTCACGGGACCGCCCTCGTAGCTGAGCATCTGGCCGAGCTGCTGGAAGGCCGCGCCCAGGTCGTTCGGGTTCATCGAACCGAACATCGCCGCGAACGGATTGTCCGCGCCGCCCGGGCCGCCGGCGCCGCCCGGCAGGCCCATGCCCGGGAACCCGAACGGATTCGGGCCGCTCTGACCGCCCTGATTGCCCTTCTTCTTGCCTTCGTCGCCGTTCTCCGGCTCCTCCGGCGGAAGGCCGAATCCGAATGGGGTGTCGCTCACGGGTTTCCTCGGCTCGTAGGGCCGCCGGCAGGGCCGACGGGAAATGGTCCGACAACACCACCCAGCGTAGACACCACACCCGCTTCCGGGCTCGGTGCTCCGCCGACTCCTGGGCTGCGGCAGGATGGACATCACCTGGTAGGTACGCGTCGCGGCGCGTCCCTACTGAAGACAACCGCTGGAGACGCCTGGTGAGTTCCCCAGATCCACAGGTTCGCGCGCCCCACGACGCCGAAAACCGCCCTGAGCACGGCGAGAGCGCCCACGGCGTTCGCCAGCCGCGAAACCAGGCTGCACGAGGCCCCGTGATCGCCGTGACCGGCGCCGCTTCCGGGGTCGGGGCGGCCCTGGTGGCCCGCCTGGCCGCGTCCGACGAGGTCAAGCAGGTCGTGGCGATCGACGAGCGGCGCGGTGACTGCGCCGCCGCGCAGTGGCACGTGCTGGACGTACGGGACCCCGCGATCGCCGAGAAACTGCGCGGCGCCGACGTGGTCGTCCACCTGGCGCTGGACCTCGACCTGGAGACGGACCCGGCCGCCCGTACGGCGTACAACGTGCGCGGGACACAGACCGTCCTGACGGCCGCCGCCGCGGCCGGGGTGCACCGGGTCGTGCTGTGCACCTCCGCGATGGTCTACGGGGCCCTGCCGGACAATGACATCCCGCTGTCGGAGGACTCCGAGCTGCGGGCCACGGCCGAGGCGACGGGCGTCGGCGACCTGCTGGAGATCGAGCGGCTCGGCCGCCGGGCGCCGCGGGCGCACCCCGGGCTCAACGTGACGGTGGTCCGCCCGGCGGTCCTGGTCGGCGGCACCGACACCGCCCTGACCCGGTACTTCGAGTCGCCGCGCCTGCTGGTGGTGGCCGGCTCCCGGCCGACCTGGCAGTTCTGCCACGTCGAGGACCTGGTCAGCGCGCTGGAGTACGCGGCACTGGAGAAGGTCGAGGGCGAGCTGGCGGTGGGCTGCGAGGGCTGGCTGGAACAGGAGGAGGTCGAGGAGCTGAGCGGCATCCGCCGCATGGAGCTCCCGTCGGCGGTCGCGCTCGGCGCGGCGGCCCGGCTCCACCGGATCGGCCTGACTCCCTCCCCGGCAGGGGACCTCGCGTACACGATGCATCCGTGGGTGGTCAGCGTGAGCGGGCTGCACGCGGCGGGTTGGCGGCCGCGCTGGACCAACGAGGAGGTGCTGGCCGAGCTCCTCCAGGAAGTCGCGGGCCGGCACACGGTCGCTGGGCGCCGGCTGGGCCGCAAGGACGCCACCGCGGCGGGCGCGGCCGGCGCGACGGTCGCCCTGCTGGGCGCGGCGGCGGTGGTCCGCAGGGCCCGCAAGCGCCGCGGCATCTGACCGTCCCGGGCCTGCCGGCCCCGGGCCCCGAGGGGTCGGCCCCGCCCCGGGCGTCCGGCCCCGGGCGGGGGCTGCACGGGTCTGCCGCGGGCGGCGGGTGCCCGAGCTCGGGGCGGCTCGGCCGCGGTGATCCTGTAGGAGGCTCCATACCGGTGGGCCGTACAGCCGGTCGAATCGGCTCTTCCGAGATGTGAGAGCGGTGGTGCACGATGGCTGCATGGCACCGCACTTCGACCACCCCGGCGAGCAGGCCGCTCCGGACCCGATCCGGCTGCTCGAAATCCGTGAGACCCCGCTCTCGATCGACGAGGTCTTCAAGGCGGTAGGCGACGACGCGACGGGTGGCACGACCCTCTTCGTCGGCACCGTGCGCAACCACGACAGCGGGGCCGACGTCGACGCGCTCGGCTACTCCTGCCACCCGTCGGCCGAGGCCGAGATGCGCCGCGTCGCCGAGCGCGTGATCGACAAGTACCCGGTCCGCGCCCTGGCCGCCGTCCACCGCATCGGCGACCTGGCCGTCGGCGACCTCGCGGTGATCGTGGCGGTGTCCTGCCCGCACCGCGGCGAGGCCTTCGAGGCCTGCCGGATGCTGATCGACGACCTCAAGCACGAGGTCCCGATCTGGAAGCACCAGACCTTCTCCGACGGCACCGAGGAGTGGGTCGGAGCCTGCTGAGCGCCCTCGGCCGGCGCCTTGGCGGGCGCTGGCCGGCGGGTACTCGGGGGCCGGGTGCGGGGGTGGGGGTGCGATCTTGTACTGTCCCACCCGTTCGGCCGCGCAACACGCCCTCGATTTGCGTAACCCCCCTCCGGGCACGAGCGTTGAAGCCACCAACGACACGTACTTTCGGGGCAGGGAGGCACGTCCATGGCGTCACTGGCGTGGTTGCTGATTCCGCTGTTCGCCGCCATCGGAGCGGCGATATGGGGCAGCTGGGCGGCGCGCGACCGCACTCAAGGTGACATATCCGAACTCGCGGGATACGCGAGGTTCCGTGAAGCCATGGACAAGGCCGATCAGGCCAGGGCGAAGGCAGCGGCCCATTCCGGTTCCGACGCGGTGTGACGCGTCCCGGGCGAGGCCCCTCGAAGACCCGCCCCTGAGAATCCGCTGAGAGTTCCGCGTACGGCCCCCGTACGGACCGGCCCCGGCGGCCGCCCGTCTGGGGCGTCCCGTACTGTCGATCCATGCCACGCCGCACTGCGACGATGCTCGCCTCCACCCTCCTGCTGTTCGCGCTGCTCTGCGCAGGGGTTTTCATCAAGGTCCCGTACTCGGAAATGAGCCCGGGCCCGACGGTGAACACGCTCGGGGACTCGCACGGCGAGCCCGTCATCAGCATCGCGGACCACAAGACGTACCCGGCCAGTGGGCACCTCAACATGACGACGGTCCGGGTCACCGGCGCCGACTACGACATGAACCTGCTGGAAGCGGTCTACGGCTGGCTGTCCGACGACAACATCGTCGTCCCGCACGAGAACCTCTACCCGGACGGGAAGACGGAGGAGCAGTCGACCCAGGAGAACGCCGAGGAGTTCAGCCAGTCGCAGGAGAGCGCCAAGGTGGCGGCCCTCAAGCAGCTGGGCACTCCGGGCGTCGCCTCCCGCGTCGTGGTCTCCACCGTCGTCAAGGGGAGCCCCGCCGAGGGCAAGCTGCACGCCGGTGACGTGATCCGGGCCGTCGACGGCAGCCCGATCAACGCCCCCGAGGACGTGGCCAAGCTCGTCACCAAGCGCAAGGCCGGCGAGCCGGTCGAGTTCACCATCGTGCCCGCCGCCGAGGCGGCAGCGGCCGAGAAGGCGCACAAGGAGCCCACCGGGTCGACCAAGGTCGTGATCACCACCGCGAAGGCGGAGGGCGACGGGCATGCCATCGTCGGCATCCGGGCGGGCACCGACCACACCTTCCCGTTCGCGATCGACATCAAGCTCGCCGACGTCGGCGGCCCGAGCGCGGGCCTGATGTTCTCCCTCGGCATCGTCGACAAGCTCACCCCGGGCGATCTGACCGGCGGGAAGTTCGTCGCGGGCACCGGCACCATCGACGACGCCGGCAAGGTCGGCCCCATCGGCGGCATCCAGATGAAGACGATCGGGGCCCGGCAGGCCGGCGCCGAGTACTTCCTGACGCCCGCCGAGAACTGCTCCGCCGCCTCCCAGCACGTCCCCGACGGCCTGACCCTCGTGAAGGTCTCGACCATCGACGACGCCACGAAGGCGCTGGAGAAGATCAGCAAGGGCGACACGGCCGGCCTGCCGCAGTGCGGCTAGCGGCCGGTCCGCCCCCGAGCCCGTCCGCCCGGGCCGGTCAGTCCAGGAACGTCGCGGCCAGCGCCTCGGCCAGGCCCGGCACCAGGCTCGCGCCGGTCAGGACCTCGGTCGAGGAGTCCTTCTCGCGCAGCCGTACCGCGGACTCCCGGGAGCCGTCGCGCAGCACGCCCACGGTCAGCCGCACCTCCTGCCGGTCCGGGTGAGTGGCGACCCACTTGGCCAGCTGCTTGTCGCTGAGCCCCTCCGGTACGGAGGCCTCCGCGGACGGCGGCAGCATCAGCCGTTCCACCGTCAGCGCGCAGCCGACGATCGCCTTGGGCCAGGCGATGGTTCCCAGGAACTTGTCCAGCGGCGTGCCCTTGGGCACCTCGTCCTGCTCGATCGGGGTGAGCTGGCTCTTGCCCGCGTCGTCCTGGTCGAGGCCGAGCTGGCCTGCGAGCCGCGGCTCCGACTTGCGGAGCTTGGCGGTGTCGACGAGCGCGAACAGCCGGGCGGGCTTGTCCCAGCCGAGGGAGGAGGCGTACTCGTCGATCTCAAGGACGGCACGCGTCAGGGGAGTGGCCGCCATCGGCGTGCCGGGGGAAGGAGAAACGTTGGACATGGACTACATCCTGCCTCCTTTCCACCCGACACCGGGAACCGACTAAAGCCTCAGTAAGTTGAATCAGTGGGCCCTACGATCGGGGGCCCAGCTTTTGAAATGTCCAGCACGACACTCAGCGACTTTCGAGGTGCGCACCTTGGCTTTCCAGATGCCGGACCGCGGCGGAGGCCCTTCCGGGCCACGGATGAGAGTCGGCCGCCCCTCCCGGCGTGCCCGCACTCTTCTGATGACCTTGGGCGTACTGGCCGTCCTGGGCATGGCGTTCGTCATGTTCGCGGGCTTCTGGACGGACTGGCTCTGGTTCCGCTCCGTGAAGTACTCCACCGTCTTCACCACCACCCTGTGGACCAAGATCGGCCTCTTCGCCGTCTTCGGCCTGCTGATGGCGGGTGCCGTCGGCCTGAACATCTGGCTGGCGTACCGGCTGCGGCCGCCGCTGTCCGCGATGTCCATGGAGCAGCAGAGCCTCGACCGCTACCGGATGAGCGTCGCCCCGTACAAGACGTGGCTGCTCCTCGGGATCGCGGCGCTCGTCGGCATGATCGCGGGCGCCTCGGCGGCCGGCCAGTGGAAAACCTGGCTGATGTACGTGAACGGGGTGCCCTTCGGGCAGAAGGACCCCCAGTTCCATCTGGACGTGTCGTTCTACACCTTCGACCTGCCCTGGTACCGCTTCCTGCTCGGCTTCGGCTTCGCCGCGGTCGTGCTGTCGGTGATCGCCGCGGTCGTCGTCCACTACCTGTACGGCGGCCTGCGCGTGACGAGCCCGGGCGCCCGGGCCACCGCGGCGGCGACCGGACACCTGTCGGTGCTGCTCGGCCTCTTCGTGACGCTGAAGGCCGTGGCGTACTGGCTCGACCGGTACGGCCTCGCCGTGAAGTCCAGCGACTTCAAGGCCGCGGACAACTGGACCGGCCTGCGCTACGTCGACGCGAACGCGTACCTGCCGGCGAAGACGATCCTCGTCGCCATCGCGGCCATCTGCGCCGTGCTCTTCTTCGCGACGCTGTGGCGCCGCACCTGGCAGCTGCCGGTCATCGGCTTCGGCCTGATGGTGCTCTCGGCGATCCTGATCGGGGGGCTGTACCCGGCGATCGTGCAGAAGTTCCAGGTCCAGCCGAACGAGCAGGCCAAGGAATCGCCGTACGTCGAGAAGAACATCAAGGCGACGCGTGACGCCTACGGGATCGACCGCTCCGAGGTGAAGGACTACCCGGGCGTCCCGCAGACCGAGGACAAGACCAAGCTGCGGCAGGCGGCCGACACCACGGCCAGCGTCCGGCTCCTCGACCCGAACATCGTCTCGCCGGCGTTCCAGCAGCTCCAGCAGGTCAAGGGCTACTACGGCTTCCCGTCCACGCTCGCCGTGGACCGGTACAGCGGCCAGGACACGGTCATCGGGCTGCGCGAGCTGAACATCGGCGGCATCCCGAAGAACAACTGGATCAACGACCACTTCAAGTACACGCACGGCTACGGCGTGGTCGCCGCCAAGGGCACCACCGTCAAGGACGGTGCCCCCGACTTCACCCAGTCCGACCTGCCCTCCAAGGGGATGTTCGGCACGGACTTCGAGCAGCGCATCTACTACGGCGAGCAGACGAAGCAGTACTCGATCGTCGGCGGACCGCAGAAGGAGCTCGACTACTCGGACGACAAGGGCGAGAAGGAGACGAGCTACAAGGGCGGCTCGGGCGTCAACCTCGACAACCCGGTCAACCGGGCGGCGTACGCGCTCGCGTTCAGCGAGCCGCAGATCCTCTACTCCGGCGCCATCGGCGACGGCTCGCGGATCCTGTACCACCGCACGCCCAAGGAGCGCGTCGAGGCGGTCGCCCCGTGGCTGACCATCGACGGCGCCCCGTACCCGGCGGTCGTGGACGGCCGGATCAAGTGGATCGTCGACGCGTACACGACGACGAACGGCTACCCGTACGCCTCGCGCACCACGCTGGGCCAGAGCACCGCGGACTCGCTGACCAACAGCCAGCGCGCGGTGGTGGCGCAGGAGAACCAGGTCAACTACATCCGCAATTCGGTCAAGGCCACGGTCGACGCCTACGACGGCACGGTCAGCCTGTACCAGTGGGACACCGAGGACCCGGTCCTGAAGACCTGGATGAAGGCGTTCCCGGGGACGGTCAAGCCCAAGAGCGAGATCTCCAAGCCGCTCATGGACCACCTGCGCTACCCGCAGGACCTCTTCAAGGTCCAGCGCGAGCTGCTCACCCGGTACCACGTCACGGACCCGCAGACCTTCCTCAGCGGCAGTGAGGCCTGGGCCGTCCCGGACGACCCGACGACCAAGGCCGGCACGGCGGTCCCGCCGTACTACCTGTCGATGAAGATGCCGGACCAGAAGGAGAAGGACCAGGTCTTCTCGCTCACGACGACGTTCACGCCGAACGAGCGGGACAACCTGAGCGCCTTCATGGCGGTCAACGCCGATCCGGGCACCCAGGACTACGGCAAGATCAGAATCCTGAAGCTGCCGACGAGCAAGCCGGTCGACGGCCCCAAGCAGGTGCAGAGCAAGTTCCAGTCGGAACCGAAGATCGCTGAATCGATCAGGCTGCTGCGCGGCGGCGACTCGGAAGTCGAGTACGGCAATCTGCTCGCGGTGCCGCTCGACGGCGGAATGCTGTACGTGGAGCCGGTGTACGTGCGCAGCTCGAACCTGAAGTACCCGCTGCTGCGCAAGGTGCTGGTGACGTACGGCAACCAGACCGCGTTCGAGGACAGCCTGGAGAAGGCGCTGAACGTGGTCTTCGGGGCCGAGGCGCCGACCGTGCCGACGACTCCGGTGACCCCGCCGGGCGAGGGCACCACCACGCCCCCGACCGCCACGGACCCGACGGTCAAGGCGGCGCTCGACGATGCCAGGAAGGCGATCGAGGCGGCCGACAAGGCCCGTCAGTCCGGCGACTGGACGGCCTTCGGCAAGGCGCAGGACGACATCAAGGCGGCGCTGCAGCGGGCGATCGACGCGGAGGCGAAGCTGACCGCCCCGAAGCCGGCTGGATAAGGAGTAATGGCTCAGTCCCGCGTCGTGATACTGTGGTTTCACCGACGCGGGGTGGAGCAGCTCGGTAGCTCGCTGGGCTCATAACCCAGAGGTCGCAGGTTCAAATCCTGTCCCCGCTACTGAAGATGAAGGCCCGGATCCATGGGATCCGGGCCTTCGTCATGTCCAGGGGGGACACGCGGGGCCATGAGGTAGCTGAGACGGGTGAGTTGGGGCGGGACCGTGTTTGACTTATCTCTCTGTGGGCATGTCGACAAAACGCTGTAGTGACCTCACAGGCTGCGACATACCAGGTGTACGCGGGTAGCAGGTGATGCGACGATGGGATTTATGGGGGACAGGTCAACTCTGCTGGAGACAGGGCGGTTTGTGAGGGCGGAAGTCGAATCGGGCGCAGAGGCCAACGAGGAGGCTCCGGTCGTTAACGCGCAGACCGCACTGACCGATGCGGATTTCGCGGAGGAAATGTTCGCCGAGACCGACCCGGCGAGCGACACCGAGCTGGAGGCACGGCACCGGGTCGCGGCCGACCGGGGGGACCCGGGCGCGATGAGCGTGCTCGGGGCGCTGCTGCTGCGCCGCGGCGACCTGGCCGGCGCGGAGCCGTACCTGCGCGGCGCCACCGCGGAGGGGGACCGCGCCGCCGCCAACAACCTGGGAGTGCTGCTGCTCCAACGGGGCTACCCCGAGGAGGCCGCCGGCTGGTGGCGCGTCGCCGCCGTGGCCGGATCCGCGCCGGCCGCACACGCGCTGGGCCGCCACTTCCGCGAGCGCGGGGACGAGCCCGCCGCCGAGTACTGGCTCCGCCAGGCAGCGGAATCCGGCCATGCCCTCGGCGCGTACGGGCTCGCCGAGCTGCTGGAGCACCGCGGCGACAAGGGCGTCGAGCGCTGGCTGCGGCAGGCGGCCGAGCAGGGGCACCGCGAAGCCGCCTACCGGCTGGCCCGGCACCTGCGCAAGGGCGACCCCGCAGAGGCCGAGCAGTGGTACCGGCAGGCCGCCGCGCGCGGGCACCGGCAGGCCGCACTGCACCTGGGCGCCCTCCTGGAGGCGCGCGGCGAGCTCAAGGAGGCCGGGCGCTGGTACCTGACCTCCGCCAAGCAGGGCGAGGCGCGCGCCGCGTGCGCGCTCGGCTTCCTGCTGCGCGACGCCGGCGACGAGGAGAGCGCCGTCGCGTGGTGGAACCGGGCCGCACAGGACGGCGACGGGAACGCCGCCAACGCCCTGGGGGCGCTGCACGCCGCGCGGGGCGAGACCCAGACCGCGGAGAAGTGGTACCGGACCGCCATGGACGCGGGCGACCAGAACGGGGCGTACAACCTTGCTTTGCTGTGCGCCGCACAGGAGCGGACCGCCCAGGCCGAGCAGTGGTACCGGCGCGCCGCCTACGCCGGCCACCGGGAGGCCGCCAACGCCCTCGCCATCATGCTGCTCCAGGTCGGCGACGCGGCCGGGGCCGAGCCGTGGTTCTCGAAGGCGGCCGAGGCGGGCAGCGTCGACGCCGCGTTCAACCTCGGCATCCTGTTCGCGAGCCGGGACGACGACCGGACGGCGCTGAAGTGGTACGAGCGGGCCGCGTCGGCCGGCCACACCGACGCGGCGCTCCAGGTCGGGATCGCGCTGGTCCGCGACGGCGAGGACCGCGCGGCCGAGCGGCACCTGCGCTGCGCCGCGGGCGGCGGCAGCGCGGAGGCGGCGTTCCGGCTGGCCGCTCTGCTGGAGTCGCTGGCTCCGCCGCCGGAGCCGGTGGCGCTGGGCGAGCCGGTCGGCGGGGCCGGGCGCAGCGAGAGCGAGGAATGGTACGAGCGGGCCGCGGAGCTGGGGCACCGGCGCGCCCAGGTGCGGGTCGGGATGCTCGCCGCCGCGCGGGGCGATCTGGCGGTCGCGGCCCGGTGGTACCGGGAGGCGGCCGAGGCCGGGTCCCGGAACGGGGCCTTCAACCTCGGGCTGCTGCTGGCGCGGGAAGGGAACGAGCCGGAGGCCGCACTGTGGTGGACCCGGGCCGCGGTGGCCGGCCACGGCCGGGCGGCGCTGCGGCTGGGGCTGCTGGCCGCCCGGCACGGGGACCTGGCCGAGGGGCAGAAGTGGTGCGTCCGGGCCATGGAGCTGGGGCCGGCGGAGGTCTCCGAGCGCGCCGCCCGCCTCCGCGAGGCCCTCGCGGAGGAACTCTCCGCCTGACCCCCGGGGCCCCTGACCCCTGACCCCCGGCCGGCGGGGCGCAGGGGTCTGCGGGGCCCATCGTTAAGCGATTTGCATCTGTGCGGGGGCGTCACGTAAAGTCGTGTTTACCGACGCGGGGTGGAGCAGCTCGGTAGCTCGCTGGGCTCATAACCCAGAGGTCGCAGGTTCAAATCCTGTCCCCGCTACTGAAGGCTGAAGGCCCGGATCCTCTGGATCCGGGCCTTCAGTCGTTTACGCGAACGAAGTGCAACGAAGCGGAGGGCCCGGGAACATCGTTCCCGGGCCCTCCGCTTCGCTGGTTCGTCACGCCCCCGCGCAGGACGGGCACAGCCCGCGGTACGTCACCTCGACCGCCGACACCACGAAGCCGAAGCGCTCCGCGTCCGGGAGGTCGGCCAGCGGGTTCCCCGACGGGTGCACGTCGCGGATCGCGCCGCACTGGGCGCAGACCAGGTGCTGGTGGGGCTGGTGGGCGTTGGGGTCGTACCGCTTGGCCCGGCGGTCCGTGGAGACCTCCAGCACCTCGCCGAGGGACACGAGCTCACCCAGCGTGTTGTAGACGGTGGCGCGCGAGATCTCCGGCAGCTTGTCCACCGCGCGCGCATGCACCTCGTCGGCCGTCAGGTGAACGTGGTCACCGTCGAGCACCTCGGCCACGACACGCCGCTGTGCGGTCATGCGCCATCCGCGTCCGCGAAGTCGTTCCAGCAGGTCACTCATGGACACCAGCCTAACAGCGCGGGGAATGGGTGTAACTCCCGAACGTGTGTGGAGTTGGAACCTTACTTGACTTAGACAAAGTCCATCGTAGGATCGAGTGCAGTAGACGACAGGGCCAAGGACAGGCACATGGCAGGAATGACGCAGGAGGCGCACGTGACGCAGGGACCGCTCACCACGGAGGCCGGGGCTCCGGTCGCCGACAACCAGAACAGCGAGACGGCCGGCGTCGGAGGGCCCGTCCTGGTCCAGGACCAGCTGCTCCTTGAGAAGCTGGCGCACTTCAACCGCGAGCGCATCCCGGAGCGCGTGGTGCACGCCCGCGGAGCCGGCGCGTACGGCACCTTCACCCTCACCCGTGACGTCTCGCAGTGGACCCGGGCGAAGTTCTTGTCCGAGGTCGGCAAGCAGACCGAGACGTTCCTGCGCTTCTCCACCGTCGCGGGCAACCTCGGCGCGGCCGACGCGGTGCGCGACCCCCGCGGCTGGGCGCTGAAGTTCTACACCGAAGAGGGCAACTACGACCTCGTCGGCAACAACACCCCGGTGTTCTTCATCAAGGACGCCATCAAGTTCCCGGACTTCATCCACACCCAGAAGCGCGACCCGTACACCGGCTCGCAGGAGGCGGACAACGTCTGGGACTTCTGGGGCCTCTCGCCCGAGTCCACCCACCAGGTGACCTGGCTGTTCGGCGACCGCGGCATACCGGCGTCCTACCGCCACATGAACGGCTACGGCTCGCACACGTTCCAGTGGAACAACGAGGCCGGCGAGGTGTTCTGGGTCAAGTACCACTTCAAGACCGACCAGGGCATCAAGAACCTCACCCAGGCCGAGGCCAACAAGCTCGCCGGTGAGGACCCCGACTCGCACCAGCGCGACCTGCGCGAGTCCATCGAGCGCGGCGACTTCCCGACCTGGACCGTGCAGGTCCAGATCATGCCCGCGGCCGACGCGACCGAGTACCGCTTCAACCCGTTCGACCTCACCAAGGTGTGGCCGCACGAGGACTACCCGCCGATCGAGATCGGCAAGCTGGAGCTCAACCGCAACCCGGAGAACGTCTTCGCCGAGGTCGAGCAGAGCATCTTCAGCCCGGCCCACTTCGTCCCCGGCATAGGTCCGTCCCCGGACAAGATGCTCCAGGGCCGCCTCTTCGCGTACGGCGACGCCCACCGCTACCGCGTCGGCATCAACGCCGACCACCTGCCGGTGAACCGCCCGCACGCCACCGAGGCGCGCACCAACTCCCGTGACGGCTTCCTGTACGACGGTCGCCACAAGGGTGCGAAGAACTACGAGCCGAACAGCTTCGGCGGCCCGCACCAGACCGACCGCCCGCTGTGGCAGTCCGTCCCGGTGTCGGGCGGCACGGGCAACCACGCCGCCCCGGTGCACTCCGAGGACAGCGACTTCGTCCAGGCCGGCAACCTCTACCGGCTGATGCCGCAGGACGAGAAGTCCCGTCTGATCGAGAATCTTTCCGGCTTCATCGCCAAGGTCTCCCGTGACGACCTCGCCGAGCGCGCGATCGACAACTTCCGTCAGGCGGACGGTGACTTCGGCAAGCGGCTGGAGGCCGCGGTCCAGGCCCTCCGCGGCTGATCCACCGCTCGTCGACAGCTGAAGGGCCGGACCCCGGACGGGGTCCGGCCCTCCGGCTTACGCGGGTACGGCGCTGCGCCGGTCCGGCACCCAGCAGCGGATGACGTCGCGCACGGACACGATGCCGACGGGGCCGCCGTGCTCCAGCACGATCAGATGGCGGAAGCCGCCGTGGACCATCGCCTCCGCGGCCTCCTGGACGGTGGCCTGAGGGGTGCAGAACACCACGTTGTTGGTGGTGTGCGCACCCACGGACTCCCGGTCGGGATCGTGGCCCGCACCGAGGGAGTTGAGGATGTCGCGTTCGGTCAGGATGCCGATCCCGCTGTGGTCGGGATCGAGGACGACGGCTGCGCCGACGCGTCGGCCGGACATCAGGCTGGCCGCCTGCCGGAGGGTGTGGGCGGGTCCGAGGGTGAGGATCACGGTGCTCATGGCGTCGCGGACGAGCATGAAGAGGACCACCTCCTGGGGAGAGTCCTCCGCCGCACTTAGAGAAGGACTTCACAAGCGCACAAGCGGAGGAGTCTCAGATTCCCATGGACACGGAGGGTCATCAAGAGGGCGCACCCGGTTGTCCGGGTGCAGGGACCCGACGGCTCAGGCGCGCGGGCGCAAATACCCCAGCATCTCCTCGTGCAACAGCCCGTTCGAGGCGGCCGCATTCCCGCCGTGCACGCCCTGCGCGCCGTCCAGGCTGGTGAACCGGCCTCCCGCCTCCTGGACCACGACCGCGATGGCCGCCATGTCCCACAGGTTCAGCTCCGGCTCCGCGCACAGGTCCAGCGAGCCCTCGGCGACCATCATGTACGGCCAGAAGTCGCCGTAACCGCGGGTGCGCCAGCATTGCCGGGTCAGGTCCAGGAACCCGGCCAGGCGGCCCTGCTCCTCCCAGCCGCTCAGCGAGGAGTACGCGAAGGAGGCGTCGCCCAGGGTGCCCACCTTCGAGACGCCGAGCCGTACGGGAGCACCACCCAGCGCACCGCCGGCGTACGCGCCCGCGCCCTGCGCCGCCCACCAGCGGCGACCCAGCGCCGGCGCCGAAACCACGCCGACCACGGGCCGGAAGACCCCGTCGGAGCCCTCCTCCATCAGCGAGATCAGCGTCGCCCAGACGGGTACGCCGCGCACGTAGTTCTTCGTGCCGTCGATCGGGTCCACGACCCAGCGGCGCGGGCCGCTGCCCTTGAGGCCGTACTCCTCGCCCAGAATGGCGTCGGCGGGCCGCGCGGCCTCGATCCCGGCCCGGACGACCTCCTCCGCGGCCTTGTCCGCCTCGCTCACCGGGGTCATGTCCGGCTTCGTCTCGACCTTCAGGTCCAGGGCGCGGAACCGCTGCATCGTGGCGGTGTCCGCCGCGTCGGCGAGCTCAAGGGCAAGGCGCAGGTCATCGTCATACTCGGGCATGGCCGAACAGTATCGGGACTCCCCGGACCCGGCGAACGCCGTCCACGGTGCGACCGGCAGGCGCCCTTGACAGGATCTGTCGGTCCGTCAACTCTGGCGGGAAGGCCGAGCGGGGAAGTCGAGCGGGGAGGCGCGCATGCCGGCAGCCCGGGAGTCCTTGTTGGAAGCTGCGGGTGCGGCACTGTTGGCACGCCCCTGGCCCTCGGTGCGGATGGTCGACGTGGCAGCCACCGCCGGGGTGTCCCGGCAGACCCTCTACAACGAGTTCGGCGGCAAGGCCGGCCTGGGCCGGGCCCTGGTGCGCCGCGAGGCCGACTGGTACCTCGAAGGGGTGGACCGGGTGCTGCGCTCCCCGGCCGGGGTGGCCGAACGTCTCGCCTCGGTCGCGGAGTGGACCGTACGGGCGGCCCGCGCGCGGCCCCTCGTACGGGCCCTGCTGACGGGCTGCTGGGACGGGAACTTACCGGTGCCGCCCGGGCAGGGAGTGCGGCCCGGAGTGCCGGCCCCCGGGCCCGGGGAGCTGGCCCGGGCCGTCCGCGACCGGGCCTCGGCCACGCTCGCCCCGGGGGAGGGGGCGCAGCGGTGCGAGCTCGCCGTGCGCCTCGCGCTGTCGTACGTGATAGCCCCGGGAGAGGAGCCGGGCCTCGGTGAGCTGATGCGGCTCCTGCGCCTGCTCAGTGAGTCGAACCGGACAGCTGGAGGCCGATGACGCCCAGGATGACCAGCGTGATCGAGACCAGTTTGAGGGTGGAGACCAGGTCGCCGAGGAAGATCATGCCGTAGATGGCCGTACCGGCGGCCCCGATGCCCGTCCACACCGCGTAGGCGGGGCCCACGTCCAGCTTCTTCAACGCCAGCGTCAGCAGGCCGAAGCTGCCCAGGGCGAAGCAGGCGAAGGCGATGGTCGGCCACAGCCGGGTGAACCCGTGGGACAGCTTGAGGCAGACCGCGAAACCGGTCTCCAGGATCCCCGCGACGACCACCAGCAGCCACGCCATGGCGCATGCCTCCCCGCCTCAGGTGACGTCGTGTCACATGGTGCGACTATGCATTTACCAGACGCGGTACCCGGCAAACCCCTCCGGACGATCAGTCGCCTTCGCGGCGTTCGCGGGTCTGCAGCAGCCGCCGCAGCGAGTACAGGCGCGCCGGATCCGCGTGGCCGTCCTCCACCCACTTGTCGAGCGCGCAGTCCTGTTCGTCGTGGCTGCAGGCCCGCGGGCAGTCCTCGGTACCGGGAACCAGGTCCGGGAAGGCCAGGATCACCCGGGACGGGTCGACGTGGTGCAGGCCGAACGAGCGCACGCCCGGGGTGTCGATGACCCAGCCGTCGCCGGCGGGCAGCGGAAGCGCGAGCGCCGAGGTGGTGGTGTGCCGGCCGCGGCCGGTCACCGCGTTGACGTGCCCGGTGGCGCGCTGGCGGCCTTCGGAGACCAGCGAGTTCACCAACGTGGTCTTGCCGACGCCCGAGTGGCCGACGAAGGCGGTGATCCGGCCGGCCAGGCGCTCGCGCACCCGGTCGGCGGCGTCACCGCTCGCCAGCTCATCGCGGTTGGTCACCACGTAGTTCAGGCCGAACGTGGAGTAGATCTCCAGGATCTTGTCCGCGGAGGTCAGGTCCGACTTCGTGAGCACGAGCAGCGGTTCGAGCCCGGCGTCGTACGCGGCCACCAGACAGCGGTCGATCATCCGCGGCCGCGGCTCCGGGTCGGCCAGCGCCGTCACGATCGCCAGCTGGTCCGCGTTGGCGACGACCACCCGCTCGTACGGGTCGTCGTCGTCCGCGGTGCGCCGTAGGACCGACTTGCGCTCCTCGATCCGCACGATCCGCGCGAGGGTGTCCTTCTTCCCGGTCAGGTCGCCGACGATCCAGACCCGGTCGCCGACGACCGCCGCCTTGCGGCCCAGCTCACGGGCCTTCATCGCGTGGATCGTGCGGCCGTCGACCAGGCAGGTCAGCCGGCCCCGGTCGACGGTCAGGACGAAGCCCTCGGCCGCGTCCTCGTGCTTGGGCCGGATGGTGGTCCGGGGCCGGTTGCCCTTGGGGTTGGGCCGCTGGCGGATGTCGTCCTCGTCGGTGTGCTTGCCGTACCTGCGCATGACGGGCCCTACGCTCCCGCTACCGGCGCAGCTTTGCCGAGCATGTCGGTCCACATCTTCGGGAAGTCCGGCAGGGTCTTCGCGGTCGTCGCCACGTTCTCGATCTGCACGCCTTCGACCGCCAGGCCGATCACCGCGCCCGCGGTGGCCATCCGGTGGTCGTCGTACGTGTGGAACACGCCGCCGTGCAGCGGGCGCGGACGGATGTGCAGGCCGTCGGCGGTCTCGGTGACTTCGCCGCCGAGCCGGTTGATCTCGGTGGTCAGCGCCGCCAGCCGGTCCGTCTCGTGCAGGCGCAGGTGGGCCACCCCGCGCAGGGTGGAAGGGGAGTCGGCCAGCGCGGCGACGGCCGCGATGCCGGGGGTGAGCTCGCCGACCTCGCCGAGGTCCACGTCGATGCCGTGGATCTTGCCGCTGCCGGTGAAGACCAGGCCCGCGTCGGTCAGCTCGCAGGAGCCGCCCATCTCCGTGAAGATCCGGCGCAGCTCGTCGCCGGGCTGGGTCGTGCGGCGCGGCCAGTCCGGGATCGTGACCGTGCCACCGGTGATCAGGGCCGCCGCCATGAACGGCTGCGCGTTCGACAGGTCCGGCTCCACCACCATGTCGCGGCCCAGCAGCGCGCTCGGCGCGACCCGCCACACGTTCGGCTCGCCGCCCGCCTCCGGGGTGTCGACCTGGGCGCCCGCCGCGCGCAGCATCTCCACCGTCATCCGGATGTGCGGCATCGACGGCAGGGTGGTGCCCACGTGCCGGACCTCGACGCCCTGGTTGAAGCGCGGGGCGGACAGCAGCAGGGCCGAGACGAACTGCGAGGAGTTGGAGGCGTCGATCTCGACGACGCCGCCCTCCAGCGCCCCACCGCCCTGAACGGTCAGCGGCAGCGCGCCCCGCCCGTCGTCGTCGATCCGGGCGCCGAGGGTACGCAGGGCGCTGATGACCTGGCCGAGGGGGCGCTCGTACGAGCGCGGGTCGCCGTCGAAGCGGATGTCACCGGCGGCCAGGGTGGCCACGGGCGGCAGGAAGCGCATGACCGTGCCCGCGTTGCCGACGTCGACGGTGGCCGGGCCGTGTAGGGCGGCGGGGATGATCCGCCACGCCTCGCCGCCGGCGCCGTCACCGGAGCTGGAGGAAGCGGTCTCCTCGATGCCGACGCCGAGCGCGCGCAGCGCGTCCGACATCAGCTGGGAGTCGCGCGAGCGCAGCGGGCGGCGCACCCAGCCCGGCTCGGCGGCGAGCGCGGCGAGGACGAGGGCGCGGTTGGTGACCGACTTCGACCCGGGCACGGTGACGGTGGCGTGGACGGTGCCGTCGGCGAGCGGAGCGGGCCAGAGGGCGGGGAGCGCGGGGGTCTCGGTCATGGCCCCCACTTTAGTGGCTCCCCCCGGGCCCAGATCTTGATCGCGCCGCCGCCGGGGGTCGGTCTCAGAGGTTGAGAAGCCAGCGCCCGCCGCCGATGAGCGAGCACAGGGCGACGGCGTGGAAGAGCAGCAGCCAGGCCACCGGGTGGACGTGCGTGAGCCGCCCCAGCTGGTCCGCATCGGAATCCGGAGCCCCGCCGTGCCGGCGCTTGGCGCCCAGCTCGAAGACCGGGCGCACCCCGCCCAGCAGCAGGAACCACACCACCAGGTACGCGAAGACGGCCTGGACCTCGGCCGTGGCGAACCAGGAGACCAGGACGAACGTGCCGCCGGTCAGCACCACCGTCAGGGCGCCGTACGCGTTCCGGATCACCACCAGCATCGCCAGCAGCAGCGCGGTGGCCGCCCACAACAGCAGCGTGATCCGGTGCGCCGACAGCAGCGCCGCCCCGCCGAGCCCGAGCAGCGGGGGCGCCGTGTACCCGGCGGCGGCCGTCAAGATCATGCCGATCCCGGTGGGCTTGCCCCAGCTGACGGTGACGCCGCTGGTGTCCGTGTGCAGCCGGATCCCGTCGAGCCGCCGGCCGGTCAGTAGCGCGATCAGCCCGTGGCCGCCCTCGTGGGCGATGGTCACGGCGTTGCGGGACAGCCGCCACAGCGGGCGCAGCCCCACGGCGGTCAGCGCGGCCACGCCCGTCACGATCACCAGCCACAGGGCCGGCGGGGTCTGTATGCCGGTGAGCCGGTCCCACAGGCCGGCGGCGGCGGTCGGGGTGCTGTCCATAGAGTGGCGGACTCCTTGCGGTGAGGGGTGGGCGGGATGGCAGTGTGGCAGCCATGTGCGGACGGTATGCAGCGAGTCGTAAGCCCGAGGAACTGGCGGAGGCCTTCGGCGTCGAGCGGTGGGAGCCCGAGGAGACCCTGGCACCCGACTGGAACGTGGCCCCGACGAAGCAGGTCCACGTCGTCCTCGACCGTCCCGTGAAAGACGCGGCGGACCCGCGTCCGGTTCGTCAGCTGCGCGTCTTGAAGTGGGGGCTCGTCCCCTCCTGGGCCAAGAACCCCGACGGCGCCGCCCGGATGATCAACGCCAGGTCGGAGACGCTGGCAGAGAAGCCGTCCTTCCGCCGTCCCTTCGCGCAGCGCCGTTGCATCGTCCCCGCCGACGGCTACTACGAGTGGGTCACCGCCCACGACGAGCGGCAGCTGGAGGTCGAGGGCAAGAAGAAGCGGGCCCGCAAGCAGCCGTACTTCGTGCTCCCCGCCGACGGCTCCGTTTTCGCCATGGCCGGGATGTACGAGTTCTGGCGCGATCCGGTCCTCCCCGGCGACCACCCCCAGGCCTGGTGGGCGACCTGCTCCGTGATCACCGCTGAGGCCGAGACCGGGCCGCTGGGCGTAGCCCCCGCCGAGGGGCCGGCCTCGCTCGCCGACATCCACCCCCGGATGCCGCTCATGCTGACCCCGGACCGCTGGGACGCCTGGCTGGACCCGGCCCGGACCGACCCCGACGAACTCCAGGCCCTGCTCGCGCCGCCGCCGGGCGGCCTGATGCGCGCCTACCCCGTCTCCACCGCCGTCAGCAACGTCCGCAACAACGGCCCGGAGCTGCTGGAGGAGCTGGCCGCGCCGGAGGAGTGCACGCTGTTCTGACCCGTGCTGTGTCTGCCCCCTGAGGGCTGCCCGACCCGTGCAGGATGGGTGCCATGATCACGCGTACCGAGAGCGTCGACACCCCGGCGGGCGAGGCCCGCATCACCTGGCACCCCGCCCCCGCCCGCACGGCCCGCCTCGTCCTCGCCGTCAGTCACGGCGCCGGCGGCGGGATCGAGGCCCGCGACCTCCAGGCCCTGGCCGCGGCCCTGCCCGTGCACGGGATCACCGTCGCGCTCGTCGAGCAGCCGTGGCGGGTCGCCGGGAAGAAGGTGGCCGCCGCGCCCAAGGTGCTCGACGAGGGCTGGCGGGCCCTGTGGCCGGCGCTGGCCAAGCCCGGACTGCCCGTGGTGGCGGGCGGGCGCAGCGCCGGCGCCCGGGTGGCCTGCCGGACCGCCGCCGAGCTGGGGGCGGCCGGCGTGCTGGCCCTGGCGTTCCCGTTGCATCCGCCGGGCCGGCCCGAGAAGTCCCGGGCCGGGGAGCTCACCGGAGCCGGGCGGCCCACGCTGGTGGTCCAGGGCGGCCGGGACCCCTTCGGGCGGCCGGAGGAGTTCCCGCCGCCGACCGCGCAGGCCCCGTACGAGCTGGTGGAGGTTCCGTACGGCGATCACGGCTTCGCCGTGCCGAAGAAGGCCGGTCCGACCCAGGACGAGACCCTCACGGTGATCACCGAGGCCGTCGCCGCCTGGCTGGGCGGGCTTCCCCACTGATCGGCCCGCATTGCCCAGGCGGTACGGAATCCGGGAATCCGCTGGAAATGCGAAGTGATTCCGATCACTTTCCGGCGCCCACCTGACAGAGGTCGAAAACCCTGCCCCCGCCCGGGAATGCGGGACCCGACCCTTCTGTTGTGCCGGATGTCAGAACGTACGGGAACACGTCGGAGGAGAGGGAGCGCATGACCCAGGTCATCAGCCAGCACCGTCCGCAGGCGGCAGGCCTGGACTGGACGGTCCTGCCCGGGCCCAAGCGCGGCCCGCTTCAGGCGGCGGAAGGCCGGGAGGGTCGACTATTCTCCGATTCGAGCGGGTCCGCTTTCGGAGCCGTCACGCAGTCGGAGGAGGTGGGTCCTGTCGCTGGGACCGACGAAGGCCACGCGGAGGAGACGACCCCGGAGCGCAATGCGCGCTTCGAGAGGGATGCCCTCGGCTACCTCGACCAGATGTACTCGGCCGCGCTGCGCATGACGCGCAATCCGGCCGACGCCGAGGACCTGGTCCAGGAGACGTATGCGAAGGCATACGCGTCCTTCCACCAATTCCGCGAGGGCACCAATCTCAAGGCGTGGCTGTACCGCATTCTGACCAACACGTTCATCAACTCCTACCGCAAGAAGCAGCGTGAACCGCAGCGCAGCGCCGCGGAGGAGATCGAGGACTGGCAGCTGGCGCGCGCCGAGTCGCACATGTCGACGGGACTTCGCTCCGCCGAGTCGCAGGCGCTGGACCACCTGCCCGACTCGGATGTGAAGGAAGCCCTTCAGGCCATTCCGGAAGAGTTCCGCATCGCGGTCTATCTTGCTGACGTAGAGGGCTTTGCGTACAAGGAGATCGCGGACATCATGGGTACACCCATCGGTACGGTCATGTCGCGACTGCACCGTGGCCGCCGTCAACTCCGCGGAATGCTGGAGGACTACGCCCGTGAGCGCGGGCTGGTCCCCGCGGGCGCGGGAGAGTCGAACGACCTGAAAGGCTCGGGCTCATGAGCTGCGGAGAGCCGCACGAGACGGAGTGCTCCGAGGTCCTGGACCACCTGTACGAGTTCCTGGACCACGAGATGCCGGACAGCGATTGCACGAAGTTCGAGACCCACTTCGGCGAGTGCAATCCCTGCCTGGAGAAGTACGGCCTTGAGCAGGCCGTCAAGAAGCTGGTGAAGCGCTGCTGCGGTTCGGACGACGTGCCGACCGACCTGCGCTCCAAGGTCATGGGGCGGATCGAGCTGATCCGTTCCGGCCAGGCCGTCCCCGATCACGACGTGACCGCGGACCCCGCCACCGGCTGATCGAACAACCGCCCCTGGAAGCCCACTTCGTTCACCCGAAGGTGCTAATCCGGGGGCGCCCGTACGGCGCAATACGAAAATGTGGCCCGCTGTGCAAGGGGCCCCACCTATTCTCCCCAAACGGTGCCGGTGCGATGCCGCGCCGGACGTGCACCGCACAGGGGAGGAGAGCGCCATGCGGGTACTTCCGCCGGCGGCGCGCGGATACGTCCTGTGCGCCGTCCTCGCGGCTTCGGCCTGCACCGCTCCGGCTTTCGCCGATCCCGGCACCCCCTGGCCGGCCGTCGGGCTGCTCGCCCTCCTCTACCTCGGCTGCGAACTGGTCAAGGCCTGCCCGCTGCCGGGCATCAGGGTCCCCGAGGGCATCGGTTCCTTCTTCCCCGTGGTGCTCGCCGCGGTCTTCCTGCTGCCGCCGGCCGCCGCCGCGCTCGTCGCGCTGCCCGGCGGATTCGCCCAGGCGGTCGTCCAACGGCCCGCCCGGGTCCGGCGGGTGTGGCACGCGGCGCAGCAGGCCGTCGCCGCCTGGGCCGCGGCGTGGACGTTCGGGCTGCTGGGAGGGCCGGTCGCGCTGGGCGGACGCTCCTTCGCGGGGCCTCCCGGCGGGCGGCTCGCGGAGTTCCCGTACGCGATGCTCCCCGCGGCAGCCGCGGCCGCCGCCTTCTGCCTCGTACTGACCGCCCTCGAAGGGGGCGTCCTGGCCACCGCCGAGCGCCGCCCCGCGCGCACGGCATGGCACGGCCTGCTCACCGGCTCCCTGGCCCCGCACTGCGTGCACGGCCTCGCCGGGCTGATGATGGCCGTCATGTGGCGCAGCCCGTACGGGCTCCCGGCCGCGCTGCTCGTCCTGCTGCCGATGTACGTCTCCTGCTGGATCTTCGCCCAGTACCACCGCGAGCGCGCAGCCCACCAGGCCACGATCCGGGCGCTCGTCCAGGCCGTCGACCTCAAGGACCGCTACACGCGCGGCCACGGCGAACGCGTCGGCCAGGCCTCCGCGATGATCGCCCGCGAGCTTGGCATGCCCGAGGACCGGCTCGAAGTCGTCCGCATCGCCGGGATCCTGCACGACGTCGGCAAGATCGGCGTCCCGACCCGGCTGCTGCGCAAGGACGGCCCGCTGACCCCCGAGGAGCGCCGGATCATCGAGCTCCACCCCGAGTACGGGCACGAGATCGTGCGCGGCATCGGCTGCCTGGGCGAGGCCCGGTCCGCGATCCTGCACCACCACGAGCGGGTCGACGGCTCCGGTTATCCGTACGGGCTGGCCGGGGAGCAGATCCCGGTGCCGGCCCGGGTGGTGGCGGTGGCCGACGCCTTCGACGCGATGACCTCGACCCGCTCGTACAGCCGGGCCCGGCCGGTGCCGGTGGCCCTGGCCGAGCTGGAACGCTGTGCCGGGGCGCACTTCGATCCGGTGATGGTCCGCGCCCTGGTCACCTCCATCGGGCGGCACGGCTGGCATCCGGTGGTCACCGCCGACGACGACGTCCAGGTGATCCCGGCCGGTTCCGCTCCCCCCTCCGTTTCGGGTTCCGCTTCCGCTTCCGCTTCCGCGTCGGGAGCCGTCGCGGACGCCGGTGGCCCCGGGCTGGCCGGGCTCCCGGCCCAGGGCGCCCGCCTCGTCGTACGGACCGCGGAACCGCGGGCCGCGCAGGAGCCCGACGGCGGGGACGGACCGTGAGGGGCCCGGTCGTCGCGGCGGTGCGCGGGGCCGCCGGGGCGCTCACCCTGGCCGGTCTCGGACACACCCTCTGGTACGGACTCGTCGAACCCGGCACCGCCCTGGCCTTCGGCACCCTGATCGCCTGCGGTGAGCTCGCCCGCCGCGACACCGGCGACGCCCGTGACGCCCGTGACACCGGCGTCCTCCGGGCCGCCCAGGACGGGGGCGGGGACCGCCAGCCCGCACCGCTGGGCTCCGCCGGCGCCCTCGCGTACGCCCTGCTCGGCCCGAGCGGCGCCCAGCCCACCCACCACGGCGTGCTCCAGATCGTCGCGGTCGTCGTCGCCGCGGCCCTCGCCGGGATCGTCCCGCACGTCGCCCGGGGCCGCGCACCCACCGCCGACCACCTGGCCCGCCGGGTCCTGACCGTCTCCTTCGCCGCCGTCTGCTTCCAGCCGCTCTACAACTCCGGCCGGCTGGAACACGGGATCGGGCAGGGCCCGTACCTCGTCCTCTTCCTGCTGTTCCTGCTCGGCCTGACCGCCCTGTGCGACGCCGTCCTCGCCGCCGTGCTGGCCCGCGCCCGCACGGGCTGGCCGTACGGGCCGCTGCTGCGCGACGAGCTGCGCGCCCAGCTCGGCATCGGCTCGGCGATCTGCGCCACCGGGCTCGTCATGGCCCTCGGCGTGGCCGTCGCCGGCCTGTGGGCCCTGCCCGTCTTCTGCGTTCCCCTGCTGCTCACCCAGATGTCCTTCCACCGGATCAGCGCGATCCGCACCACCTACCGCCAGACCATCACCTCCCTGGCCCGGGCCACCGAGATCGCCGGCTGTACCCGCCCGGGGCACTCCCGCCGGGTCGCCGCGCTCAGCTGCGCCGTCGGCCGGGAGCTCGGCCTGTCGGAGCGGGAGCTCACGGTGCTGGAATACGCCGCCCTCATGCACGACATCGGTCAGCTGTCCCTCGTCGACCCGGTCCGGGCCGGGGCCACCGCCGGACTGCCCGCCGCCGAGGCCCGCCGGATCGCTGAGCTGGGCGGTGAGGTGGCCCGCCAGACCGGGGTGCCCGCCGAGGTGGCCGTGGTGGTGGAGCGGCAGGCGGACCCGTACCGTGACCAGCCCGTCGCGGCGCGCATCGTGCGGGCGGTCAACGCGTACGACGACCTGCTCGGCGGGAGCCGTCACCCGGGCGGCCCACTGGCGGCCCTGGAGCAGCTGCGGCTGGGCACCGGGCGCGACTACCAGCCGGAGGTCGTGGAGTGTCTTGCAAGGGTTCTGGCCAGGGGCGGACGTGACAGAGTTGTTCCCGTCCCGCCGGGGTAACCCATGGGTAATGAGCGGCCGTCCGAGTGGGCATGGTTGGATGCAAGTAGGAGTGTCCGCAAGGCTGCACCGTTGTCCCCCAGCCACTGCTGGGAGGTGCCCCCAGGCAGGCGGGAATTGTGAGGATCTTCGGGAAGGTACGGCATCGACCCTCCGCCTCGTGGCGGCAGGCCACCGACCGCGCGTTCACGCTGATCGGCGACGGGCGGTACGAGGACGCGGGCGCGCTGCTCACCAGAGCCGCCGACCTGGAGCCCTGGCTGTCCGAGTCCTGGTTCAACCTCGCACTGCTGCACAAGTTCCGGCACGACTGGGAGCAGGCGCGGTCCGCCGGACTGCGCGCCGTGGCCCTGCTGGACCGCGAGACCGGCGCCCCTGACTGGTGGAACGTGGGGATCGCCGCGACCGCGCTGCAGGACTGGCCGCTGGCCCGCCGGGCCTGGCAGGCGTACGGGCTGAAGGTGCCCGGCGACCCGCACGGCCCGGGCGCCCACCCCGCGAAAGGCAGCGGCGAACCGGTCGGCATGGAGCTCGGCAGCGCCGCCGTGCGGCTGTCCCCCGAGGGCGAGGCCGAAGTCGTGTGGGGCCGCAGGCTCGATCCGGCCCGCATCGAGGTCCTCTCGATCCCGCTGCCCTCCTCGGGACGCCGCTGGGGCGAGGTCGTCCTGCACGACGGGGTCCCGCACGGCGAGCGGGTCACCGCGGCGGGGCCCTCGTACCCCGTCTTCGACGAGATCGAGCTGTGGGCGCCCTCCCCGGTGCCGACCTGGGTGGTCCTGCTGGAGGCGGCCACCGAGGAGGACCGCGACGCACTGGAGCAGCTGGCCTCGGACGCGGGCTTCGCCGCCGAGGACTGGTCGTCCTCGGTGCGGCTGCTGTGCCGGACCTGCTCGGAGAGCGTGATGCCGAGCGGCGAGGGCGACGGGGAGCACCTGGACCCGCACGACCACAGCGAACCGGGGCACCCCGGACCACTGGGCCACCGCACCAACGGTTCCGGACCCCTGTGGGTGCCTGAGCGGGAGTGCGGCATCGCGGCGCCGGCCGGCCTGGTGCGCGGACTGCTCGACGGCTGGGTCGCGGACAGCCCGGAGACCCGTGAATGGCGGGATCTCGAAGAGGTCTGCTGAGCGGCACCGTAGGCTGTACCGGCACATTGTGAACGGACTTACGGAAGGCGTACGGCGGACATGGCGCAGCAGGAGAACGAGGTCGTCGAGGTCGTCAACGACGGGTACGTCGTGGACACCGAGGACTGTGAGGCGCGCGAGGTCGCCCACCGCGAGCGCGGCACCGCCCGCCCGATCACGGTGGTCGGCAACCCCGTACTGCACCGGGAGTGCAAGGACGTCACCGAGTTCGGTGACGAACTGGCGCGGCTGATCGACGACATGTTCGCCAGCCAGAAGGCGGCCGAGGGCGTGGGCCTGGCCGCGAACCAGATCGGCGTGGACGCCAAGGTCTTCGTCTACGACTGCCCGGACGACGACGGCATGCGGCACACCGGTTTCGTGGTCAACCCGAAGCTGGTGGAGCTGCCGGCCGCCTCCCGCGTGCTCGACGACTCCAACGAGGGCTGCCTGTCGGTCCCGACCGCCTACGCCGCGCTGGCCCGCCCGGACTACGCCGAGGTGACCGGCCAGGACGCTCAGGGCAACCCGATCAAGGTCCGCGGTACGGGCTACTTCGCGCGCTGCCTCCAGCACGAGACGGACCACCTGTACGGGTACCTGTACATCGACCGCCTCTCGAAGCGCGACCGCAAGGACGCCCTGCGCCAGATGGAAGAGGGCACCCCGCGCTACGAGACCGTCCCGAACGCGTAGCACCGCCCGCTGCGGCAGGGGAGTCGGCCCGGTGGCCCCGGGTCGACACCACTGCCGGGCGGCGGCAGCACGGACGTGACGCGCGCGGTGAACGCCTAGGAGGCCTGCGCGAGCGCGGGATCGACCGGCGTCTGCGCGCGGCCCAGCAGCACCCGCAGATCGTCCGGCAGGGGCATCGGCGTCAAGAGGCCCGCCGCCGTACGCCCGGTGTTGCCGTACGGCACGCGCCCGGTCACCGACCCGGCGCCGGCCACCAGGATCCGCACCACCTGCCCCACCGTCTCCGCCCGGTCCCGGCAGCGCACCGCCAGCCGGAACATGTGCCAGTGGGCGCGGGTGTGGGGCCAGGCCCAGGCCTGGGAGATGATGTGCGCCCGCTCCAGCGCGGTCCACATGGCCCGGGTGTCGGGCGCGGCCTCGCGGGCGCGGCGCAGCTCGTCCTCAAAGGCCTTGCGCACGGCGGCCGGCATGGACTTGCCGGTGCAGGCGGCCACGCATTTGCTCATTGCGTTTCTCATGCGCCCACAGTGCGGCCACGGGGCCCTGCGGGGCTTGAACGAACCTGCTACATCCATTGGACGGTGCGGGTGAAGCCCGACGGCGTGATCCCGAACATCCGCCGCCACACCCGGCTGAGATGCGCCCCGTCGGCGAAGCCCGCGCCGTGCGCCGCGTCCGTCAGGGAGTGCCCCAGGGAGGCCAGTTCGGCGGCCCGCATCAGCCGCAGCCACAGCACGTACGGGCGGAACGGCAGCCCGAGTTCCGCCCGGAACAGGTGCGCGAGGCGGCTCTCCGACAGGCACGCCACCTCGGCCGCCCGAGCCAGCCGTACCGATTCCCGGCCGGGCAGCCACTCCAGTACCCGTGCCAGCCCCGGGTGCTCCGCCGCGTCCGGCTGCGGCCCTCCGGGTAGTACGGCGTCCAGTGCGCACGCCGCCTCGAAGGCGTCGGCGGGCAGCCCCGCGGCCGGTACGAGGTCCCCCGCGTCCCCCGCCAGCGCCGAGAGCCGGCGCCCCGCCGAGGAGAGCGGGTCGTAGTGCAGCACCACCCCGTGCGGCGCCCCGCGCAGCACCGCGTGGCGCACCCCGGCCGGGACCACGTACGCCCGGCACCCGACGGGCTCCCCGTCCGGCCCGGCCATCAACAGCTCGTCCCCGTCCAGCGCGGCGATGACCTGGACGGAGTGATGGGCGTGCACACCGGCGGACCCGACGGCGCCCCCGTACAGCAGGCCCCCCGGCCGCAGCCGGGCCCGCCCCGCCCACCCGTCGGCGGTCATGCGGCCGGCCCGGGACACGACGAAGCGCCCCCGCCCGAGAACCCGGTGGACCGGGTGTCGCTCCCCATGGGCGGGGACGCTATCAAGCCGTACCGGCGGTGGCCGGACGGGACTTAGAAGTCCTCGTCCAGGTCGACCGTGCCCTCGACCGCGACCTGGTAGGCCGACGGACGGCGCTCGAAGAAGTTCGTCAGCTCCTGGACGCCCTGGAGCTCCATGAACGAGAACGGGTTCTGCGAGCCGTACACCGGCGGGAAGCCGAGACGGACCAGGCGCTGGTCCGCGACGCACTCCAGGTACTCGCGCATCGACTCGGTGTTCATGCCCGGCAGGCCGTCACCGCACAGGTCGCGGCCGAACTGCAGCTCGGCTTCCACGGCCTCCTTCAGCATGTCGGTGACCTGCTGCTGGAGCTGCTCGTCGAAGAGCTCCGGCTCCTCCTTGCGGACCGTGTCCACGACCTCGAACGCGAAGTTCATGTGCATGGTCTCGTCACGGAACACCCAGTTGGTGCCGGTGGCCAGGCCGTGCAGCAGGCCGCGCGAGCGGAACCAGTACACGTACGCGAAGGCGCCGTAGAAGAACAGGCCCTCGATGCACGCCGCGAAGCAGATCAGGTTCAGCAGGAAGCGGCGGCGGTCGGCCTGGGTCTCCAGCCGGTCGATCTTCTCGACCGAATCCATCCACCTGAAGCAGAACTGCGCCTTCTCGCGGATCGACGGGATCTCCTCGACGGCGTCGAAGGCGGCCGCGCGGTCGTCCGGGTCGGGCAGGTAGGTGTCGAGCAGCGTCAGGTAGAACTGGACGTGCACGGCCTCCTCGAACAGCTGGCGCGACAGGTACAGGCGCGCCTCCGGGGAGTTGATGTGCTTGTAGAGCGTCAGCACCAGGTTGTTCGAGACGATCGAGTCGCCCGTCGCGAAGAACGCGACCAGACGGCCGATCATGTGCTGCTCGGCCGGCGTCAGCTTCGCGAGGTCCGCGACGTCCGAGTGGAGGTCGACCTCCTCGACGGTCCAGGTGTTCTTGATCGCGTCCCGGTAGCGCTCGTAGAAGTCCGGGTAGCGCATGGGACGCAGCGTCAGCTCGAAGCCCGGGTCGAGCAGGTTCTTCTTGTCGGTGGAGCTCATTACTGGCAGGCCTCGCAGGACTCGGGGTTCTCAAGGGAGCAGGCGAGCGCTTCCGCGGCCGCGGCTTCGGCGGCGGCGTCGGCCAGCGGCAGCGCTGCGGGGGCGGCCGCCTGCGCGGCACGGGCGATCTTCGTCGCCGGGCGCGAACGCAAGTAGTACGTGGTCTTCAGACCCTGCTTCCAGGCGTACGCGTACATCGAGGACAGCTTCCCGATGGTCGGCGTCTCCAGGAACAGGTTCAGCGACTGCGACTGGTCGAGGAACGGCGTACGGGCCGCCGCCATGTCGATCAGACCGCGCTGCGGGATCTCCCACGCCGTGCGGTACAGCTCGCGCACCTCGGCCGGGATCCAGCCGAAGCCCTGGACCGAACCGCTGGAGTCGCGCAGGGCCTCACGGGTCTGGGCGTCCCACACGCCGAGCTTCTTCAGCTCCTCCACCAGGTAGCCGTTGACCTGGAGGAACTCACCCGACAGCGTCTCGCGCTTGAAGAGGTTGGAGACCTGCGGCTCGATGCACTCGTACACGCCGGCGATCGAGGCGATCGTCGCCGTCGGGGCAATGGCGAGGAGCAGCGAGTTGCGCATGCCGGACTTCGCGACGCGGGCGCGCAGGGCGTCCCAGCGCTCCGGCCAGTTCAGCTCGGTCTCGTAGTGGTCCGGGTGCAGGACACCGCGGGCGGTGCGGGTCTGCTCCCAGGCGGGGAGCGGGCCGCTCCGCTCGGCGAGGTCGCAGGAGGCCTCGTACGCGGCCAGCATGATCCGCTCGGAGAGCTTGGTGGACAGCGCCCGCGCCTCGGCGGAGTCGAACGGCAGCTTCAGCTTGAAGAAGACGTCCTGGAGGCCCATCGCGCCCAGACCCACCGGACGCCAGCGGGCGTTGGAGCGCCCGGCCTGCTCGGTCGGGTAGAAGTTGATGTCGACCACGCGGTCGAGGAAGGTCACGGCGGTGCGGACGGTCTCGTCCAGCCGCTCCCAGTCGATCTCCCCGTCCACGACGAAGGCGCCGAGGTTGACCGAGCCGAGGTTGCAGACGGCGGTCTCGCCGTCGTTGGTGACCTCGATGATCTCGGTGCACAGGTTCGAGGAGTGGACGACGGTGCCCGGCTCGGCGGTCTGGTTGGCCGTGCGGTTGGAGGCGTCCTTGAAGGTCATCCAGCCCTGGCCGGTCTGCGCGAGGGTGCGCATCATCCGGCCGTACAGGTCACGCGCGGGCATGGTCTTGCGGGCCAGGCCGTCCGCCTCGGCCTTGCGGTAGGCGGCGTCGAACTCGTCGCCCCACAGGTCGACCAGCTCGGGCACGTCGGCCGGGGAGAACAGCGACCAGTCGGCGTCCGCGTTCACGCGGCGCATGAACTCGTCCGGCACCCAGTGCGCCAGGTTCAGGTTGTGGGTACGGCGCTGGTCCTCGCCGGTGTTGTCGCGGAGCTCCAGGAACTCCTCGATGTCCGCGTGCCAGGTCTCCAGGTAGACGGCGGCGGCACCCTTGCGGCGGCCGCCCTGGTTCACGGCCGCGACGGAGGCGTCGAGGGTCTTCAGGAACGGCACGATGCCGTTGGAGTGGCCGTTCGTACCGCGGATCAGCGAACCGCGGGCGCGGATGCGCGAGTACGAGAGACCGATGCCGCCGGCGTGCTTCGACAGACGCGCGACCTGGTGGTAGCGGTCGTAGATCGAGTCGAGCTCGTCCAGCGGGGAGTCCAGCAGGTAGCAGGAGGACATCTGCGGGTGCCGGGTGCCGGAGTTGAACAGCGTCGGGGAGGACGGCAGGTAGTCGAGGCGGCTCATCAGCCGGTACAGCGAGGCCACTTCCTCGACGGCCTGGACGCTGTCGTTCTCGGCGAGGCCGCAGGCCACGCGCAGCATGAAGTGCTGCGGGGTCTCGATGACCTGGCGGGTGATCGGGTGGCGCAGCAGGTAGCGGCTGTGCAGGGTGCGCAGGCCGAAGAAGCCGAAGCGGTCGTCGGCGCCCTCGGCGAGCGTGTGCTCGACCAGCGCGTCCAGGCGGCTCGCGTGCAGCGCCACGAACTCGGCGGTGCGGTCGGCGATCAGGCCCTCGCGGTGACCGACCGCGACGGAGGCGGAGAAGGAGGTGGCCCCCTGGCCGGTGGCTTCCTCGGCGACGGCCATCGTCAACAGCCGGGCGGCGAGCCGGGAGTACGCCGGGTCCTCGGAGATCAGACCGGCGGCGGCCTCCGTGGCCAGTCCGCGCAGTTCGGCCTCGTCGGCGGCGGCGCTGCGCCCGCGGAGCGCGGCGGCGGCGACCCGGCCCGGGTCGGTGTCGGGGAGGTCGGCCGTCAGCTCGGTGAGGGTACGCAGCAGTGCGGCCCCAGGTCCCCCGGTCTCGATTCCGGTGTCGGACGGGTCGGACTCGGCGCGCGGTGCGGAAGGCGCGATGGTCACGGGGGGAGCTCTCCCTCGCTCGGCTCCGGGACACCTTTGGTGCGGGCGCGAGCGGGCGCGCGCGGGCATGGCAGGGCAGCACCGCGCGGCGTCCACCGGCCCAACCGCGAGGCCCGGACGTATCGACACCCGGTTCGGTCGAGCCGGGCGCACTGTCGGCAGGTCATCGGACTTGCGGTGACACCAATGGGTGTACTTCATACCGTTGCGGGACAGTTCCGGATTCCCACCGGATTCCCCTGCGACGACAGCGAGGACGAGCATACATGTGGGGGCCGCCTCGTGTGCGACCCCCTAGATGTTGTGTCGGCGTCGCTACAGATCGAGACCGTACGTGAGCAGAGCGAGGCCGGGGACGGGCTCCCAGTCCCGTCCGGGGGTACGGACGAAACCGAGCCGTTCGTAGATCCGGTGGGCCCCGACCATGTCGTCCGTGGTGGACAGCACGAGGCGCCGTACGCCCTCGATCGCGCGGGCGCGGTCGATGCAGGCCCGTACCAACGCCTCCCCGGCGCCCCGCCCGCGACCCTCCCGGGCGACGGCCAGCATCCGGAACTCGGCCTCGCCGGCTCCGGCGATGTCGCACAGCGGGCTCCCGGGCGCGGCGAAGGCCACACCGCCGAGGATCCGCCCGTCGCTCGTCGCGGCGACGAGTATCTCTCCGTCGGCCGCCCGTCCCGCCACGTCCCGCAGCCGCGCGAGGTACGGGTCTTCCTCGCCGAAGGTGAGCAACCCGTCCCCGAGATAGGCCTGCACGGTGATCTCCCCGAGCGTCCCGTACTCCGTCGCCAATGCTTCCCTGATCACGATGTCCATGCGGTCGAGTGTGCCGGACGGCTGTCGGTGCCCGGCGCTATCGTCGGAGACGGCACCGTCGAGAAGGGCGAGCGAGGCACGACCGTGATGACAGACCGGCCCCACATGCTGACTGAGGACTTCGAAGCCGTGGCGCGCATGGCGGCGCGCGAGAGGGAGGGGACACGGCTGGAGTTCATCGACGGGATCATCAGGAGCAAGGCCATGCCGGACGGCGACCACGGGATGATCATCCAGTGGCTCACGCGGATCTGTATGCAGTACCGCCCCGAGCTGTGGCTGCATCCCGGGCAGGGCATCAAGGCCCAGGAGTACCGGGCAGGTCGGGCGATTCCGGATGCGGTGCTCGCACCGGCCAAGGCGTTCGCCGGCCAGGGCGACTGGGTCGACCCCGCCCCGATCCTCATGGCCGTCGAGATGACCTCGTGGGACTCGGACACCCACCGGCGGGACCACGTCGAGAAGCCCCGCGCCTACGCGGAGACGGGCATCCCCGTCTACCTCCTGATCGACCGGGCCAAGTGCGAGATCTCCGTCTACAGCCAGCCCAACGGCCGACGATACGAGAACACCCGCGTCGTGGCGTACGGCAAGGACGCCGAGCTCCCCGACCCCATCGGCATCACCCTCCAGACCGAGGTCCTCAAGGACTGGGTGCGCTGAGAACGCCCGAGGGCCCCGCCTGCTCGGCGGGGCCCTCGGGTGAGTCAGGGCTCAGCAGCAGCGGAAGCCCTCGCGGGGGTCCGCCTCGCGGGAGTCCGTACGGGCGCGTTCGAAGGCGCGGCGGGTCATGACCCGCGCGTCCGGGTCGTGCGTACGGGCGTGCGCGACGTACCGGTCGTACGCCGCCTCGCCCGAGAACTCCCGTACGAAGTAGCTCACCTTCGTCAGCGCCGCTCGGACGCCGCTCATGCGACGGGCTCCTTCGCGCGGCCGCCGCCCGAGTCCAGGCCGGCGGCGGCGAGCTCGGCGCGCTCCTCGGGCGTCGCGATGAGCCCGGCTGGAGCGACGATCTTCGACTCGGTCCACGGGACCTCGGCCAGGCTGACCGACTCCGGGCTGCGGACGGCCTTGAGGCAGGTCCGCGCGGCGTCCAGCAGCACGATGATGATCAGTGCCGCGAAGAGCGCAGACAGGACGCCGTCGACCGTGGCGTTGGTGACGATGGTGTGCATCTCGCCCGCGTTCTTCGCCGGCGGCAGCACCTTTCCGGCGTCGATGCCGCTCTGGTACTTGTCGCGCTGGGCGAAGAACCCGACCTTCACGTCGTCGGAGAACACCTTCTGGTAGCTCGCGGTGAGCGTGACGGCCACGTCCCAGGCCAGCGGGACGGCGGTCACCCACGCCCACTTGAGTCGCCCGGACTTCACCAGCAGCGTGGTGCAGACGGCCAGGGCCACCGCCGCGAGCAGCTGATTCGCGATCCCGAACAGCGGGAAGAGCTGGTTGATGCCGCCCAACGGGTCCTTGATGCCGACCCACAGGAAGTAGCCCCAGCCGCCGACGACGAGCGCGCTCGCCAGCCACACGCCGGGCTTCCAGCTGATGTCCTTGAAGGGTTTGTACACGTTGCCGAGGGTGTCCTGGAGCATGAACCGGCCGACGCGGGTGCCCGCGTCGAGGGTGGTCAGGATGAACAGAGCCTCGAACATGATCGCGAAGTGGTACCAGAACGCCTTCATGCCGGCGCCGCCGACCACGGACGAGAAGATCTCGGACATTCCGAGTGCGAAGGTCGGCGCGCCACCCGTACGGGACAGCAGGCTGGTCTCCTCCACGTCCTTCGCGGCCTGTGCGAGGAACTCGGGGGAGATGGCGAAGCCGAAGTGGGTGACGGCCTGTGAGGCGGTGTCGACCGTGGTGCCGATGACGCCGGCGGGGGAGTTGACCGCGAAGAACAGGCCGGGCTCGATGATGGTGGCCGCGATGATCGCCATGACGGCGACGAAGGACTCGGTCAGCATGGCGCCGTAGCCGATGACCCGGACCTGGGTCTCCTTCTGGATCATCTTCGGGGTGGTGCCGGAGGACACCAGCGCGTGGAAGCCGGACAGGGCGCCGCAGGCGATGGTGATGAAGACGAACGGGAACATCGACCCGGCGAAGACCGGCCCGTCCCCGCGGGCGGCGAAGTCGGTGACCGCGGGCATCTTCAGGGTCGGCATCGCCAGCACCACGCCCACCGCCATGAGCGCGATGGTGCCCACCTTCATGAAGGTGGAGAGGTAGTCGCGGGGCGCGAGGAGCATCCACACCGGCAGCACCGAGGCGATGAAGCCGTACGCGACCATCCACAGGACGAGCGTCTCCTTCTCCAGGGTGAAGGTGCTCGCCAGCGAGGAGTCGGCGACCCAGCCGCCCGCGACGATGGCGAGCAGCAGCAGCGCGACGCCGATGACGGAGATCTCGGTGACCCGGCCCGGCCGCAGCACGCGCAGGTAGAAGCCCATGAAGAGCGCGATGGGGATGGTCATGCCGATGGAGAAGACGCCCCAGGGGGAGTGCGCCAGCGCGTTGACGATGACCAGGGCGAGCACAGCCAGCAGGATGATCATGATGGCGAACACGGCGACCAGGGCGGCGGCTCCGCCGACGGGGCCGATCTCGTCCCGGGCCATCTGGCCGAGGGAGCGCCCGTCGCGGCGGGTGGAGAAGAAGAGGGTGACCATGTCCTGGACGGCGCCCGCGAAGATGACGCCGGCGACGATCCAGATGGTGCCCGGCAGGTAGCCCATCTGCGCGGCGAGGACGGGGCCGACCAGGGGGCCGGCTCCGGCGACGGCGGCGAAGTGGTGGCCGAACAGCACCCGGCGGTCGGTGGGGTGGAAGTCGACGCCGTTGTCGAGGCGTTCGGCCGGGGTGGCCCGCGTCTTGTCGACCTTCAGGACGCGGTCGGTGATGAAGCGCGCGTAGAAGCGGTAGCCGATGGCGTACGAGCCCAGCGCGGCGGCGAGCAGCCAGGCCGCGGAGATCTCCTCGCCGCGGGAGAGGGCGAGGATGCCCCAGCCGAGGGCCCCGACGAGGCCGACGAGGACCCAGACGGCGATCGACTTGGGAGTCATGCCCCCGGAGCCCTCTGGTGCGGAGGGCGAGTCCGCCGTGCCCGGACTCGCCGCGTTCCGTTCTGTACCTGTTGCTTCCGGTTCCGGCATGATCCTCGTCCCCTCGTTGATCATCTGCGTAAGCGCAGGGAATCTACGGGGGCCCGCCCGGTGAACGTAAGCCCCCGTCCGCATAGCGGAACGAGAGTCAACTACGAATCACACGGCGGGGCGCTGGAGTCGGGCGACGAACTTGTAACGATCGCCGCGGTACACCGACCGTACCCACTCGACGGGTTCGCCGTCGGCGTCCAGCGAGTGTCGGGAGAGCATCAGCATCGGCAGGCCGACGTCGGTGCCCAGCAGGCCCGCCTCGCGCGGGGTGGCGAGGGAGGTCTCGATGGTCTCCTCGGCTTCCGCGAGCCGTACGTCGTACACCTCGGCGAGGGCGGTGTAGAGGGAGGTGTACTTGGCCAGCGAGCGGCGCAGCGCGGGGAAGCGCTTGGCCGAAAGGTGAGTGGTCTCGATGGCCATGGGCTCACCGCTGGCGAGGCGCAGCCGCTCGATGCGCAGCACCCGGCCGCCCGCGGCGATCTTGAGGAGCCCGGCGAGGGTGTCGTCGGCCGTCACGTAGCCGATGTCGAGGAGTTGGGAGGTGGGCTCCAGCCCCTGGGCCCGCATGTCCTCCGTGTACGAGGACAGTTGGAGCGGCTGTGAGACCTTCGGTTTCGCGACGAAGGTGCCCTTGCCCTGGATGCGCTCCAGTCGACCCTCGACGACGAGCTCCTGGAGCGCCTGGCGCACGGTGGTCCGCGAGGTGTCGAATTCGGCCGCGAGCGTGCGCTCCGGCGGCACCGGTGTGCCGGGGGGCAGTGTTTCCGTCATGTCGAGCAAGTGCCGCTTGAGTCGGTAGTACTTGGGCACACGCGCCGTGCGAGTGGCCGCCCCGCCTTCCGGCTCCGTGGTCGCCCCTTCGGTGGACATCGCCGCCCGCCTTCCCGACTCCAGTTTCGCTGCCGTCACCGGCTCCTCCGATATGTGCGGTCACATCGTGACACGGGTGGGAGGACAGGCCTCCTCCCTCCCCCAGGTGTCGGTCCGGTAACGGACCGATCACCCGCTCATTAGACCCTTGACACCCCTAAAGGTCTAGGCCAAGCTCCGGTTACTGGTCTAAACCAATATGGATCAGATCCCGGCCCCACGGGCAGTACTTGGTGCATGTCACCGCGGCGGGCGAGGGAAGTTGCAGGCAGCATCCCTGAGGAGGGTGGCGTGAAGCGCAAGCTCATCGCGGCGGTCAGTGTCGCGGGCATGATGGTCGGAGTCGCGGCGTGCGGCAACGGCGGCGACGACAAGGGGAAGACCGACGCGGGCGGCGCCAAGGAGATCACCGTCTGGGTGATGGACGGTTCCGCGCCGAAGGCCTGGATCGACGAGGTCAACAAGGAGTTCTCGGCCAAGCACCCCGGTGTCACCGTAAAGGTCGAGGAGCAGCAGTGGAAGGGCATTCAGGAGAAGGTCACCACGGCCCTCTCCGAGAACACCCCGCCGGACGTCCTTGAGCTCGGCAACACCCAGACCGCCGGCTACGCCGTCACCGGCGGCCTCGCCGACCTCACCAAGGACAAGGCCAAGCTCGGCGCCGACGCCTGGCAGAAGAGCATGCTCGCCTCGGCCGAGTACGACGGCAAGCTCTACTCCGCTCCCTGGTACGCGGCCAACCGCGTCGTCGTGTACGACAAGAAGGCCTTCGCCAAGGCCGGTGTCACCCCGCCGACCACCCGCGACGAGTGGATCGCCGGCCTCGACAAGCTGAAGGCCGCGGACCCCTCCACGCAGCCGATCTACCTCCCCGGCCAGAGCTGGTACGTGCTCGCCGGCTTCATCTGGGACGAGGGCGGCGAGCTCGCCGTCAAGGACGGCGACAAGTGGAAGGGCGGCCTCGGCACGCCCCAGGCCGCCTCCGCGATGGACTTCTACAAGAAGCTCCAGGCCTACTCCACCGCTCCGAAGGACAAGGACGAGGCCACCCCGCAGCAGTCCACCGACATCGTCCCCAAGGGCGGCGTCGCCTCCTGGATCGGTCTCGGCTGGGAGGCCGGCGGTGCGGAGAAGGCCCTGAAGGACGCGGGCAAGGAAGCCGACTTCGGCTACTTCCCGATCCCGGGCAAGACCGCCGACAAGCCGGGCACCGTCTTCCTCGGCGGCTCGAACCTCGCCGTCGCCGAGCGCTCCAAGAACAAGGAGCTCGCCAAGGAGTGGCTGGCCCTCGCCGCCGGCAAGGACCAGATGACGAAGTACGCGGCCGAGGTCAAGGGCGCGCTGCTCCCGAACCAGTCCGGCGCGAACTTCGCCCCCGCCGCGGGCTCCTTCGCCGAGGCGATGGGCAAGGGCGGCGTCAACGGCCGCATCACCCCGGTCACCCCGGGCTGGGCGAACGTCGAGACCGAGCCCAACCCGCTCAAGGAGTTCATGACCAAGGTCCTCAAGGGTGAGGACGCCGCCAAGGCGGGCGCGGACGCGGACAAGGAAATCGCGAGCCGCATCAACAAGTAGCACGTAGCACCGGGGGTGCGGACGGCCGCCCACGCGCCCGCCGCACCCCCGGTCGCGCATGACAGACCTGTGCGACGCCCGACCGCAGCCGAGGTAGCCAAGACATGACCGTGCACTCCCAGGGAGCGGCGACCGCTCCACAGGACGCACCACCGAAGTCCGCCGGACGGCAGCAGCCGCCGCCCAAGACCACCGGGAGCACCCCGTCGGCTCCCCGCCGGGGCAGAAAGCCGCTCCCCTCGGGCTGGCTGCCGTACCTCCTGATCGGGCCCGCGGTCCTCAGCCTGGCCACGCTGCTGCTGTACCCGTTGGCCAAGAACGTGATCTTGTCGTTCCAGAAGGTCGACAAGATCGAGTTCATCCAGCGGAAGGCGCCCTTCAACGGGGTCGAGAACTACACCCAGCTGCTGGGCGACTCCCACTTCTGGACCGTCGTCGTCCGCACCTTCGCCTTCACCGCGGCCAACGTCGCACTGATCATGCTGATCGGCAGCCTGCTGGGCATCCTGCTGAACCGCCTCGGCACGTGGATGCGCCTGGTCCTGTCGATGGCCCTGGTGATGGCCTGGGCCATGCCGATCGTCGCGTCCGTCACCGTCTTCCAGTGGCTGTTCGACGAGCAGTTCGGCGTCATGAACTGGGTCATGCGCAGCCTCGGCTTCTCCGGCTACGAGCAGCACAACTGGTTCGAATCCGGGTTCTCCACCCTGGTGATCGTCACCGTCCTGGTGGTCTGGGGCTCCGTCCCCTTCGTCGCCCTCAACATGTACGCCGGCCTGACCACGGTCAGCGGCGAGCTGTACGAGGCCGCGCGGATGGACGGCGCCAACGGCTGGCAGACGTTCTGGCAGGTCGTCTTCCCGAACCTCAAGCCGTTCTTCCTCGTCACCACGTTCCTTGAGGTGATCTGGGTCTTCAAGGCCTTCACCCAGGTCTACGCGATGAACCGCGGCGGCCCCGACCGCGCCTCCGAGACCCTGCCCGTCTTCGCCTTCGTCGAGGGCCAGAGCCAGGGCCACTACGCGCTCGCGGCAGCGATCTCCGTCCTGACGATCGTGATGCTCGTGATCGTCATGTCCTTCTACTTCCGCCTGATCCTGAAGCAGGAGGAGGAGCAGTGAGCACCACCACCGCGCCGAAGCCCGCGCCCGCCGCGCCGAAGCCCGCCCAGCGCCTGCGCACGCGCCGCCCGCTGCGCCCCGCCGCCGTCGTGAAGAACCTGGGCGCCCTCGCCCTCGCCGTGGTCTTCGTCTTCCCCGTCTACTGGATGTTCTCCTCGGCCCTCAAGCCGTCCGGGCAGATCCTCTCCAAGGACCCCGTCTTCGTCTTCACCCCGACGCTCGACAACTTCACGAAGGCCACCGGCGTCGATCTGTTCTGGACGTACGTGGGCAACAGCCTGCTCGTCACCGTCGGCGCCGTCGCCCTGGCCCTGGTCGTGGCCCTCGCCGCGAGCTTCGCCATCGCCCGCATGAAGTTCAAGGGCCGCAAGGGCCTGGTGCTCGGTGTGATGATGGCGCAGATGGCCCCCTGGGAGGTCATGGTCATCGCGATGTACATGATCGCCCGCGACGCCGACATGCTGAACAGCCTCCCGCTGCTGACCGCGATCTACTTCGTGATGGTCCTGCCCTTCACCATCTGGACCCTGCGCGGCTTCATCGCCGCCGTCCCGGTGACGCTGGAGGAGGCCGCCCAGATCGACGGCTGCACCCGCGGCCAGGCCTTCCGCAAGGTGATCTTCCCGCTGCTGGCCCCCGGCCTGATGTCCACCTCGCTCTTCGGATTCATCACCGCCTGGAACGAGTTCGCGATGGTCCTGATCCTCAACAAGGACAAGACCGCGCAGACCCTGCCCCTGTGGCTGACCCAGTTCCAGAGCGCCTTCGGCAACGACTGGGGCGCCACCATGGCCGCGTCCTCGCTGTTCGCGGTCCCGGTCCTGGTGATCTTCGTCTTCCTCCAGCGCAAGGCCGTCGGCGGCATGACCGCCGGCGCCGTGAAGGGATAACGGCCCATGACAGTCCTTGCGCACCGCACCACGGCGTCCGGTTCGGACGACCGGCTCGGCCGGGACGCCCTCGCCGTCCTTCAGCCCGGCTTCGAGGGCACCACCGCCCCCGCCTGGCTGCTCCGCCGGATCGGCGAAGGGCTCACCGCCGTCGGCCTCTTCGGCCGCAACATCGCCTCGCCCGAGCAGCTCGCCGCGCTCACCGCGCAGCTGCGCGCCGAGCGGGACGACGTCCTCGTCGCCATCGACGAGGAGGGCGGCGACGTCACCCGCCTGGAGGTCCGCGGCGGCTCCTCCTTCCCCGGCAACCTGGCCCTCGGCGCCGTCGACGACACCGCGCTCACCCGGGACGTCGCCCGCGAGCTGGGCCGCCGGCTCGCCGAGTGCGGGGTCAACCTCAACTGGGCCCCGTCCGCCGACGTCAACTCCAACCCGGACAACCCCGTCATCGGCGTCCGGTCCTTCGGAGCCGACACCGACCTCGCCGCCCGGCACACCGCCGCCTACGTCGAGGGCCTCCAGGCCGCCGGCGTCGCCGCGTGCACCAAGCACTTCCCGGGCCACGGCGACACCAACGTCGACTCGCACCACGCCCTGCCGCGCATCGACGTGGACCCCGACACCCTCCAGGCCCGCGAGCTGGTCCCGTTCAGGGCCGCCATCGAAGCCGGCAGCAAGGCCGTGATGAGCGCGCACATCCTCGTGCCCGCCCTCGACCCGACCCGCCCGGCCACGCTCAGCCCGCAGATCCTGACCGGCCTCCTGCGCAAGGAGCTCGGCTACGAGGGCCTGATCGTCACCGACGGCATGGAGATGAACGCCATCGCCGGGACGTACGGCATCGAGCGGGGTTCGGTCCTCGCCATCGCGGCCGGCGCCGACGCGATCTGCGTCGGCGGCGGACTCGCCGACGAGGCCACGGTGCTCCGGCTGCAGGCCGCCCTGGTCGCGGCCGTACGGGAGGGCGCGCTCCCGGAGGAGCGGCTCGCCGACGCCGCCGCCCGGGTACGGGCGCTGGCCTCATGGACCCGGCGGGCCCGGGCCGCCGCCGCGCCGGGCGCGCCGGAGGGGGGCGCGCCCGGCATCGGCCTGGCGGCGGCCCGCCGCGCGGTGGTCGTCTCCGGCGCCGCCGCGCCCGTGAGCGCCCCGTACGTCGCCACGCTCGCGCCCGTCGCGAACATCGCGGTCGGGGACGAGACCCCGTGGGGCGTGGCCGCCGAACTGGCCGCGCTGGTGCCGGGGACCGCCTCCGGGGTGTTCCCGGAGGGGGCCACGGCCGCGGACGTCCTGGCCGCGGCGGGCGGGCGCACCGTCGTGGTGGTGGTCCGCGACGCGCACCGGCACCCGTGGATGACGGCGGCCCTGGACGCGCTGGTCGCGGCCCGCCCGGACACCGTCGTCGTCGAGATGGGAGTACCGCGGGCCGAGCCCCGCGGAGCCCTGTACATCGCGACCCACGGCGCCTCGCGGGTCTGCGGCAGGGCGGCGGCGGAGCTGATCGCCGGGGTCTGACCAGCCCCGGAGCTCCCGGTCCGCCCTGTCCCGCGCCCCCCGGACGCCTCGTCCCGGGGGCGTGGGCATGCCCGGGCGGATGCCGGAAGGGCCGGGCTCCCCGACGGGAGCCCGGCCCTTCCTCGCGCGTGGGGGAGGTGCCGCCTAAAGCCCCTGCCACGCGGGCTTGTCGGCGTACGCGTGCCGGAAGTAGTCCGCCAGCTTCAGCTTGGACGCGGCGGCCTCGTCCACGACCACGGTCGCGTGCCGGTGCAGCTGCAGCGCGGAGGCCGGGACCAGCGCGGACAGCGGACCCTCGACGGTCTGTGCGACGGCTTCGGCCTTGCCCTCGCCGGTGGCGAGCAGCACCAGGTGGCGGGCGTCGAGGATGGTGCCGATGCCCTGGGTGATGACGTGGTGCGGGACCTGGTCCAGGTCGTCGTCGAAGAAGCGCGCGTTGTCGACGCGGGTCTGCTCGGTGAGCGTCTTGATCCGGGTGCGGGACGCGAGCGAGGAACAGGGCTCGTTGAAGCCTATGTGCCCGTCCGTGCCGATGCCGAGCAGCTGGAGGTCCACGCCGCCCGCCTCCGCGAGGGCGCGGTCGTACGCCTCGCACGCGGCGACGATGTCCGCGGCAGAGCCGTCCGGGCCCATGAAGGAGGCCTCGGACAGGCCGAGCGGCTCGACGACCTCGCGGAGCACGACGGCGCGGTAGGACTCGGGGTGGCCGGCCGGCAGGCCGACGTACTCGTCGAGCTGGCAGATGCGGGCCTCGCCGGCGTCGACCTCGCCGGCCTTCACCTTCGCGGCCAGGGCTTCGTAGACGGGCAGCGGGGTAGAGCCGGTCGCCACGCCGAGCAGGGCGTCGGGCTTGCGGCGGACCAGGGCGGCCATGGCCTCCGCGATGAGCTCGCCGCCTGCCTTGGCGTCCGGGACGATGACAACTTCCACGCGGGGCCTGCCGATCTGGAGTGGGACGGAGTGTGTGGTATAGACCAATCTAGCAGAGGCGGGGCCTCCTGCGGCCGGTCTTGCACCCCCTTCCATCGTGATCCGGTCACCCGCCCCCGGCCTCCCGGCGCCACGAGGCGCAGGCGTGACCCCCTCGTACTGCGCGCCGCCCGCGCGAAGGGGGGCGCGGTCCGCGGGCCGCCGGTCGGAGCGGCCCGCGGACCGTGCGCCTGCGGTCAGAGCAGCGACAGCTGGAGGCCGCCCGTCGCGTCCAGGTGCTGGCCCGTCACCCAGCGCGAGTCGGCCGAGGCCAGGAAGGCCACCACGTCGGCGACCTCCGAAGCCGTGCCCACCCGGCCGAAGACGGAACGCGAACTCGCGTGCGCCCGCGCCGCGGGGTCCGCCAGCCAGGCCGCGTTGAGGTCGGTGTCCGTGATGCCGGGGCCCACCGAGTTCACGGTGATCCCGCGCGGGGCCAGCTCGGCCGCCAGCGACCGGGTCAGGGCGTTCACCGCGCCCTTGGCGGTGATCGTCGCCAAGATCGCGGGCAGGGCGATGTCCGGGGTGCCGGTCACGTTCACGATCCGGGCCCCGTCGGGCAGCCGCGCCAGTCCGTGCTTGATCACGAAGAACGGCGCCTTCGCGTTGAGCGCGTGCACCCGGTCGTACGTCTGCTCGTCGGTGTCCGCGATGCCGGCGAACGTGGCGGCGCCCGCGTTGTTCACCAGGACGTCGACCGTGTCGGTGTGCTGCGGGTGCGCCTCGTAGGCCGCCCACAGTGCCTGCGCGTCGCCCGGGACCCCGAGCTCGGCCCTGATCGCGAACGCCCGGCCGCCGGCCGCTCCGATCGCGGCGACCGTGTCCTTCGCCGCCGCTTCGTCCCGCCCGTAGTGCACGGCGACCAGCGCCCCGTCGCGGGCGAGCCGTTCGGCCACCGCCCGTCCGATGCCCCGGCTGCCGCCCGTGACCAGTGCCGTCTTCCCCTTGAGCACGCCCATGACGCGCCCCCCTTCAGAATTTGCTAGTGGTCGCTACAGAAAGGGACCGTACCAGATTACGTAACGCCCGCTATAGAATGAGGCCCATGGTGACCGGACAGCGGGGCAGGCCCCGCTCCTTCGACCGCGACGCCGCCCTCGACAAGGCGATGCTCGCCTTCTGGGAGCGCGGCTACGAGGCAACCTCGATCTCCGATCTGACCGCCTCGCTCGGCATCAGCGCGCCCAGCCTGTACGCCGCCTTCGGTGACAAGCGCAAGCTCTTCGACGAGGTCGTGGTGGTCTACGGCGGCCGGTACGCCGATTTCGCGGGCGCGGCCCTGGCCGAGGAGCCCACCGCCGGGGCCGGTCTGCGGCGCGTCCTGCGCGAGGCGGCGGAGATCTACACCGACCCGGCCCACCCGCCGGGCTGCCTGGTGATCAGCGCGGCTGTCAACACCACCTCGGAGGAGGTGGCCCGGGCCCTGCGCGAGCGCCGCGAAGCCAACCTGGAGATGTTCGAGCGCCGGATCCGGGCGGACGTCGCCGCCGGCGTGCTGCCCGCCGGTACGGACGCCCGGGCGCTCGCCCGCTACGCGCTGGCGGTGCTCGTGGGGATGTCCCAGCAGTCGCGCGACGGGGCGGGCCGGGAAGAACTGGAAGCGGTAGCGGAGCTCGCGATGGGAGCCTGGCCGGGAATTTCCGCCGCCCCGTGAGTTCCTCTGGGCCACGGTGCCGGGACGGGACCCTCAGCCCGTCCGGCACCGTAGCCCGGAGTACTTACGGCCGGCAGGTGTGCGGTTCCCGTCGGCCGTTGGGAGGTGCCCGCGCGGTCAGGGCAGAGCGCGCGGCTTACCTCGATCCGTCCTCCTGTGCGGGGAGGGCGGAAGTATCAATCAATTGTGGACTAGACCATTCTGTTCTGTCCATCCAATGGCGGGCTCTGCCATCCCGTCACTTCCTCCAACAGTACGCGGATGGAGCCCCTCCTGGATACTCCTGAGTAGTCGCCGTGGGGAAAGTCATGGCCCATACCCGGGGTACGCTCGCCACGTGCCCTCCATGAACGACCTCGTACGCCAGCACACCGCTCTCAGTGAAACCGACCTGGAGTGGCTCCACCTGCTGGTCTCGGAGTGGCAGCTGCTCTCCGACCTGTCCTTCGCCGACCTCGTGCTGTGGGTCCCCACCCTCGACGGCACCCGGTATGTCTCGGTCGCACAGATGCGCCCCAACACCGGCCCCACCTCGTACCAGGACGACATGGTCGGCCATCTGGTTCCGCGCGGCCGGCGCCCGCTGCTGGACGCCGCGCTCGACGAGGGCCGCATCGTGCGCGAGGGCGACCCGGAATGGCGCGAGGAGGTGCCCGTCCGCGTCGAGTCCATTCCGGTGCGACGCGAGGGCCGGGTGCTGGGCGTGATCGCGCGCAACACCAACTTGCTCACTGTGCGTACACCCAGCCGACTGGAGCTCACCTACCTCCAGTCCGCCTCCGACCTGGCCCAGATGATCGCGGCCGGCTCCTTCCCGTTCCCCGGGCAGCAGGTCGACATGGACGCCTCCCCGCGCGCCGGGGACGGCCTGATGCGGCTCGACGCCGACGGCGTGGTCACGTACGCGTCCCCGAACGCCCTCTCCGCCTACCACCGGCTCGGCCTCGCCGCCGACCTCGTCGGCCAGCACCTCGGCACCACCACCGCTGAACTCGCCCCCTCCCGGGGCCCCGTGGACGAGGCGATCGTCAAGCTCGCCAGCGGCTGGGCCCCGCGCGAGACCGAGGTCGAGGGCAACGGCGGGGTCATCCAGCTGCGCGCCATCCCGCTCAAGCCCAAGGGCACCCGGATCGGCTCCCTCGTCCTGTGTCGGGACGTCACGGAACTGCGCCGTCGCGAACGCGAATTGATCACCAAGGACGCGACCATCCGGGAGATCCACCACCGGGTGAAGAACAACCTCCAGACCGTGGCCGCGCTGCTGCGGTTGCAGGCCCGCCGGATGGATTCCGAGGGCGGCCGCGAGGCCCTCAACGAGGCCGTGCGTCGCGTCGGTTCGATCGCGATCGTGCACGAGACGCTCTCTCAGAACCTCGACGAGCGCGTCGAGTTCGACGAGATCGCCGACCGGGTGATCGCGATGGTCGCGGAGATCTCGCCGGGCAAGGTGGAGTGCCGGCGCACCGGCCGGTTCGGAATCCTGGACGCAGAGGTCGCCACTCCGCTGTCGATGGTGCTGACGGAGATCCTCCAGAACGCCCTGGAACACGCCTTCACCCAGGGGGAGGGCGGCCGGGTCGAGGTGTCCGCGACCCGCGCCGGCTCCGGCCGGGCGGACGGCCGGCTGCTGATCACGGTGCTCGACGACGGATCCGGCCTGCCCGAGGGCTTCGACCCGCAGCGGGCCGGCAACCTCGGCCTCCAGATCGTCCGGACCCTGGTGGAGGGCGAGCTCGGCGGCACGTTCGACATGCTCCGGGCCGAGCCGCGCGGCACCAAGGTCGTCCTCGACATCCCGGCCAGCCCGCAGAAGTAGCGGCGCACTCGTCACGCAGCGTGACGCAGTGGACCCCGGACAGCACTGAGCCCCGGACCGAAACTTCTCGGTCCGGGGCTCAAGAGCACGTTGCTGAGCGCTTGTCTGGTGTTGCTACGCGCTGCGTCGAGGCTCGAAAGTCGATGTTCAGGCGGTTGCGTTGCGCGCCCGATTGCGAGCGGCGCGGCGCTTCATCGCGCGGCGCTCGTCCTCGCTGAGACCGCCCCAGACGCCGGAGTCCTGACCGGACTCAAGCGCCCACTGCAGGCACTGCTCCATGACGGGGCAGCGGCGGCAGACGGCCTTGGCTTCCTCGATCTGCAGCAGCGCAGGACCGGTGTTGCCGATGGGGAAGAAGAGTTCCGGGTCTTCCTCGCGGCAAACGGCGTTGTGACGCCAGTCCATGGCTGCTCCATCTCCTTGTATTGCGGGCAGGTTGCTTGTGAATGTGAACGCTTTCACGAATCCCCCCGTGAGGGAAGGGCGACCGCCCAGTTTCCTGGAAGGTCAGTCAGGGACTCGTGGAGGGGTTCTGGCGGTCTGTGTGGGTGCCGGGTTCTGCGGGCTGTCCCGATCGCCATGAAGAGATTCGCAAACCTCGGACGGGGATACAACCCCTTCCGGAAAGTTTTTTTTGATTCGTCGGTGTCTACTAGGTCACAGCCCTACATCGTGAGGGTGGACCGGCGTGTAAACGTTCGAGTGAAAGGACTTTAGGCCCTTCCACTCACACAATCACACGCAGTGCACGGCGTACGCCTGTGAACCGAACGCTGGTGCGCAGGCCGAGGTGGTCTCCGTCCATCTGGAACGGAAGCGGAACCTTCGAATGCAAGGTGAAGTCGGTCAGATCGTGCAGAGACACTGCGTGCTTGCCGCGCGGACCGCGCTCAGGAGTCGAGGTCAGGAGCTGTGTCGCGTAGCGGGCGACCGCCGGAGTTGACAAACGATTGAGCGCCAATACGTCAAGTGCGGTATCGAACGACGCCTCCGGAGAGGCGTAAAGCGGACGATTGCCCAGATACGTCCACGGCGAGGTGTTGCAGACTATCGACAGCACCAGATCCGTGACGGGATCCGCGCCGGGGCGCTCCAGCGTCACCGAGCCGTGGCGCCGGTTCGGCTCGTCCCAGAACTGGCGCATGAGCTGTCGTACGTACAGGGCGTGCGTCGAACGCTTGCCGCGCTCCCGCTGCTGCTCCACCCGGCCCACCACGCCCGCGTCGAAACCGAACCCCGCGCAGAACGTGAACCAGCGCGCCGGAACCGACTCGTCCTCCGTGCCCGGGGTGCCGGCCGCCAGGCCCAGGCCCACCGTCCGCTCGCGCTGCTCGCGCAGTGCGTCCAGCAGGGCGCCGGTCGCCTCGACCGCGTCGTTGGGCAGGCCGAGCGCGCGGGCGAACACGTTGGTCGAGCCGCCGGGGACCACCGCCAGCCGGGGCAGCCGCTCCGGATCCGGCCCGTCGTGCAGCAGCCCGTTGACCACCTCGTTGACCGTGCCGTCGCCGCCGAGCGCCACGACGAGGTCGATACCGTGTTCGGCCGCCCGGCGGGCCAGGTCCCGGGCGTGCCCGCGGTACTCGGTGGTCACCGCCTCCAGCTTCATTTCGCTGGCCAGGGCGTGGGTCAGGACGTCGCGCGTGCGCGCACTGGTGGTCGTTGCTGCTGGATTGGCCACGAGAAGTGCACGCATGACCGCCAGCCTACCGACCCGTCCACAGGCCGCCCATACTGCCCGTCCCCTCCGGGGGTGAGGGCGCGCGGCTACCCTGCTGGGGTGAGTACGAAGCCCACCCCCGCCCCGGCCGAGCCGACCGCCCCGCTGCCCGGACGGCTCACCGCCGCCGCCGCGCTGACCGCCCTGGAGGGCCTCGCGCTGGCCGGCCTCGGTGTCTACATGCTGGTCGTGGGCATCGCAGGCGACCCCGATTCCCCGCAGCAGGCCGAGACGGGCGGGATCACCCTGCTCGCACTCGCCGCGCTGCCGCTGATCGCGGCGCGCGGGCTGCGGCTGGGCCGGCGCTGGAGCCGCGGGCCCGCGCTGATCACCCAGCTGATGGCGCTGCCGGTGGCGTGGACCCTGTACTCGACGGGCGGGGCGATGATCGCCGCCGCCGTGGCACTGGCGGTGGCCGCGGTGGCCGTCGTGGCCCTGCTGGTGAACCCGACGGCGACCGACGCGCTGGGAATCGGGCCCGGCGAGCAGACCCGATAGCCCCGACGGCCCGTACCGCCCCTACTCCTCGACGAGGAGCTTCTCGCGCAGCTGGGCCAGGGTGCGGGCCAGCAGGCGGGAGACGTGCATCTGGGAAATGCCGACCTCCTGCGCGATCTGCGACTGGGTCATGTTGCCGAAGAACCGCAGCAGCAGGATCCGCTTCTCCCGCGGAGGCAGTCCCTCCAAGAGCGGCTTGAGCGACTCGCGGTACTCGACGCCCTCCAGCGCCTCGTCCTCCGCGCCCAGGGTGTCCGCCACCGCCGGCGACTCGTCGTCGGTGTCGGGGACGTCCAGGGAGAGCGTGCTGTAGGCATTGGCCGATTCCAGCCCCTCCAGCACCTCCTCCTCGGAGATCCCGAGCCGCTCCGCGAGCTCGTGCACCGTGGGGGAGCGGCCGTGCTGCTGGGACAGCTCCGCCGTGGCCGTGGTCAGCGAGAGCCGCAGCTCCTGAAGACGCCGGGGCACGCGCACGGCCCAGCCCTTGTCCCGGAAGTGCCGCTTGATCTCGCCGACCACGGTCGGGGTCGCGTACGTGGAGAACTCGACCCCGCGGTCCGGATCGAACCGGTCCACCGACTTGATCAGGCCGATGGTGGCGACCTGGGTCAGGTCGTCCAGCGGCTCACCACGGTTGCGGAACCGCCGGGCGAGGTGCTCGACCAGCGGCAGGTGCATCCGTACGAGCCGGTTGCGCAGCTCCGCCTTCTCCACCGAGCCGTCGGGCAGTGCCCGCAGCTCGATGAACAGGGCCCGCGCGCCGCTGCGGTCGCGCGGATCGGGCAGCACCGCGGGCACCGGCAGCACGGGTGCCGCCGCCGGTTCCGCGTCCGGGGCCGTGGCAGCGACCCCGGGTGGCTGTGAGGATTGTGGTTCTTCTTGCTGGTTCTCGCTCATAGGGCCCGCCCGTCGCTCCGCCGAGTCCAAAAAGCCGTCTTCCGCATCCGCGTCAGCCGGGTGCGGCCGGGCGTGCTGCTGCTCCGGGATGCCGCCGTCGACCTCGTGCCGTACCCGGGGCCGATCCCCGCCCCGCACCGGGATCTCCCCGCCGTTCACGCCGGGCCTGGACCCGCGCCGCGCTGTTTGTAGAGGCTGATGCTCACCGTCCGGTCCTCCTCGACCGTGGACTCGACCTTGCCGGCCAGCGCCGACAGGACGGTCCAGGCGAACGTGTCGCGCTCCGGCGCGCGCCCGTCCGTGGTCGGTGCGGAGACCGTCACCTCCAGCGAGTCGTCGACCAACCGGAACACGCAGCTGAGGACGGAGCCCGGCACGGCCTGTTGGAGCAGGATCGCGCAGGCCTCGTCCACCGCGATGCGGAGGTCCTCGATCTCGTCGAGGGTGAAGTCCAAACGTGCCGCGAGGCCGGCCGTGGCCGTTCGCAGCACCGACAGGTAGGCACCCGCAGCGGGCAGCCGGACTTCCACGAAGTCCTGGGTCCCGGGCTCGCCTGCGATCTGGGACACCCTCACCTCCAAGGTGGTACGAGCTCTGTTCGCCGGTGACGCTATCGCGATCCGGGCGATCGTGTCGCGGCACCCCTGATGGCGCCCGTTTCAGGCACCCCCGCCCACGGCCAGTGACTGATGGTAAGCCCATGGGCACGCACAGTGGCTAGGGGTCTGCGGGCCCAAATCAGGGGAACCGGCGGAGGGTTGAACTACCCCGCTTCAGACGATCGAACCGTCGACAAAACACCATCGCCACGTCTCGCCCGGCTCGAAGCTTCGCATGATCGGATGGCCGCTGCTCTGATAATGCGCGGTGGCGTGCCGGTGCGGGGAGGAATCGCAGCACGCCACGTACCCGCACCCCAGGCACATCCGCAACTGCACCGGATGGCTGCCCAGTACCTGACATTCGGGGCAGGTCAGGGCAGTCGGGACAGGCTCGGGGCGCGGCAGTTCGGGAACGTGGGTGCACTCGCTCATGATGGCCAGCGTACTGACGTACGGGCGCCGCAGGACGAATTCCGATCAGCGACGACGAGCGAGGGTGGATCTTCGATGGAGGTATTGCCGCTGGTGGCGCTGGTGGCGGGCAGCGCGATCGTGGCCGGGGCCGCCCGCTGGACCAGGGTGCCCGCGCCGCTGCTGCTGGTCGCCGCCGGACTGATGGCCTCGTACATCCCGGGCGTGCCCTCGTACGCCCTCGATCCGCACATCGTGTTGCCCCTGCTGCTCCCGCCGCTGCTCTACACGGCCGCGGTGGACAGCTCCTACCTGGACCTGCGGGCGAACATCCGGCCCGTCGCACTGCTGTCGGTCGGGTACGTGCTCTTCGCGACGGTCGCCGTGGGGTACGCGGCGTACCTGGTGGTGCCGGGACTGTCGCTGCCGGTGGCGCTGGTGCTGGGCGCGGTGATCGCGCCGCCCGACGCGGTGGCCGCGACGGCGATCGCCCGCAAGCTCGGGCTGCCGAACCGGATCACCACCATCCTGCAGGGCGAGTCCCTCGTGAACGACGCCACCGCGATCACCGCGTACAAGGTGGCGCTGGCCGCGGCGGTCGGGGTGAGCGCCGGCTGGGCGGGCGGGATCGCGGAGTTCCTACTGGCCTCGGTGGGCGGTGTGGGCGTGGGCCTCGTGCTGATGGTGCCGATCCACCACCTGCGCAAGCGGCTGCAGGAGCCGCTGCTGCAGAACACCCTGTCGCTGCTGATCCCGTTCGTGGCGTACGCGGCGGCCGAGCGGGTGCACGCTTCGGGCGTGCTCGCGGTGGTCGTGGTGGCGCTGTACCTCGGGCACCGCAACTGGCAGGTGGACTTCGCGACCCGGCTCCAGGAGGAGGCGGTGTGGAAGATGATCGCCTTCATCCTTGAGTCGGTGGTCTTCGCGCTGATCGGCCTCCAGCTGCCGGTGGTCCTGAAGGGGGTCGCGGAGTACGAGGGCTGGGACGCGGCCTGGTACGCGCTGGCGGTGTTCCTGGCGGTGGTGGTCGCACGCTTCGTCTGGGTGTTCCCGGCCACGTTCGTGCCGCGGCTGTCGGAGCGGATCCGGACGCGGGAACCGGACACCACCTGGAAGGCTCCGGTGATCGTCGGCTGGGCGGGGATGCGCGGGGTGGTCTCGCTGGCGATCGCCTTCTCGGTGCCGATCAGCGTGCCGCACCGGAACCTGATCCTGTTCCTGACCTTCACGACGGTGATCGGCACGCTCGTGGTGCAGGGGCTGACGCTGCCGCCGCTGATCCGGCTGCTGCGGCTGCCCCCGCGGGACCTGCACGCGCAGACCCTGGCGGAGGCGCAGGCCCAGAGCGAGGCCTCGCGGTCGGCGGAGGACCGGCTGGCGGAGATGCTGGCCGAGCCGGAGAACGCGCTGCCGCCGCCGCTGGCGGAGCGGCTCCGTACGGTGATGGAGCGCCGGCGCAACGCGGTGTGGGAGCGGCTGGGCGAGGTCAACCCGACCACCGGCGAATCGGCGGACGACGTCTACCGGCGCCTGGCGCGGGAGATGATCGCGGCCGAACGCGAGGTGTTCGTGGACCTGCGCGACCACCGCCAGATCGACGACGAGATGCTGCGGGGCCTGCTGCGCAGGCTGGACCTGGAGGAGGCGGCGGCCTACCGCGAGGACGCGGCCTGACCCTGCCGGCCCCCCGTCCGGGGGAGCGGGACGGTCCCGGGGGCTGACGCGCGGGGCCGGCGCCGCCGCGAGGCTCGGGGCATGACATCGAGAAGTCGGTGGGCCGCCGTTGCGGGTCCCGCGGGGCTCGCGGCCGACGTGTCGGGGTGGGGGCCGCCGCTCGCGGCGTGGCCCCTGACCGCAGCGGCGGCCGTGGCCGCGGTGGCCGTCGCGGCTCGGACGGCTCGGCTGCGGTCGCTGTCGTGGGCGGCGTGCGCGCTGTCCGCCGCCTCGGGGTGCCTGCTGCTGATGGACGTGATCGCGCTGCTGTTCGGGCAGCCGCCGGACAGTTGGACGGGCGCCGCCCTGCACGCCCTGGGGTTGGCGGGCGCGGTACTGTCGGGCGCCGCGGCGGGCCGGGGCCGCGGCCGGGACGCTGCTGCGCCGGGACGGCCGGGCCGCTGGATCGCGTAGGTGGGGGGGTGCTGAGCTTCGTGCCGTACGCGGCGATGAAGCTCACCTGGGCCCTGGGCGGCACCTTCGGCGGCATCACCGGGGCCGAGACGCTCGCCGCGTACGAGCGCAACGGCGCGTCCGGGCTGTGGATGACGCTGGAGCGGTGGGGCCTGGACGGCACGGTGCTGATGGCGCTGATCGGGATCCTGCTGCTGTTCTGCCCGATCCGCCCGTGGGGCCTGCGCCTGCCGCGCTGGCTGCCGCTGACCCCGGCGCTGATCGGCGCGGGCTGGTCCCGTACGGCCTGCTGGGGCTCGGTTACCTGGCGCTGGTCCGGCTGGGCGTGGCAGCCCCCTCCGCCAGGGGACCTCCCGTCCGCGGGCGACGGCCTGCTGGTGGGGTGGATCGGGAACGCCGCCTTCGCGGGCTACGGTCTGGCGCTCCTCGCGGCCGCCCGCTGGTACTGGCACGCCACCCGCGCCGGGCGGGTCACGGGCGGCCGGTGACGACGGCCGTCAGGGTGGTGCCCGCGGGGAAGGCGCCCGACTCCGTGAGGGCGGCCAGGGCCCAGAGCAGCTTGGCCACGTAGATCCGCTCGACCGGGAACCCGTGCCGCTCCTCGAAGTCGGCGGCGAACGCGTCCAGCAGGGCGGGGACGCGGGCGTAGCCGCCGTGGTGGAAGCCCTCGGCCAGGCTCCAGTCCCCGGCCGGGCCGCCGAAGGCCGCCTGCTGGAGGGAACGTATCTCCGCCCCGAGGAACCCGCCCGCCAGGACGGGAACGCCCAGCGCCCGCTGGCCCGGGGCCAGTCCGGCCGCGAGTCCCGCCAGGGTGCCGCCCGTGCCGCAGGCCACCGCGACGACGTCGGACGTGCCCCGCAGCTCGCGCCCGAGCTCCGCGCACCCGTGCAGGGCGAGGGCGTTGCTGCCGCCCTCGGGGACGACGTACGAGGCGGCCGCGCCGGCCTGCGCCAGCAGCCGGGCCAGCACCTCGGGTTCGGCCTTGCGGCGGTACTCCGAGCGCGTGACGAAGTGCAGCCGCATGCCGTCCGCCGCGCACCGGGCCAGGGAGTCGTTGAGGGGCCGGCCGGCGAGCTCGTCACCGCGGACGATCCCGACGGCGGGGATCCCCAGCAGCCGCCCGGCCGCGGCGGTGGCCCGCAGGTGGTTCGAGTACGCCCCGCCGAAGGTCGCCACGCCGGGGAAGCCCCCGGTGACGGCGGCCCGCAGGTTCGGCGCGAGCTTGCGCCACTTGTTGCCGGGCAGCTCGGGATGGACGAGGTCGTCCCGCTTCAGCAGCAGCCGCACCCCGTACCGCTCGAACCGCTCGTCCCGCACTTCGAGCAGCGGCGAGGGCGGGCGCGGCTGCAAGAGCGCGTCGGGGTTCGCGGGACGGTTCACCCGTCCATTGTGGCGTCCTCGGTGTTCCGGGCGGCGGCGCAGGGCACGCGGAGGTGGACGTACGGGACCGTCGCACCCGGGAGGACGTAGCGCTCCGATTCCTCGAAGCCGTGGGAGCGGGCGAAGCGCAGGCCGTCCTCGTTGGAGCCCAGGACGATCGTCTCGATCGTGTCGGGGGCGGGGACGAGTGCGCGTGCTTGGTCGAGGCCGTGGGCGTAGAGGGCGGTGCCGAAGCCCTGCCCGCGGTGCGCGGGCAGGATCCGGGCGATCACGGTGGCCACCGACGGGGCGTCGGCCGTGGGCCGGCGCACGGTCATGCAGCCGACGAGCACGTCGCCGAGGTAGGCGACGTCCAGGAGGTGGCGCCCGGCGCGCTCGCGCACTTCTCGAAGGCTCAGGGCGTCCGGGGGAATGATCACGTTGTGGACGTGCCGCCAGTCCTGGAGGGAGGCTTCGCCGGCCACCCGTTCGATGCGAAGATCAGCCATCGGGTCAGGGAAGCGGGTCGATCACGGGGTGTCAACCGCATTCGTCAGTTGAGGCGTTCACCGACCCGGGCCCGGAACGCGTCCATCGTGAAGCCCTTCGGGTCGATCTTGCCGGGCTGCCATTCGCGGTGGCCGATCACCGAGCGCTCGGTCCAGCCGTGGACGCGGCACAGGGCTGCCGCGGCGCGGACCATGGCGTCGAGCTGGACCTCCGGCCAGGGGTCGTCGCCGTCGCCGAGGTTCTCGCACTCGAAGCCGTAGAAGTGCCGGTTGCCGTCGGTGTTCGCCCGACGGTCCGGCGGGAGCCGCTTCTCGGCGATCACTGCCGCCAGGACGTCGGAATCGCCCGCCCCGGCGTGGTTGGCGCGGCCGTAGCCGACCAGGTGGACCCGGCCGTCCTTGGTGATCACGCCGTGGCACAGCGGGCCGGGCAGGTCCTCGTCGCCGTCGCGGCAGAGCGCGACGGTGAACGCGGTGCCGTGCGTGACGGTGTGGTGGATCATCACCCCGTTCACCGGGCCCCACGGGCCCTTGTGGTTGCGGTTGTGGGTGCGCCAGGCGCCGACCTCGACGACGGTCAGACCCTCGTTCCGCAGTGCTCCGATGAAGCGGTCCGCGGACATGGGTGCGGACATGGCCGCCTCCTCTCCGGGTGCACGGTGGTCACCTTTCGTGTCCACCTCGTTGCTCTCCGGTGTAATGGAGGCGGTCCTTCCGGGCTAGTGCGTTCGTACAGTGAGCGAGCCGATCCGGACACTCGTCCCGACCGGCCCACTCGTCACGGCAGTTGAGGCAGTTGCGCCAGTCGCTGTGGTTACGCGGAGGCCAGCCACAGGTCCGGGCCGAACACCTCGTAGTGGATGTCCGATGCGGGCACGCCCTTGGCGAGCAGCTGCGCGCGCACGGTCCGCATGAAGGGGAGCGGCCCGCACAGGTAGGCCGTGGTGCCCGGGTCCACCTGGACGTCCGCCAGGTCGAGGAGGCCCTCGCCGTCGCCGGGCTCGGCGTCGGCCTCGTACCAGAAGTGGGCCGAGGCGTCGGCCAGCTTGTGCGTCAGCGCCCGGTGGTCGTCCCGCAGCGCGTGGTCGGCGGGGGAGCGGTCGGCGTGCAGGACGGTCACCCGGGCGGCGTGCCCGGTCTCGGCCAGGTGTTCCAGCATCGACAGCATCGGGGTGCAGCCGATCCCGGCCGAGGCGAGCAGGACCGGCGCGGCGGAGTCCCTCAGCACGAGGTCGCCGTACGGGGCCGAGACCCGCAGCGTGTCGCCGGTCGCGATCCGGGCGTGCAGGTGGTTCGAGACCTCGCCGTCCGGGCCCGCGGCGGCCGGGCCGTGGACCCGCTTAACGGTGATCGCGTGCACGGCGGAGCCGGGGCCGCGGGAGAGGCTGTACTGGCGTATCTGGCGGGCGCCGTCGGGCAGTTCCACCTGGACGGAGACGTACTGGCCGGGCTTGAAGGAGGGGGCGGGGGCGCCGTCCGCCGGAGCCAGGTGGAAGGTGGTGCAGTCCGCGGTCTCCTCGATGCGGCCGGCGACCGTCCAGGTGCGCCAGACATCCCCGGCGAGGACCTGCTGCTCGGCGTAGAGCCGCTCCTCGATGGCGATCAGGGCGTTGGCCATCAGCCAGTAGACCTCGTCCCAGGCCTCGGCCACCTCGGGGGTGACGGCTTCGCCGAGGACGTCGACGATCGCCGAGAAGAGGTGGTGGTGGACGACCGGGTACTGCTCGCGGGTGACGCCGAGGGAGGCGTGCTTGTGCGCGATGCGGTGCAGCATCACGTCCGGGCGGGTGTCCGGGTGGGCCACGAGGTGGGTGGCGAAGGCCGCGATGGAGCCGGCGAGGGCCTGCTTCTGGAGACCGGCCTTCTGGTTGCCGCGGTTGAACAGGTCGCGGAGCAGCTCGGGGTGGGCGGCGAACAGCTTCGTGTAGAAGAGGTCCGCGATGTCGCCGATGGCCGCGCCGACGGCGGGCAGGGTGGCTCGTACGGTCTCGGTCGACTTCTCGGACAGCATCCGGTGCTCCTAATTGGTATGTGAGATGCGTATTTTTGGATGTGGGTGCACCCGTTCGAAGCGGGGTGCGTGGGCGCCCCCGGGTTCAGGCGGTCCCGGTCCGCCCCGGCGGCCCGCTCGACAGGCCCAGCAGTACCGGGCCGGTGGGCGCCGCGACGAGGTCGTCCACCGTCAGCGGGTCCAATGCGGCGAAGAAGGCCTCCTGGGCCCGGCGCAGCGCGCCCCGCAAGACGCAGGCGCCGCGCAGCGGGCAGGGCGTGCTGCCGTCGCAGTCCACGACGTCGCCCGCACCCTCCAGTTCGCGGACGACCCCGCCCACCGAGGCGGCCCGCCCGGCGGCGGTCAGGGCGAGCCCGCCGCCGCGCCCGCGCCGCGCCTCGACCAGGCCGAGGTGCTGCAGCTTGGCGACGACCTTCGCGGTGTGCGTGTACGGGACCTCCATGGTCGCCGCCACGTCCCGCGTGGTCGGGAGGTCCGCGTCCTCGACGGCGAGGCGCATCAGGACGCGCAACGCCAGGTCGGTGAATCGGGTCAGCCGCATGGCCTCACTCTAGAAAACTCGCATCTGCGATGCAACTTAAGTTCCACGCAAGAAGAGGTGAACCACAAAGGGTGCCCACCCCCGAACGGAGTAGTCCCACCCTTTTGTGTAATGGTCCCACCACGTTCCGTACTGGAAGGCTGCATCCCGCAGATCCATGGAGTGATCGAAAGGGATGCACATGTCGGTCCAGGCAGGTTCCGAATCTGAGGTCGGGACACCACAGCGGAGTCTTGCGACAGCGGCCGCGCGGAACTTGGCAACCACGACCAAGTCGGCGCCGCAGATGCAGGAGATCACCTCCCGGTGGCTCCTGAAGATGCTCCCGTGGGTGTCCGTGCAGGGCGGCACGTACCGGGTGAACCGGCGACTGAGCTACTCCGTCGGCGACGGACGCGTGGAGTTCATCAAGACCGGGACCCAGGTCCAGGTCATCCCGGCCGAGCTCGGCGAACTCCCGCTGCTGCGCACCTACGAGGACCTGGACGTGCTCGCCGAGCTCGCCCAGCGGTGCCGGCAGGTCGACTTCGAGGCCGGTCAGGAACTGACCTCCTTCGGCAGCCCCTCCGACAGCGTGTTCCTGCTCGCGCACGGGCGCATCGACCAGATCGGCCCCGGCCCCTACGGCGAGGACGCCGTCCTGCGGACCGTCGCCGACGGCGCCTACTTCGGCGAGCACTCCCTCGCCGACGAGGAGGCCATCTGGGAGTACACCGCCCGCGCCGCCACCTCCGGCACCGTGCTCGTCCTGACCCGCCAGGACTTCCGGCTGCTCGCCGACCGGGTCGACTCGCTGCGCGAGCACGTGCAGACCCAGCGCTCGCTGCCCGCCCAGCGCACCAACGACTACGGAGAGGCCGCGATCGACCTCTCCGCCGGCCACCAGGGCGAAGCCGTCCTCCCCGGCACCTTCGTGGACTACGAGGCCAAACCGCGCGAGTACGAGCTCTCGATTGCACAAACGGTCCTGCGGGTGCACACGCGCGTCGCCGACCTCTACAACCAGCCGATGAACCAGACCGAGCAGCAGTTGCGGCTCACGGTCGAGGCGCTGCGCGAGCGCCAGGAGCACGAGATGCTCAACAACCGCGAGTTCGGCCTGCTCCACAACGCCGACTACGACCAGCGCATCCAGCCGCACGACGGCGGGCCCGGCCCCGACGACATGGACCAGCTGCTCAGCATGCGCCGCGGTTCCGACATGTTCCTCGCCCACCCCGCCGCCATCGCCGCCTTCGGCCGCGAGTGCAACAAGCGCGGGTTGTACCCGGAGACGATCGACGTCGCCGGCACCCGGGTGGCGTCCTGGCGGGGAGTGCCGATCTTCCCGTGCAACAAGATCCCGATCAGCGACGCGCGGACGACGTCCATCCTCTGCATGCGCACCGGCGAGGACGACTCCGGCGTCATCGGCCTCCACCAGCCCGGCCTCCCCGACGAGATCGAGCCGAGCATGTCGGCGCGCTTCATGGGCATCAGCGAGCAGGCGATCACCTCGTACCTGGTCACCGCCTACTTCTCCGCCGCGGTACTGGTGCCGGACGCGCTCGGCATCCTGGAGAACGTCGAGATCGCCCGCTGGAGCTGAGCGGCCGGCCGGGCACCACCGGGGATCGGGATTTCGGGGATCGGGGATCGGGGACACGCCATGGGCACCACTGAGGCGATCACGACCGGCGAGGGGCAGGAGGCCGCGGCCCTGCTGGAGCGGACAAGAGAAACGGTCAACCCGGAACTGCGCCGCACGGTCGAGAGCCTGCCGGGTTCGATGCGACGCGTGGCGATGTACCACTTCGGCTGGGAGCAGGCGGACGGCACCCCGACCGCGGGCTACGACGGCAACGCGGGCAAGGCCATCCGGCCCGCGCTCGTGCTGGCCGCCGCCCGGGCCCTGAGCGGCATCCGGGGCGACGACGAGGACGGCAAGGCCGCCGAAAGCGCCGTGCGGGCGGCGGCGGCCGTGGAGCTGGCGCACAACTTCACGCTGCTGCACGACGACATCATCGACAAGGACACCAAGCGGCGGGGCAGGCCCACGGCCTGGACCGTCTTCGGGGTACCGGACGCGATCATCACCGGTGACGCGATGATGGCGCTCGCGCTGCGGCTGCTCGCGCAGGATCCGCATCCGGCCTCCGCGGAGGCCTCGGCGCGGCTCTCGGCCTGCATCATCGAGCTGTGCGCCGGCCAGCAGGCCGATTGCGCCTTCGAGCAGCGGCCGTACGTCTCGCTCGACGAGTGCCTGACCATGGCGACGGCCAAGACCGGGGCCCTGCTGGGCTGCGCCTGCGCGCTCGGTGCGCTGTACGCGGGCGCCGGGCCGGACGAGGTCGACACGATGGACGCCTTCGGGCGGGAGGCCGGGCTGGCCTTCCAGCTGATCGACGACCTGATCGGCATCTGGGGGGATCCGGGCCACACCGGCAAGCCCGCCGGGGCCGATCTGATCGCCCGCAAGAAGTCCCTCCCGGTCGTGGCCGCCCTCACCTCGGGCACCGCGGCCGGCGAGGAGCTCGCGGCCCTGTACGCGGGGCCCATGACGGAGGACGAGGTGCACAAGGCCGCCGCGGCCGTGGACCGGGCCGGCGGGCGCGACTGGGCGCAGGCCCATGCCGCGGACCGGATGGGCCGGGCGGTGCAGCTGCTGTCCCGGGCCGTACCGGACCTCGCGGCGGCGGGCGGGCTGCTGGCGCTGGCGGAGTTCGTCACGCGGCGCACCCGGTGAGCCCGTAGCGCGCAGAAGGGCGTGCGCAAGTCCCGTTCCGGCACTGCATGGTGCCGGAACGGGGCTTTCCGCTGTTCGGGGTCAACTCTAGGATCGCTGGCGGTAGTTGAAACGCGAGCGAAGGGTGTGACCAGTGGCGCTGGAGATACGTCAGGCGGATCAGTCGGACCGGGACGCGGTGGCGCGCCTGCTCGACGAGGCCTTCCGCACCGACCCGGTGAGCAGCTGGGTCTTCCCGGACCCGGAGCACCGGGCCGCGGTGCACGGCCGGTTCCTGGGCGTCTTCGTGGACGTGGCACTGGCCGAGGGGCGGATCGACTACGCGGTGGACGGTTCGGCGGCCGCCCTGTGGATGCGGGTGCCGGAGGGGGAGCCGGAGGGGGAAGCCGTCGAGGACGACGTCCCGGCGAAGATGCGGGCGGTCGCCGACCCCGACAACGAGCGGTGTGAGTTGGTCGGCCGGCTGACGGGGGCGGTGCATCCGACCTCCGAGGAGCACGAGTACCTGCTGATGATCGCGGTCGCCCCGGGCCGGCAGGGCGAGGGGCTCGGGACCGAGCTGATGCGGCCGGTGCTGGAGCGCTGCGACCGCGAGGGCGTGGCGGCGTACCTGGAAGCGAGCAGCGAGCGCAGCAAGGGGCTGTACGAGCGACTCGGCTGGGAGTTCACCGGCGAGCCGGTGCGGCTGCCGGAGGGGCCGCTGATGTGGCCGATGTGGCGCAAGCCGCAGGGGTCGGCGGCGTCCTGACGGCGAACACCCTTGCGTGACCACTGCAAGCACAGTACTTTGGCCGACGTGTCCCGGAGCGGTGACACCGACCGACGAAAGAGATTTCGCTTGCGCAAGCTGACGTACTTCATCGCCACCACCGTCGACGGCTTCATCGGAGCCCCGGACGGCGACGGCGATTTCTTCTACAGCTCCTTGGACCCCGAGTTCGTCGGGTTCCTCGCGGCCGAGTACCCCGAGACCATCGCCGCCCAGGGGCGCGTGCACCTCGGGCTCGCCGACACCCCGCCGAAGCGCTTCGACACGGTCCTGATGGGCCGCAACACGTACGAGCCGGGCCTCAAGGAGGGCGTGACCAGCCCTTACGGCCACTTCGCCGATCAGTACGTCGTCTCGCGCTCGATGACCGCCTCGCCGGACCCGGAGGTGCAGCTGATCAGCGGCGACCTCGTGGCCCGGGTGCGGGAGCTGAAGGCCCGGGACGGGCTCGACATCTGGCTGTGCGGCGGAGCCGACCTCGCCACCCAGCTGATCGACGAGATCGACGAGTTCATCGTCAAGACCTACCCGTTCTTCGCCGGCACCGGCATGCCGATGTCCCGCGCCGGATTCGGGGTGCGGCCCCTGGAGCTGACCGGCGTCCGCGGCTTCAGCGGCGGCCAGGTCGTGAGCTCGTACGCCGTCAAGCGCTGAGACCGGCCGAACGGCCGAAACCGGCCTACCGTGGAGGTATGGCCGGTGAACAGCACCAACAGCACGACCGGCGCCACACGCACCCGCATGTCGAGGCGGTGACTCCGCAGACCGCGCACGAGCAGCTCGCGTGCCCGGTCTGCGGGCGCCCCGTCGAAACCGTCATCCGGCGGCGCAAGTCGCTGGGGATCTTCATTCCGGAGTGGGTGCCGGGTCCCTGTCGGAACCCGGACTGCGCGCAATACGTACCCGAGGTGGGAAAGATCCCCTAGCCCTTCGGCTTCCTAGCCCTTCGTCCCCAGACCCGACGCGGCCAGCCCGTTGCGCCACAGCTGGTCCACGCGCGAGCGCTCCGTGCCGTTCGGGTAGGCGTTGGTGCACGAGGTGCCGGGGCCTCCGCCCGACATCAGCTCGGAGCACGGGCCCGAGTAGTGGTCCGGCAGTCCCAGCACGTGGCCGGTCTCGTGCGCGGTCACCCGGGTCGAGTTGTACTGCTGGTTCTGCTGGTAGTCGAGGAAGATGTAGCCCCGGCCGTGGCCGTCCGTGCTCGCGTAGGAACCGCGCGAGTCGTTGCCCTCGTAGTACGAGAAGTTCCCGCCGGAGGACACCTCCTGGAGCTTCACGTTCGAGACCGAGCCGTTCCATATCTGCGCGGAGCGGGATATCTGGCTGCGGAAGCTGGGCGCGTTGCGCGTGTTGTACGTGACGGTCACCGCGAGGACGCCCGGGTTCGCGGCGCGCTGCTCGGCGACCGAGCGCTGCACGGCCTCGAAGAAGGCGCGGTTCGCGGCCTGGTTCTCCTGCGAGCGCTCGTACGCCGCGTAGCTCGCGGCATTGCCGGCGGGTGCGGAGTCGGGGGCCGCGCTGGCGGTGGGGACGACGCCGAGGGCGGCCACGAAGCCGAGGCCGATGGTGGCGGCCAGCATGGCCTTGCGGGACATACGGGAGTGGCGCATGTGGGGGAGCTCCTACTCATCCGGTGCGGGGGGTGGGTCGTTCGGTACCGGAGTCTGCGGGAGCCGGAGCGGTCGGCGGATGATGTCAGCCACCGATAGCGCCGCCCTATCGGGAAGATTTCGGAAGGTCAACTTCCGTGAGAATGGCGGGATTAGATGGGGTATCAGTGGCTGGTGCGGTCCACTGGCACCGGCCTACCCTCGGGACATGGAGCTTGAGGTGAGGCACCTGCGCGCACTGTGCGCCATTGCCGACGCCGGCAGTCTGCACAAGGCCGCGCGGCAGCTCGGCGTGAGCCAGCCCTCCCTCACGACGCAGCTGCGTCGCATCGAACGCGCCCTGGACGGCGAACTGTTCCTGCGCGAGCGCACCGGCTGCCGGCCCACCCCCTTCGGCCGCACCGTCCTCGGCCGGGCCCGCCCGCTGCTCGACCAGATGGCCGCGCTCGTCGCCGAGGCGAGGGCGCTGGCCCGGGGGCCGCGGCTGAACATCGGTTCCACCGCGAGCCGGGCCCTGCCGGGATGGCTGCGCAGGATCCACCGCAGGCTGCCCGACACCGAGACCTCGCTGGTGGTGGACGTGTCCGCCAACGCCCTGCTACGGATGGTGGCTTCGGGGCAGCTGGACGTGGCGTTCGTCCACGAGGTCGAGGGCAGCTCCCTTTGGGTGCCCGCCGGGCTGGAGCTGCGGGTCCTGATGGAGCGGGAGCCGCAGTTCGTGTCGATGTCCCGGGACCATCCCGCGGCGCGCAGTCCGGTGGTCCGGTTACAGGACCTGGCGGCCGACCGGTGGACGGTCGACCCCTCCGTGGACGGCGAATGGGACGGCCTGCGGCGGGTGTTCGCGGGGGCCGGGGTGGACCCGCCCGTGCTGCACGCCGACTACCACACCGCGACCTCACTGATCATCTCCGGCGAGGCGGTGGCCCCCTGCCAGCCGACGTCGGGGCCGCGCGAGGACATGGCGATCCGGCCGCTGTCCGGGGACCCGCTGGCGGTCCGGCTGCTCATGGCCAGCCGGCCGGGCGCGCATGCCGAGACCTTCGAGGACCTCCGGGCGGCGTACCGCGAAGCCGCGCTCAGGACGCCGCCGTACCGCGCCTGGCTCCACCACAACGAGAGCCCGCTGCTGGCGGCTTAGGCGCGCGCCAGTCGTCGGTGGCTCCCCGGGGCCAGTGCGGGGGAGGGGAAGGCGGAGCGCGCGTCACCGCCCCGCCACCAGACCCCGACGGCGAAGAGGGCGGTGGCCTCCAGGAGCGGCGCCCGGGAGAGTCCGCCGCAGGGCAGCGGGGTGCAGCCCGTGCCGGTGATGAGCTCGGTGGTGAGCCGTACGCCCTCCGGTGCGTCCGCTGCGGGTGGACTACGCGCTGACGGAGGCGGGCGCGGCTCTCCTGGACCCGATCCGCGCGATGGGTGCCCGGGCGGCCCGGTACGCGGAGGTGGTCGTCGCCCCCCCAGCAACGCCGCGCCCCGGACCCCTCCGGCTGCGACGGCCCAGGCGGACCCGGGACGGGAGCGGTCTTGACTTCGCGCGACCGCGATATATCGTGTTAGCCAGAAGACGCGATATGTTGCGTGCCTGAGGAGGATCCATGGCAGAGCAGAAGACGTGGTCGGTCGCCGAACCGCAGAAGCTCACCTTCGACGAGCCGGTGACCGAGCTCCGCGTCCGTGTCGTCGGCGGCACGGTGAACGTCGTCGCCGACGAGGGTCCGGCCCGGCTTGAGGTCGCCGCGGTCGACGGGCCGCCGCTGTACGTCGTCCAGGAGGGCGGCACCCTCACCGTGTCCTACGAGGACCTTCCCTGGAACGGCTCCCAGAGCTTCAAGCAGTGGTTCGACGGCAAGCCCTGGAAGGCCTGGTCCGGCTCCGGCCGGGGCCGCAAGGCCTGGGAGCGCAAGGCCACCGTCACCCTCACCGTCCCCGCCGCCACGCACGCCCAGCTCGCGGCGGTCAGCGCCGCCGCGGTCGTCTCCGGCATCGGCGGCGGCACCGACGTCCACGGGGTCTCCGGCGACGTCACGCTGGTCGGCCTCTCCGGCAGGGTCAGCGCGAACACCGTCTCCGGCAGCGTCGAGGCCCAGTCCGTCACAGGCGAGTTCGGCTTCCACTCCGTGTCCGGCGGCCTGACCGTCGTCGACGGCGCCGGCGGCAGCGTACGGGCCGACTCGGTCAGCGGCGACATGCTCATCGACCTGGCCCTCGACCCGGCCGCGCCGCACCCGGTGGACATTTCGCTGAACTCCGTGTCCGGGCAGGTCGCGATCCGCCTTCCGCACCCCGCCGACGCGCGGGTGGAGGCCAACACGGCCAGCGGCGGCGTCTCCAACGCCTTCGACGACCTGCGCGTATCCGGCCAGTTCGGCGCCAAGCGGATCACCGGCACCCTGGGCGCGGGCACCGGAACCCTGCGGGCCACCACCGTCTCGGGTGGTATCGCCCTGCTGCGCCGCCCGGCCTCCGACGCCCCGGCCGGCGCCCCCCTCGTGCTCGACAAGAAGGTGCTCTGACATGCCGCCCGTCTTCGCCCACGGCCGCCTCCGCCTCTACCTGCTCAAGCTGCTGGACGAGGCCCCGCGGCACGGGTACGAGGTGATCCGACTGCTGGAAGAGCGTTTCCAGGGCCTGTACGCGCCCTCCGCGGGCACGGTGTACCCGCGGCTGGCCAAGCTGGAGGCCGAGGGGCTGGTCACGCACGCCACCGAAGGCGGGCGCAAGGTGTACTCCATCACCGAGGCTGGCCGCGCCGAACTGGCCGACCGCGGCGGTGAGCTCGCGGACCTGGAACTGGAGATCCGCGACTCGGTCTCCGAGCTGGCCGCGGAGATCCGCGACGACGTACGGGGCGCGGCGGGCGCCCTGAGGCGCGAGATGCGGGCCGCGGCCTCCGCGACGGCGACCCCGGTCGAGGACGCGTCCTGGGCGGCGGCCAAGGAGGAGCTGCGCAAGGCCAAGCAGGAGTGGAAGGAGCAGGCGCGCCGGGCGAAGGACGAGAGCCGCCGGGCCCGTGAGGAGGCCCAGCAGGCCCGCCGCCAGGCCAAGGAGGCGCAGGAGCGGGCGCGCGAGGAGGTCGTGCGGATCGCGGGCCAGCTCCAGGAGCAGTTCGCGAAGTCCGGCGGGATGCTGGGCAGTCTGGCCGGCAGCTGGCTCGGCGGTGCACCGACCGGTACGGCCGGCGCCGGTCCGGCCAGTACCGGTACGGCCGGCAGCGGTGCGGGGGCCTTCACGGCCGCCGACCCGCACTGGGCCGAGGACCTGACACCCACCGGCGACCCGGCCCGGGACCTGGACCGGCTGCTGGACCGCTTCCGCGACGACGTCCGCGACGCGGCCCGCGACCACGGCGTCACCCCGGGCGTGCTGGCCGAGGCCCGCGCCCACCTCGCGGCGGCCGCGGGCCGTCTGGCCGAGACGCTCCGGCCCTCGCGATAGATCGCGAGTCAGGCCGCCAGGCCCGTCTCGGCCGCCGCGTACGTGACGCCGTGGTCCGCCAGGACCTCGGCGGCCGTACCCGGACGCGAGAGCAGGGCGAGCAGCAGGTGCAGGGTGGCGATGTGGCGGTCGTGGCGACCCAGTGCGATGCGCAGCGACTGCTCCAGGGTCTTCTTCGCGCCCTGCGTGAACGGGACGTGGCGGCTTTCCGGCTCCGGGCGGCCCAGTGCCGAGCGGAGCGAGGAACCCAGCGTCCGCCGGCGCGGGGCCGCGGCGGTCAGTGCGCCTTCGCCGTGGGTCTCCTCGACCCGGGAGAGGACCGCGGTGAGGTCGATGCCGAGGTCCGCGAGGGCCTCCTCGTCGGCCCGGGACATCCCGCCGCGACGGCGGGCCGCGGCGAGGTCCGCCGCCACCGCGGCGCGGTCGACGCCCAGCGGGTCGAGCGCCCCCAGGTCCAGCAGGGCGAGGAGCAGGTGCTCCTCGGTGACCGTGGCGGCCCCCGTCCGCCGGGCCTCGGCCACGGCTCCCGTCACGGCGTCCCGGGCGTCCCGCGTGAAGCGTTCGAACATCAGACCCTCCCGTGCTTCTTGTGTACGGCCTGCCGGCTCACGCCCAGCTCTGCCGCGATCTCCTGCCAGGACCACCCCTGCGCGCGGGCACTGCGCACCTGTACGGCCTCCAGCTGCTCCAGCAGCCTGCGGAGGGCGGCCACGGCACGCAGGCCCACGCGAGGGTCGCGATCACCGGCCCGTTCGGCGAGATCGGTTGCTTCCGTCATGTCTGTCAATTTAGGTTGACGGGCAGCCCGTGTCAATCGTCGTTGACAGATGAGGAGGGGCAGACGGGGAGGGGAGGAGTGCCGGCGTTCCGCTACACCGTCAGGACGATCTTGCCGAAGAGGTCGCCCGCCTCCAGCTTCGCGAAGCCCTCCCGCGCCCGGTCCAGCGGCAGGACCTCGTCGATCACCGGCCGCACCCCGGTCGCCGCGCAGAAGGCCAGCAGGTCTTCCAGCTCGTCCTTCGATCCCATCGTCGAGCCGACCACCTTGAGCTCCAGGAAGAAGATCCGGGTCAGTTCGGCGTGCGCGGGGCGGTCCCCGCTCGTTGCGCCCGAGATGACCAGGGTGCCGCCGGGGCGCAGGGACTTGATCGAGTGCGACCAGGTGGCCGCGCCGACCGTCTCGATCACCGCGTCCACCCGCTGCGGCAGTCGCGCGCCCGGCTCGTACGCCTCCACCGCGCCCAGCTCCACCGCCCGCTTGCGCTTGGCCTCGTCCCGGCTGGTGGCGAAGACGCGCAGGCCCGCCGCTTTGCCGAGCACGATCGCGGCGGTGGCGACACCGCCGCCGGCGCCTTGGACCAGCACCGAGTCGCCGGGCCGTACGCCCGCGTTGGTGAAGAGCATCCGGTACGCCGTCAGCCACGCCGTCGGCAGGCAGGCGGCCTCCTCGAACGACAGCTCGGCGGGCTTGCGCAGGACGTTCCAGGCCGGGACGGTCACCAGTTCCGCGAAGGTGCCCTGGTAGCGCTCGGTCAGGATCGAACGGGGCTCGTCGGGGCCGACCCCGTGGCCGCTCTGGCCGATCACGGAGTGCAGGACGACCTCGTTGCCGTCCTGGTCGATGCCGGCGGCGTCGCAGCCGAGGATCATCGGGAGTTTCTCCTCGCCGAGGCCGACCCCGCGCAGCGACCACAGGTCGTGGTGGTTGAGGGAGGCGGCCTTGACGTTCACGGTCACCCAGCCGGGGCGCTCCTCGGGGGCCGGGCGCTCGCCCAGCACGAGGCCGCTCAGCGGCTGGTCACGGTCGATTCGGGCGGCGTAGGCAGCGAACATGCCGCGACGCTACCGCCCGGTAGCCCGGTGGGCCAGCCCTGCCGGGGCTCTGTGGGTGAGGCCTTCGTCGCACGGCGGCCTGCGCGGGCGGGTGGCCGTGGGCGGGAACCGGGTGGGGGTTCCCGTGCGTCTCATGAGGGCCGGGCGCGGCCTGAGCGGAACCATTCGTTGCGCGCTCAACCATGCGTTCCACGTGGGGTCTTGCGTGGTGCGGCAGGGTGAAGCGGAACGTCAGGATCAAGCCGCGGAGGGCGGTAGGATTCAGGCCATGCGGTCCGGCTCGCCATGTGCCTGTCATTTGTTGGCCGCATTCCCATTGACGAAGCGTCAGCTTCATTGAGGCGCTGAGGCGGAGCATCCCCTCCCGGTTCGGGGGCGGGGAGGGTGTGCCCGAAAAACAGGAGAGGGGCCCGGCCGGATGAACATCCGGCCGGGCCCCTCTTTCCGTCAGCTGCCCGGTCAGACCAGGCGGGCCACGCCGTCGGCCTTGGCGGCGGCGGCGACCGCGGCCGCGACGGCCTCGGCGACGCGCTCGTCGAACGGCGACGGGATCACGTAGTCGGCGGCGAGCTCGTCACCCACGACACCGGCGATGGCGTCGGCGGCGGCGATCTTCATGCCCTCGGTGATCCGGCTGGCGCGGACCTTCAGGGCGCCCGCGAAGATGCCCGGGAACGCCAGCACGTTGTTGATCTGGTTCGGGAAGTCCGAGCGGCCCGTAGCCACGACCGCCGCGTACTTGTGCGCGACGTCCGGGTGGACCTCCGGGTTCGGGTTGGCCATGGCGAAGACGAAGGCGTCCTTCGCCATCGAGGCCACCGCCTCCTCGGGCACCGTGCCGCCGGAGACGCCGATGAACACGTCCGCGCCGTTCAGCGCCGCTTCCAGGGAGCCGGTCTGGCCGGTCTTGTTCGTCAGGCCCGCGATCTCGGCCTTAACGTCCGTCAGGTCGGAGCGGTCCGCGGAGACGACGCCCTTGCGGTCGGTGACGCACACGTCGCCGATGCCCGCGTCCACGAGGATCTTGGCGATGGCGATGCCCGCCGCGCCCGCACCCGAGATCACGGCGCGCAGGTCGCCGAGCGTGCGCCCGGTCAGCTTCGCGGCGTTGCGCAGGGCGGCCAGCGTCACGATGGCCGTGCCGTGCTGGTCGTCGTGGAAGATCGGGATGTCCAGGGCTTCCTGGAGCCGGCGCTCGATCTCGAAGCAGCGGGGGGCGGAGATGTCCTCCAGGTTCACCCCGCCGAAGGACGGCGCGAGGCGGATGACCGTCTCGACGATCTCGTCCGTGTCCTTGGTGGCGAGCGCGATCGGCACCGCGTCCACACCACCGAACTGCTTGAACAGGATGGCCTTGCCCTCCATCACGGGGAGGGAGGCCTCGGGACCGATGTCACCGAGTCCGAGCACCGCCGTACCGTCGGTGACGACGGCGACCACGTTGGACTTCCAGGTGTACTCGTTCACCAGCTCGGGCTGCTCCGCGATCGCGCTGCAGACCTTCGCCACGCCCGGCGTGTACGCGAGGGACAGGTCGTCCTTGTTCTGGACCGGCACCGTGGCCTGGATGGCCATCTTGCCGCCCCGGTGCAGCGCGAACACCGCGTCGGGGTTGTTGTCCGTCGCGCTGTCGCTGCGAGGATTGACGATCTCCGCTGCCACTTTCTTGGCCCCTTAAGTCTTTGAATCGTTGAGGGTGACCACACCTGGTTAAGGGGTGGGCGGGCACCGCGTCCGTACTCCGCATCGACGGTTGGCCCGTCTCCGCGAAGGGGAGGTTCGTACGCGCGGGCGCGCCGCACGCGCGCCCTGAGCCCCGGATGAGGGGTGTAAGGATCCGTTGTACCCGAAGAACGCTCGCTCAGACGAGTCGATTCCTGCTCGACTGTAGACCGCTTGTCCTGTTTTTGGCGAAAGGTCCAAAGGTCTCTGTCCAATGGGCGAGACGGGCCGCAAATAGTCCGTCAAAAGGGCCAGGTCGCAGGGGTTCCTGCGGCCATGAAGCCCCCATTCCGCAGTCCTGTTGGGTACCCACACTCGCCCGTTATCCGATTTTGACCTGACGAACTGCCTGAATGCGTCAGTCCGAATGGCAAGATGCCGTAATCACACGAGGTCGCGACACTCGAAGGTGCGTGCCGACCGCTCTCGGATGCTTTCCCCAGCCACCCGGAGGAACCAGCTCATGACCGCTAGCACCACCCGTCGTACGACCGCCGCCCGGTCCCGGATCGCCGCGGTCGGTGCGATCGCGGTCACCGGCGCCCTGATCCTCACCGGCTGTGGTGACCAGACGGACAAGGGCTCCTCGTCTACCCCCTCCGGCGGTACGTCGAAGGACAGCTCCGCCCCGCTCTTCTCGGCCCTGCCGAAGAAGATCCAGGACGCCGGCGTCATCAAGATCGGCACGGACTCCGCCTACGCCCCGATGGAATTCGTCGAGGGCGGCAAGATCGTCGGTGTCGACCCCGACATCGCCGAGGCGCTGGGCAAGCAGCTCGGTGTGAAGATGCAGTTCACCGCGGGCACCTTCGACGGCCTGATCACCTCGATCTACACCGGCCGCGAAGACGCGATCATGTCGTCGATCACCGACAACAAGCAGCGCCAGGAGGGCCTGGACGACAAGGGCCAGAAGATCGGCAAGGGGATCGACTTCGTCGACTACTTCTCCTCCGGCCTCTCGCTCCTCGTCAAGAAGGGCAACCCCGAGGGCATCAAGTCCCTGGACGACCTCTGCGGCAAGACGGTGGCCGTCCAGCGCGGCACCACCTACGAGGACGCCTTCAAGGCCCAGGCCGAGAAGTGCGGCGACAAGAAGCTCACCATCCAGGCCTTCGACACCGACGCCGAGGCGCAGACCCGCGTCAAGGCCGGCGGCGCCGTCGCCGACCTGAACGACTACCCGGTCGCCGCCTACACGGTGAAGACCTCCGGTGGCGGCAACGACTTCGAGATCGCCGGCCAGCAGAGCGGCGTCGGCCTCTTCGGCATCGGCGTGAGCAAGGACAACAACCAGCTCCGCGACGCCCTCAAGCAGGCCCTGGACGCCGCGATCAAGGACGGTTCCTACGGCAAGGCGCTGGAGAAGTGGAACGTGCAGGACAGTGCCGTCAAGTCCGCGACGGTCAACGCAGGTCAGTAAGTCCCGCGCTCCACGCTCCACTGAAGGGCAGTCATTGTGACTGACAAGATCGAAAAGGGTCCGGCCGAGAACCCGCCGGCCGGACCCGGCGCCTCGGGCCTCCCGTACGAGGCCATCAAGGCAATTCCGGTGCGGCACTACGGCCGCTGGGTCAGCGGCGTCGTGGTCGTCGCGCTGCTCGTCTGGCTCGTCTACGCGTTCGCCAACGGCAACGTCATCTGGGCGACGGTCGGCGACAAGCTGTTCGACCCGGCGGTTCTGAGCGGTCTCGGCAACACCGTGATCATCAGCGTCTCGGCCATGGCGCTGGGCCTCGTGCTCGGCATCCTGTTCGCGGTGATGCGCCTCTCCAAGAACCCGGTGACCGGCGCCGTCTCCTGGCTCTACATCTGGTTCTTCCGCGGTACCCCGGTGTACGTCCAGCTGCTGGTGTGGTTCAACCTGTCGCTGATCTTCCAGTACATCAACCTCGGTCCGATCTACAAGAACGAGACCGTCGACATCATGACCCCGTTCATGGTCGCCCTCCTGGGCCTCGGCCTGAACGAGGGCGCGTACATGGCGGAGATCGTCCGGGCCGGCATCCAGTCGGTCGACGAGGGCCAGACCGAGGCCGCCCACGCGCTCGGCATGCCGCAGACGAAGACCATGCGCCGGATCGTGCTCCCGCAGGCGATGCGCGTGATCATCCCGCCGACCGGCAACGAGTTCATCAACATGCTGAAGACCTCCTCCCTGGTCTCGGCCGTGCAGTACACGGAACTCCTGCGGGCTTCGTCGAACATCGGCAACACGGCCGGTGCCATCATGGAGATGCTGTTCGTGGCGTCCTTCTGGTACCTGGCCCTGACCAGTGTGTTCAGCGTCGGCCAGTACTACCTGGAGCGCCGCTTCGCCCGTGGTTCCACGCGGAACCTGCCGCCGACGCCGTTCCAGCGTCTGAAGGCCAACCTGAACATGTTCCGCCGTACGGAGGTCGCGCGATGACCACTCAGCCGATGGTCAAGGCCGAGGGCGTCCACAAGTCGTACGGCGCCGCCCACATCCTCCGGGGCATCGACCTTGAGGTCGCCCCGCGCGAGGTCTTCTGCCTGGTCGGCCCGTCCGGCTCCGGCAAGTCGACCTTCCTGCGGTGCATCAACCACCTGGAGCGCATCAACTCCGGGCGGCTCTCGGTGGACGGCCAGCTGGTCGGGTACAAGCAGAAGGGCGACAAGCTCTACGAGCTGAAGGACAGCGAGGTCGCGGCCCAGCGCCGCGAGATCGGCATGGTCTTCCAGCGCTTCAACCTCTTCCCGCACATGACGGCCATCGAGAACGTCATGGAAGCCCCGGTCATGGTCAAGGGCGAGAGCAAGGCCGTGGCGCGCGAGCGCGCGGTCCGCCTCCTCGACCGCGTGGGCCTGGGGGACAAGGGCGGGAACTACCCCACACAGCTCTCCGGCGGCCAGCAGCAGCGTGTGGCGATCGCCCGCGCGCTGGCCATGGAGCCGAAGCTGATGCTCTTCGACGAGCCCACCTCGGCGCTCGACCCGGAGCTCGTCGGCGACGTCCTCGACGTCATGCGGGACCTGGCCGAGTCGGGCATGACCATGATCGTGGTGACCCACGAGATGGGCTTCGCCCGCGAGGTCGGCGACAACCTCGTCTTCATGGACGGCGGCGTCGTGGTCGAGTCCGGCCACCCGCGCGAGGTGCTGGGCAACCCCCAGCACGACCGGACGAAGGCGTTCCTGTCCAAGGTGCTGTAACCGCACGCGGTGCGTGAGGGGGGCGGTACGGGAATCCCGTACCGCCCCCCTCCACGTTCTGAAGTTCTCACTTTCCTACAAGGGCGCCGTTCCCGTCCTACTTCAGGCCTAGGACCAGCCCGTCGGAGGGCGAGCGCCAGATCGTCCGGGCCTCCGAGAAGCCCGCCTCGCGCAGGGTCCGGGCGTGCCAGGCGTCGTCGGGGGTGTCCCCGTCGGCGTGCTCGCCGTAGATCTCGAAGCGGCGCTTCGTCGGTTCGGCGAGCACCGGGTCGGCGGCCGCGAGGGCCCACCAGTCGGCCCAGTCCAGCGCGCCGGCCGCGCGGGCCCGGTCCATCCCGGCGTGCCGGTGGGCGCGCTCGGCGGCGTTGATCCCCGGGGTCGCCGGGTCGGGCATGTGGTCGGCGTTCATGAAGACCCCGCCGGGGCGCACCAGCGGGGCGAGCTGCCCGTACAGCACGGCGAGCCGCGGGCTGTGCAGCCAGTGCAGGGCGGTGGCGGTGAGGACGGCGTCGTACGTGTCGTACGGGAGCGCCGAGGTCCAGTCGGGGTCCTTGAGGTCGGCGGTGACGAAGGTGACGCGCCCGTCGCCGTCGAAGTGGCCCCGGGCGATGGTCAACAGCGCCGGGTCGAGATCGACGCCCGTGCTGGTGGATTCCGGGAACCGCTTGAGGACGCGGTCCGTAATACTTCCCGTACCGCACGCCAGGTCGAGGACCCGGGGGGCGGGGCCCACCAGTGCCTCGACCATGTCCAGCATCACCCGGAACCGCTCCTCGCGGTCGGGCATGTACCACTCCTGCTGCCGGTCCCAGCTCTCCTGCCAGACCTGCCAGTCGGTCGTGGTCCGCACCATCGTCCACCCTCCAGCCGTAATACCCTCGAATACATCTCAGCCGTTACCTGAGACACTAATCCGCAGCCGTAAGGACTACAAGTGGAACTGGCCCATTACTCGGACTATGCCGTGCGCCTGGTCAACACCGAGGAGCCGGCCCGCAACAAGGATTCGCTGACCTCGGTGGACGCCGTCCGCGGCCTCTTCGGCACCGGGGTCCAGGCCGCCCGCCGGGTCACCGACGCCGACGTCACCCGCTTCCGCAACGTCCGCGGCCGGCTGCGCGCCGTCTTCGAGGCCGCCGACGGCGGCGACCACGTCCTCGCGGTCGACCTGCTGAACTCCCTGCTCATGGAGTTCCCGGTCAGCCCGCAGGTCTCCGGCCACGAGTACCTCGACGACGAGGGCCACCCGAACTGGCACATCCACCTCGCCGACCACCCCTCGAACGCCTCCGCCGGCTACGCGGCGATCGCGTCCTTCGGCCTGGCCTTCCACCTCACCGAGCACGGCCCCGACCGCCTCGGTCTGTGCCAGGCCGCGCCCTGCCGCAACGCCTACCTCGACACCTCCACCAACCGCTCCCGGCGCTACTGCTCCGACCGCTGCGCCACCCGCGCCAACGTGGCCGCCTACCGGGCCCGCAAACGGCTGGAAGCCGAGGCGTCCGGCCAGAGCGGACGCAACGCCGACACCGCCCAGGACGCCCGCGCCCTCAGCGAACTCTGATCCGCCGCGCGCGGCCTGAACCGCAGCACCGCCGTCGCCAGCACCAGCTCCTCGGGCACCGTGCCGTAGTCGGTGCTGTCGCCGGTCTCGTTGTACGGGTTGTCCCCGAGCACCCACCAGCCGCCCGGCCGCCGCTCCACCGCCCGCTTGACCACCAGCAGGTCCTGCTGGAAGGGGTGCCGCAGCACCACCACGTCACCCGGGCGCACGGCGGCCCCGTACCGGACCACCAGCCGGTCCCCGTGCAGCAGCGTCGGCACCATCGAGGGCCCCGCCACCTCCAGCACCTCGAACGCCATCCGCGAGTGCCTCCTCTCCGCCATGCGCGACCTCCTCGCCCGCTCTCGCCCCACTGCGCATGGTGCCGCACACTCCCGTACATTCACTCACCGGTCCGCACGCCACCCTGGACTTTTGTCCTAAGCCCCCGGGGCCGCTCGCGAAAACCCCCTTCCCACGGAGTAATCTCCCCTCTTGAGAAGACGATCACGAGGAGGACAAACTCCATGCTTTCCCGCCTCTTCGCCCCCAAGGCGAAGGTCTCCGCCCACTGCGATCTTCCGTGCGGCGTGTACGACCCTGCCCAGGCCCGCATCGAGGCCGAGTCCGTCAAGGCCGTCCAGGAGAAGTACCAGGCCAACGAGGACGCCGACTTCCGCGCGCGCGCCATCACCATCAAGGAGCAGCGCGCCGAGCTCGCCAAGCACCACGTGTCGGTGCTGTGGAGCGACTACTTCAAGCCCCCGCACTTCGAGAAGTACCCGCAGCTGCACACCCTGGTCAACGACACCCTGAAGGCCCTCTCGGCCGCCAAGGCGTCGAACGACCCGGCGACCGGCCAGAAGGCCCTTGAGCTCATCGCCGAGATCGACCGCATCTTCTGGGAGACCAAGGCCGCCTGATCCAGGCCCTCCCCGAGCACGGCGAAGGGGCCCGACCGTCATGGTCGGGCCCCTTCGCCGTGCTCGGGGACAGTGCGTCCCGCGTGGACTATTCGTCCTCGTCGTCCTCGTCGTCCAGCCGCGCGAGCCACGTGGCCAGGCGTTCCACCGGGACCTCGAAGTCCGGGTTCAGGTCGACGAAGGTGCGCAGCTGCTCGGCGAGCCACTCGAAAGTGACCTCCTCCTCGCCGCGCCGCTTCTCCAGCTCCTCGATGCCGCGATCGGTGAAGTACAAGACGGGCTCCGTGCCGTGATGATGGTGTGCAGGGGGACGTTTCCCGCCAGGATAATCCGCATACCCGCCGAGACCTCCCGCCCTGCGGGACCCGGCGCTAGCCTGGACTGCCCAACACCTGAGGGGGCAGGGGATGCCGGACGGGCGCACGGGCGGCAGTGCGCGCGCCTTCGAGCTCCTCGAACCCCTCGTCCGGGCGGCCACCGTGCGCGTCCACGCGGCCCCGGACGGGTATGCACCCGGTGGGACCGGTCCCACCTGGGGGAGTGGCTTCTTCATCGCCCCGGGCTGGGTCCTGACGTGCGCGCACGTCGTCGGTGAAGGGGGTGCAGCGGTGCGTCTCGTGGGGCGTGAGCTCGGCATCACCTTCTCCTCCGGCGCCGACGGCGCCACCGGAACTGTCACCGGCCGCGTCGAGTGCGTCCTGCCCGAGCGGCTGGAGGAGCGCCGGCCCGCCCGGCACGCCCTGTGGGACCTGCCCGACCTGGCACTGGTCCGGGTCCTCGCACCGATCACGCACGCCTGCGTACGGCTCACCGACCGCGGTAGACCACGCCTCGACGAGGTCGCCTACTTCGGCTGCACCGAGGACCTCGGCGCCCCCGAGATCACCGGCCGCACCACCCGGCTGCGCGGCACCGCCGGCGCAGGCGCCGCCCTGCGCCTGGGCAGCGACGATGAGATCGAGCCGGGCATGTCCGGCGGCCCGGTCGTCGACCTGGCCCGCGGCGAGGTCATCGGCGTCGTCAAGGCCCGCCGGCACACCGGAGGCGGCGGAATCGCCGTCTCCGTCGTGCAGTTACGCACCCTGCCGCTGGCCGCCACCGGCCAGGTCGGGCTCTACCGCCGCGTCATGCAGGCCCACGACCTGTACCACTACGACCAGCACCTGAGCGATCTGGGCAGCAGCCGCACCTGGACCGACGTGCACGACGAACTCCCGACCGGCGGCGACCCGTACGAGGGCCGCAGACGACTCACCCCCGCCGAGCTCACCACCCTGTGCGGGCTGCTCGCCGAACTGCCCCCGCCGCGCTCCTCGGAGGACGTCCGCGCCCTGGTCGAGGCGGCCCGCGGCGAAGAACCGGACCCGGGCCTGCCGGCTCCGCTCAGCTGGCGCGACGGACTCGGCATGCTCCACGACCCGCCGGGCGGCACCGGCGAGGCCGCCGTGATGCTCCGGTACGCGACCGACGTCAGCGTCGCCGACCACCGCGAGCCCCCCGCCCCGGGCTCCGACGAGGAGCTGTGGGACTGGGTGCGGACCACGGCCGAACGGCTCTGGCGGCCCCTGCGCCGCGAGTTGGGCGAGCGGCGCGATCAGGGCCTCGCGCAGCGCGACCGGCGCCGGCGCGCCCGCGCCGACCGGCACCCGAACGGGCACGCCCGGCCGCCCGGCGGGCTGCCCCAGGGGCCTTCGGTGCTGCTGGAGGCGTGGGCGCACGGCTGGGAAGACGTCTACGACTGGCGCGTCTCGGTGCTCTACGGGCCCGCCCACCCGGGCCGGGTGACCCCGGTGGACTCGGGCGTACGGGTCACCCGCGCGGGTCTCGCGGAGGTGCTGCGGGCCCCCCTCGCCGAGGCCTTCCGGCGCTGCGACACCCACGAGGCCGCCGCCCTCCTCGAAGTCGCCGTGGCGCCCGAACTGTTCGGCCTGCCCGTGGACACCTGGACGGTGGCGGGCCGGGTCCCGCTGGGCGCCCAGCGGCCGGTGGTGTTCCGCTACCCGGCCGGTAGCGCAGACACCCCGCCCGACGAGGAGGACGTCCACCGCCGGGCCGACCGCTGGACACGCGTCCAGGCCGGGCCGGTGCTCGACGAACGGGCCGACTGCGCGCGCGGGCGCCCCCGGACCCCGGCGCCGGAATGGCTCGACGCACTGCCCGACAACACCGTGCCCGTGCACTGCCGGGCCGCCGACGCGGAGCCCACCCGCGGCTCCCTGTACGCGGTCCACGACGCCGGATACGGAGTGGCCGTCACCCGGCGGCCCCCGGCCGATCCGGCGGCCGACTGCGCGCCGTTCCACCGCGGGCTGCGCGAGGAGCTGACCGAGGCGGGGCGGGGAGCGCCGCTGCCGGTCCGGCTCCAGGCACTGCGGGCACGCGCGCACGGGGCCGACCCCGACGCGTACTGGGCCGACGGGATGGCCCTCGTATGGGACGACCCGGCCCGCGCGCTGCCCGACGACGAGCCGCTGCAGGGAGACCTGTGACGGGCGGGACGGGGAGGGAGCAGGCGTGAACGAGGAATGGCTCATCTACCGGGGGGTCGGCGAGCCCCACGACGGGATCGGGGCCCTGCCCGATCCGCCGCCGTGGCGGGACTTCGACGGAGGTCCCGTCGGCGAACCCGGGGGACCGGCGGACACCGCCGACGGTAACGTCGCGCGGCGCCTCGGCGCGCACCGGCAGGCCGCCGAACTGCACCGGCCCGAGCCCGAGGAACTGGAAGCCATCAACGCGGCCCTGTACCTGCGCCGGCCGCTGCTCGTGACCGGCTACCCCGGAACCGGGAAGTCCACCCTCGCGCACGCCGTCGCGCACGAGCTGAAACTCGGCCGGGTACTGCGCTGGCCCGTCGTCTCGCGGACCGTGCTCCAAGAAGGCCTGTACCGCTACGACGCCATCGCCCGGCTCCAGGACGTGCAGATCGCCGCGAGCGGCGGCGCCCCCGGCGGAGCGCCCGGCACCGCCGGCCAGGCCCCCGGCATCGGCAAGTACATCCGGCTCGGACCGCTGGGGACGGCCCTGCTGCCCACCGAACGGCCCCGCGTCCTGCTCATCGACGAGCTCGACAAGAGCGACATCGACCTGCCCAACGACCTCCTGAACGTCCTGGAAGAGGGCGAGTTCGCGCTGCCCGAACTGGAAAGGGTCGCCGACACCGAACCCGAGGTGCAGGTGCTCACCGACGACGGGGCCAAGGTCACCGTCCGGGGCGGCCGGGTCCGCTGCCGGGCCTTCCCCTTCATCATCCTGACCAGCAACGGCGAACGGGACTTCCCGGCCGCCCTGCTGCGCCGCTGCATCCAGCTCAAGCTCGGCCAGCCCGGCGAGAAACGCCTCGCCACCATGGTCCGCGCACACCTCGGCGAAGAGGCCGCCCAGCTCGGCGCCGACCTGATCCGCGAGTTCCTCAGCCGCTCCCAGTCCGAACTCGTCGCAGCCGACCAGCTACTGAACGCCATCTACCTCACCCACTACGCCGCCCCACCCACCCGGGAGGACCTCGCCGACCTGCTCATCCAGCGCCTCGACCGCCCGAGGTGAGCGCCCGTGTCCCCCGACCGGCCACCCGTCCCCGCCGCCCTGCGCGACCTCGCCGCCCTGCTGCGCGCCGCCGGGCTCGACCCCACCGCCGAGGAACTCGCCGACGCGCTGTGGCTGGCCGGGCGGATCGGCCCGCCCGGCCCCGCCGCCCCGGACCGGGGCCTGACGGCACAGCCCCGGAAGCCGCGGACCGCGGGCGGGACGCCGCCGCCCGAGGAGGATCCCGTACGGCCCGAACCCGAGCCCGAGGACCCGGTCCGGCTCTACGCCTCCCGGGTGCTGGGCGCCGTGACCGAGGAGGCGGCCGAGTTCCCCGCGGGCGCCGGCGTGCCCGTACGGGTGCCCGGAGCGGCCGCCCTGCCCCGCATCCTGGAGATCCAGCGGGCCCTGCGCGCCCTCCAGCGGCACCGCCCGCCCGGCCCGCCCACCCGCCTGGTCCTCGACGAGCCCGCCACCGCCGAGGCCAGCGCCCGCGCCCTCGGGCTGGTCATCCCCGTACTGCGGCCCGAAACGCGGCGCGAGGCGACCGTGCGGCTGGTGATGGACGCCTCCCCGTCGATGGCCGTCTGGCACGACATGTTCGAGGAACTGCGGTCCGTGTGCGAGCGCCTCGGCGCGTTCCGGGACGTGCAGGTGCACTACCTGCACCGGCTCGCCGACGGCCGGGCCGCCGTCGGCCGCGGACCCGGCGCCGGCACCCGGCTGCGCTCCGGGGACCAGCTGCGCGACCCGACCGGGCGGGCGCTGACCATGGTCGTCTCCGACTGCGCCGGGCCGCTCTGGCGCGAGGGCGAGGCCCAGCGGCTGCTGCACCGGTGGGCCGAGTGCACCCCCTGCGTCGTCGTCCAGCCGCTGCCGCAGCGGCTGTGGAGCCGCAGCTGGCTGCCGACCGAGCGGGGCACCCTCACCCGCGCCGAGGGCAACGCCGGCCGGTTGCGCTTCCGGCCCGACCGGCCGGCCCGCCCCGGGCGGCCCACCGGCGGGCTTACCGTCCCCGTCCTGCCGCCCAGCGCCACCGCGCTCGGCGCCTGGGCCCGCCTCGTCGCCGGGCTCGGCACCGGGCCCGTGTCCGCCGAGGTGGGCCGGGTGCTCGTCGACCACCCCGCCGCGCCCCTCCCGCCGCCGCGCGCCGTCCGCCCGCCGCGCGAACTGGTGCGCCGCTTCCGCGCCTCCGCGTCACCGCGCGCCGTACAGCTCGCCGTGTACCTGTCGGCGGCGCCGCTGACGCTCCCCGTGATGCGACTGGTGCAGCGCACGATGCTGCCGGACTCGGAGCCCTCGGACCTGGCGGAGGTGCTGCTCAGCGGGCTGCTGCGGCGCGGCCAGGCCGCCGGGCAGTGGTACGAGTTCGTGCCCGGCGTCCAGGACGTCCTGCTGGGGCCGCTCGGCCGGGACGAGGCCGCGCTGGTGCTCAAGCACTGCTCGGAATACGTGCTCGCGCACTTCGGGCGGGGCGTACGCAACTTCCCCGCGCTGGCCGTCTCCCAGCTGACCGGCGCCCCGGTGGTCGAGGAGGACGGTGAGGAGCGGGTCCCCGCGGGCCGGCTCCCACAGGCCTTCGCCGAGGTCTCGGCACGCGTCGTGCGGCGCTACCTGCCCGGGCCGCCCGCCGGGGACCCGGCCGCCGCCGAACCCGTGGCGCCCCCGCCCGGGCGGGCCTGGGCGCTGCGCACGGCCCGCGACCGGCTCGCCGCGCAGGACCGTCAGGGGGGCGACGGCGGCCAGCGCGGACTGTACGAGGCCGCCGCCGTCCTGCGCCGCGCGGTGGCCGTACCCGCCGGACCCGAGGACCTGCCGGGCGAGGCGGAGTGCGAGCTGGCCGCGGTGCTGCTGCGCCTGTGGGCCGGCCAGCGGGACCCGGAACTGCTGGCGGAGGCCGAGCGGGCGGTGAGCGGGCTCGCCGCCCCGCCGGCCCGGGCCGTACTGGGCCGGGTGCTGTACGAGCGGGCCCTGGCGGCCGAGCCCGACGCGGAGCTGCTGGCCGCGGCGGAACGGGAGTTCGCGGCGGTCGCCGGAGTCCCCGACCCGGACATGGACCCGCGGCTGCGGCTGGACTGCGTGGTGCGGCGGGCCCAGACCCTGGTCCGCCTCGGCGAGCTCCGCGAGGACACGGGCGCGCTGCGCGAGGCGCGCTCCGCACTGGAGGCGGTGGCCGACGACCCGTCCTGCGACCCGGCGGTGCGGCCCGCCCTCGGCCGGGTCCTGCTCGCGCTGCTGCCCCGCAACCTCGACCCGCAGGAGCGCACGGCCCTGGCCGGTCAGGCCGCCGAGCACCTGGCGGCCGGGCTGGCCGCCGAGCCGTCGGGAGCGGCGGCCGCCCGCGTGCGGGTGGAGCTGGCCACGGCCCTGCGGTACCTGCCCGGGCGGCTGGAGGAGGCGGCCAGGCAGTTGGACCTGGCCCTGGCGGAAGCCACCGGCGACCCGGAGCTCAGGCTGGCCGCCCTGGTGTGCCTGGCCCGGGTGCACCGGGCCCGGTCCGGGCGGGACGCGGACCCGGCGGCCCTGGAGGACGCGGCCGAGGCGTACGGCAGGGCCCGCCGGCTGATCCCCCGCGACGGGGAGGCGTACGGGGAGCTGCTGCCCGAGTGGGGCGACGTACTCCTGGACCGGGCGCGGGCCGCCGACGGGCGGCGGTTCACCTCGACGGCCGTACGGGTGCTGCGCGACAGCCGGGCGGCGGTCCCGCAGTCCGACCCGCGCTCCGCGCAGCGGCTGGTGCGGCTCGCGGAGGGGCTGCGGCTGCGGCACGCGTACGAAGGGGACGTGGTGGACCTGAGGGAGGCGGAGTACCTGCTGGAGCTGGCCGTCCGGCAGGGCCGCAGCCCGCTGGAGCAGGCCCGCGCCTGGCGGGAGCACGGCGACGTCCAGCAGGAGATCCACGCGCACACCCGGGCGCTGGACCGGCTCGACCGGGCGGCGGACTCCTACCGGCGGGCGTGGCGGGCCGCGCTGGCCGCCGACCGCGAGGAGCGGCGGGACGTGGCGGTGGAACTGGCGGCGCGGGTGCAGGAGATGCGGGGTGAGGTGCTCGAACGCCTGGCGCGGCCCCGGGCGGCGCTGGACGCCTACCGCTCGGCCGTGGAGCTGTGGACGCGGCTCGGGGAGCCGGCCGCGGAGCGGCGGGAGGCCCTGCGGTCCCGGGTCCGCACCCTGGAGGCGGGGCTGTGACGGGCCCGCCGGGCCCGCCCAGGCTTGGCCGCCCCGGCCCGGGGGAAGTGGACCATCGGACAGGCGACGCGACAGGGGGACGTGCAGCCCATGGTGACTCGGCAGCAGGAAGCGGAAACGGGGGGCTCCGCGACACCCGGGCCCTGTTCCGGGCAGTTACCGGACCTCTCCGGGTTCGATCTGGCCGCTCTGCGCGGGATCGACCATCCCGTGCTCGCCCGGGTCATCGAAGGCATGGTGGAGCGGGTCACCCATCCCGCCGAGATCCTCAACGCCTTCGACTCGGGCGTGGCCTGACCCGGATCCCGGGCCTGAGCCCGGGCCTGAGCCTGAGCCCGGGCCTGACCCTGAGCCCGGGCCTGACCCTGAGCCCGGGCCTGACCCTGAGCCCGGGCCTGAGCCTGGCCCCGGCTTGACCCTGAGCCTGGCCCTGACCCCACGCCGGCCCGGGCCCCTTACGCACCGCATTCCCAAGGCAACGCAGAGCAGCCACAGTTGACCCGTTTCCGCCGTTAGCCGGTGCCGTCCGCCGGGCAGGGATGCACCGTCCGCGGCGCGGGAGGTACGAACGATGAGGCAGACCGACACGAGCGACGTCGTGCTGCCCTCCCATCGGATCCACGCCCCCTGGCCGTACGCCCGCCTCGACGTGCCCGCGCTCCGCGCCGCAGGCCACCGGCCCCACCCCGTACGACAGTTCGTGTTCAAGACGCGCAGCCGGTGCAACCTCGCCTGCACCTACTGCTACGTATACGAGATGGCCGACCAGGGCTGGCGCGGGCAGCCCGCCGCCATGTCCCCGGCCACCGTCGCCCGCGCCGCCGAGCGGATCGCCGAGCACGCCGCCGCCCACGGCCTGACCCGCGTCGACCTCGTCCTGCACGGCGGCGAACCCCTGCTCACCGCCCCCGCCGAACTGGCCGCCCCCGTCGACGCCGTACGGGCCGCCCTCGCCCGGACCTCCCCGCGGACCCGGGTCACCGCCACCGTCCAGACCAACGGCACCCTGCTCACCCGGGGCCGGCTCACCGCGCTGGCCGCCGCCGGGATACGCGTCGGCGTCAGCCTCGACGGGGGACTGCCCGCGCACAACCTGCGCCGCGTGGACCACACCGGGCGCCCGGGGTTCGGTGCCGCCGCCCGCGGCTTGCGCCTGCTCGCCCGGCACCCGGAGAGCTACGCCGGGGTGCTCTGCGTCGTCGACCTCGCCCAGGACCCGGTGGAGACGTACGAGTCCCTGCTCGACTTCGCCCCGCCGGTCATCGGGCTGCTGCTGCCGCTCGCCAACTGGAACACCCCGCCGCCCGGCCACCACCCGCCCGGCACCCCGTACGCCGACTGGCTCCTCGCCGTCTTCGAGCGGTGGTGGCACGACGCGGTGCTGCGGACCCGGATCCGGATCTTCGAGGAGATCGTCGCCCTGCTGCTCGGACTGCCCACCGCCACCGAAACCCTCGGCCTCGCCCCCGCTGCCACCGCCGTGATCGAGACCGACGGCGGCATCGAGCAGGCCGACTCGCTCAAGTCCGCTTACGAGGGCGCCGCCGCCACCGGGTTGAACGTGGAGAGCCACGGCTTCGACGCGTTCCTCGACCACCCCGGGCTCGTCGCCCGCCAGCTCGGCCGGGAGGCCCTCGCCGACGGCTGCCGCACCTGCGAGCTCGTCGAGGTCTGCGGCGGCGGCCACTACCCGCACCGCTACCGCGCCGGCGAGGGCTTCCGGCAGCCCTCCGTCTACTGCGCCGACCTCCAGGTCCTCATCCGCCACATCGCCACGGCACTGCACACGGCCGCCGCGCAGTCGGCCCCCGGGCAGCCGGGCGCCGGCCCGCCCGGACCGACGTCCGCCGGTCAGGCACCCCGGCGGGCGGCCGCCTCATGACCGACTCCCTGACCGGCTTCACGGTCACCTCCGCCACCCTGGGCGCCCTCGCCTCCACCGAGCCCTCCGTCGACGGCACCTCCCTGGTCCGCGACATCCGCCGCTCCAAGCGGCTCGTCCTGCTGCGCGGGGTCCTCGACGCCGCCCCCGGGGGCCGGGGCGGGGAGGCCGCCGACCACTGGGCGCTGCTGGAGGAGGCCGAACGGCACGACCCCGAGGCCGTGCGCGACGTACTGCACTACCCGGCCACCGGGGTGTGGGCCGAGGAGACCCTGCGCCGGCTGCACGCCCCGTACGGGCCCCCGGCCGACCTCGGCCACCTCGGGGCCCTCGCCGTCGCCGCGGCCCTGCGCTCCAAGATCACCTTCAAGGCCACCCTGCGGCCCGTCCACGGCCGACTCGTCCTGCCCACCCTCGGGCTGCTGCGCCCCACCCGGTCCGGCCCGCTCGCCCTCACCGAAGGCTCCTGGGACCCCGACGACCCCACCACCCTCGCCCTGCACACCCTGCCCGGCGGCCGCACCGCCCTCGATGACCTCGACCCTTACCGCGCCCCCGGCCCCGCCCACCCGGCGCCCGTCCGCCCCGCCCGCCGGCTCACCCCCAAGGGCCACAAACGCTGGGACATCCAGTGGTCCGGGGCGCTCACCCTCCTCGACCGGTACGACACCGCCCGCGCCGAGGAGATCGGCCTGCTGCTGCGCTCCGTCGTCCCGCTCGGCGGCGGCTCCCGTTCCAGCGGGGCCACCCTGCCCGCGGCCGCCGGGTCCGTGCTCGCCCGTACCCAGGCCCCGCCCGCGCTGGCCGCCACCCTCGTCCACGAGGTCCAGCACGGCAAGCTGACCGCCCTCGCCGACGTCCTGACCCTGCACACCGCCGACCGCACGCCCCGCCACTGGGCCCCCTGGCGCAGCGACCCCCGCCCGTTGGAGGGACTCCTGCACGGCGCGTACGCCCATCTGGCCCTGGCCGGGTACTGGCAGCGCGCCGCCCTCTACGGCGCCCGCGGCGCCTGGGCCCAGCACGCCCGGATCCGCGCCCAGGTCGCCGCCGTTCTGCCCGCCCTCCACCGGCATCCACAACTCACCACCGCAGGACGGGAGTTCATCGCGGCCATGGCGGCCGCCGAACGGGCCATGGACGACCTGCCGCCGCCCGGCGACCAGCACGCCACGGCCCGCCGCACCGTCGACCGGGAACGCCGCGCCTGGTGCGCACAGCACCCCGAACTCGCCCCGTTCACACAGGGCTGACGGGCCGTCCGCTGCGGTACCTTTTCAACCCCGTCCACCGCCCGGATGCCAGGGAGACGGCCGCATGACCACCGGACTTCGCCAGGACCGAGACCGCGACGGAGCCGCGCAGCCGCAACGCTTCGTCATCAGCTTCGCCGGGTTCAACCGGCCCTGGGCCGTGTGGATCGCCCACCGCCTGGAGGAGCACGGCCACCGGGTCGCCCTCGCGCGCTGGGACCCGCAGTCCAGCCCCGGCCTCGCCCCGGCCCTCGACGACCTGGCCCGCAGCGGCAGCCGGGTCCTGCTCATCCTCAGCGAGCGCTTCTTCTCCGCCGGCGCCCACACCGACGAGGAGTGGAACACCGCCCTGCGCACCGTCACGGACGACCACCCCGAGCGGTTCGCGGCCGTCTGCCTCACCGACGCGCCCCTGCCCAGCGCCGTCGCCGTGCTGGAGAAGACCGACCTGTGGGGCCTGGACGCCTACGAGGCGGAGTACCGGGTGCTGCGCCGGCTCGAACTGCCCACCGACCGGATCGGCGCCGAGACCGGCCGCCGCGGCCCCCGCTTCCCCAACGACCCGCCCGAGATCTGGGGCCGCGTCCCGCGCCGCAACCCCCGCTTCACCGGCCGCAACGACGTCATCGGCCGGCTGCGCGCCGCCCTCGCCGACGCCCCGCCCGGCGCGTCGACCGTCACCCTGCTCGGACTGTCCGGGGTGGGCAAGACCCAGGTCGCCACCGAGTACGCGTACCGCTTCGCCTCCGAGTACGACGTGGTGTGGTGGGTCCCCGCCGAGGACCGGCCCACCCTGCGCGAGCGGCTCGCCGACCTGGCTCCCGCGATGGGCCTGCCGCGCGGCGCCGGCAGCTACGGCGAGCAGATCCGGGCCGTTCTGGAGGCGCTGCGCCGCGGATCCCCGTACAGCCGCTGGCTGGTGGTCTTCGACGGCTGCGACAACCCCGACGACCTCACCGACCTGCTGCCGTCGGGCGCCGGCGACGTCATCATCACCTCCCGCAACCGCGAATGGGCCTCCCGGCACACCAGCCTCCTCGAAGTCCCGTTGTACGCCCGGCCCGAGTCCGTCACCTTCATCCGCCGCCGGGCCCGCCGGCTCACCGGCGACGAGGCCGACCTGCTCGCCGAGGCCCTGGAGGACTACCCCCTCGCCCTCGACCAGACCGCCGGCTGGCTCGCCGACTCCCCGCTGACGGTGGGCGACTACCTGGCCCTGCTCCGGCGCAGACTGGACTCCCGGGAGGCCGTCACCGTCTCCGACGACTACCCGCTGCCCTTCCCCACCGCCCTGGCGATACTGCTCAACAACGTCCGGGAGAACTTCCCCGACGCGCTCGCCCTGCTGCGACTGTTCGTGTTCTTCGCCCCCGGACCGGTCCCGCTGCGGCTGCTGCGCGAGTTCCCCGCCGACGACGTGCCCGAGCAGCTCGCCGGACTGATCAACGACCAGATCAGGTGGAACGCCGCCCTCAACAAGCTCGTCCAGTTCTCCGTCGTCCGCCTCGAATACTCCGACCTGTCGGTGGAGGAGGGCGGCGGGCTGGAGACCGTACAACTGCACCGCATGGTGCACGGGATCGTCCGCGAGAACCTTTCCGAGGAGGAGGCCGAACCGCTCTCCCGCGCCGTCCGGCAGGTCCTCGCCGCCGCGGACCCGGGCCGCCCCTCCGACTCGCGGCTCTGGCCCCGGTACGCCGAACTGATCCCGCACCTGGAGACCGCCGGCGTACTGACCAGCAGCAACCCGCGGATCCAGACCTTCCTGCTGCACTGCCTGCGCTACCTGATCCTCTCCGGGGAGTACCGCACCTGCCTGCGGCTCGCCGAACAGACCGACGCCGTGTGGCGCGCGATGCTCGGCGACGACCACGACCAGGTCCGCGAGCTCAGCTACCACTACGGCGGCGCCCTACGGATGCTCGGCCACTTCAAGCGCGCCGAGACCCTCGCCAAATCGGTCGCCGACCGGCTGCTGGCCGAGCGCGGCGACCGGGACCTGGAAACCCTGCGCGCCACCAGCACGTACGCCGGGGTGCTGCTCAGCACGGCCAAGTTCGACCGGGCCCGCGAACTGCTGGAACACGCCTTCGCCCGCTACCGCGAACTGCTCGGCGAGGACGACTCCACCACCCTCAACGCCGAGAACAACGTCGCCGTCGCGCTGCGGCTGCTGGGCCGCTACCAGGAGGCCTACGACACCGACCTCGACACCCTGCGCCGCCGCGAGCGGGTGCTGCGCGTACGGCACATCGCCACCCTCTCCTCCGGGATCGGCTGCGCGATGGGGCTGCGGCTGATGGGCCGCTACCGCGAGGCCCTCGCCCGCCAGGAACAGGGCCTCAAGCTCAACAGCCAGGTCCTCGGCCCCAACCACCCCCAGACCCTGCGCGCCGAACACAACCTCGGCATGTGCCTGCGCCGCTCCGGGGACATCCCGGGCGCCGGTGCCCGGCTGCGCAGCGTGCTGGAGCGCTCCACGCGGGTGTTCGGCGCGGAGTTCCCGTGGACGCTGATGGTGGCCTCGGACTACGCGACGTACCTGCGGGAGTACGGGGACATCGGCGAGGCCCGCCGGATCTCGGAGGAGGTCGTGCGGGGCTACCAGACGCAGCTGGGGCTGGCCCACCCGTACAGCATCGGCACGGTCGGCAACCTCGGCCTCGTCCTGCGCGCCCAAGGCGAACGGGTGGAGGCCCTCAACCTGGCGGAACAGGCCCTGGTCGGCATGCGGGGCGCAGTCGGCGACCGCCACCCGTGGACCCTGGGCTGCGCCCTGAACGCCACGGGCCACCGCAACATCACGGGCCGTCTGGCGGATGCCCTGGACCTGAGCCGCGAAACCCTCCGCGGCTGCGAACAGGTCCTGGGCCCGGACCACCCGATGACCCTGAGCGCCCAGATCGCCCTGGCGGCCGACCTCCGCTCGGTCCGCGAGGACGAGGAGGCCCAGAAACACGAGGACGCCGGCATCAAGGCCCTGACCCGCACCCTGGGCCCCCAACACGTCCACACGGTCTCGGCCAAACAACAAACCCGCCCCTACTGGGACTTCGAGCCGCAGCCGTAGGCGGCGGACGCGGCACGCCCGCGTGGCGTCCGGCGCCCGGTCCCGTGGTGGCGGTGTCCACGAGACCGGGCGCCGGCGGGACCCTCAGCCGTCGTGCGAGGTGACGACGGCGCCGGAGTCCTCCGGACCGCTCAGCCGTAATAGGAGGCGAAGGGGTATTTCAGAACTCCCGGTGACGGTCACTTGAGCATGATGCTGGCACCGAAAATGTTGCCGACCTCCGCGCATTCCTTTACGTTGGCCCGGCTGAAATAGGGAGTGCTGGCGGTGCCGGTCAGCCCCTTCGCGGTCGCAGTGCAGTACCAGTTGCCAGCCCCCTTGTACTCCACCTTGTACACCTCACTCTTTCCTGCCGCTATGTTTCCCGAGCACTTCGTCGCGACGTCCGTGTGGACGCAGATGTTCGCGATGGTCGCCGAGAAGTTGCTGAGGCGGAAGGCCGCGACCGGCGCCGCCTGGCTCGCAGGCGCGGTCACGAGCATTCCCGCGCCGACGGCCGCCACCATTCCGGCGACCGTTGCCAGCCTGGTGCTCCGCTTGACGGTTCGAGACATGTTTCCTCCAGTTGGGTAATTCCGTGCTGCGATATGTGAATGGACTGGTCTGTGAGTGCGTGACGGGCGCATCAGCGGAGCTCTGGCGAATCGGCGCATTGATCTGTAAATCCCCGAGGTGAATGATCTCGGCGGTTCGGGGGCGGTCGTCAGACCTCGCATCGGTGCTGTTCGGCCTGCCGTGCGATCTCGCTGCGCTCCCGGCGGGCCGCGTCCGCCTCCTCGCGTACGCCGTCGAGTCGCTCCTCCAACTGGGCGACCCGCTCGCGGTAGCGCTCCAGCTCGGCCCGCACGAACGCCACGTCCGCCACCTGCTGCGCGGCCTCCTGGCGGATCTTGTCCGCCTCCTCCTCGAACCGGTGCTTGGCCACGTCCAGTTGGGCGACGGCCATGTCCGCGGCCTCCTCCGCCAGCGCGGTGCGCTGTTCGGCGTCCAGGGTCCGCTGGGCCGCGGCCTGGGTCACGGTCCGGATGCGCTCCTCGGCGGCGGCCGAGTCCGTGATGATGGCCAGTTCCTCGATGTAGCCCGGCAGGTCCGTGGACAGCTGGGAGATGAGCGCCACGAGGTCGGTGCGAGGGTCGGATCCGTCCATGCCCGACATCGCGGCTTCCACAGCGGCTTCCCTCGCGGACTCCATCGTCCGCTCGACGGGAAGGGCATCCGCGGCGGGCGCCGTCCTGGCCGCCTTCTTTGCCTCGGCCGCCTGGCGCTTCTCGTCCTTGCGCTGCTGCCGCTTGGCCCGGAACTTGCGGAACGCGCCCAGCGCGTTGTGGTCGGGGTGGGCGCAGTACCGGGGCTCGGGGTTGCCGGGCGTCGGCGCCTCGGGGTGGTTGGTGCACTCCGGGTAAGCGCAGAGGGGAAGCGTCTCGACCGTCATTTTTCCGCCTTCTCACGAAATTTCGGGCTTCCCCGGATTCGAACCGTCATCGGGTGCGGCTTGCGCCGACCGATCGCACTCGGGGATGTACGAACACGCTAGAGGCAGCAGGGGACTTGTGGACGTCCCAAGAGGGCGCGTCAGAAATCGGTAAGATCATCGGCCGCCCCGGGCCACGACAGCCGGACGGTGGTTGCCCACCCGCCTTCCACCGACGGCGGCCGGGACTCGGTGAGTTGCCGGGCGGGGTCGCAGACAGCGGCATTTGGGCGGGCCAAGTCAGCCCGTGCGCCGGCTGGTTCGGGGGCGGCGTCCGATCACCCCGGATCAGGGAGGGTTCGGGGTTTCCCGGCAGAACGGCACGGGTCGGAGGGCAAGGAGCGGGGAGGTCAGGGAGCATCTGCCCGGTTCCTGGGGCGGCATCCGGCCGAGCACCACCGCCCGGCCGGGCAGCGTCGGAGCCCCGGGCCCCATACGCAGGCATCCTCCGGATCGGTGACTGCTCTACCCGCACGAAACAGCGACCAGCAGCACATCAGGAGCCACCGGTCGCGTCAGATCGCTACGCGCTCCTCGTCGACGGCGTCTGACGCCCGTCCGGGGCTGAGAGCCCCAAGGGTGCGTGAGCGGATGGCCATCCATGGTGTCAGGCTTTCTCGCCGAGGGCGTTACGCAGCCAGTCCAACGGTCCTTGTGCGAGCAGTTCGTCGGCCAGTCGCCGCCCTGTCCCGGTCGTGAGCCGCGCCCGGCTGTTGTCGATCCACCGCTGCGCGTTCGCGTAGCCCTGGGCCTTGTACTCGATGCCCTGGAGCATGCACTCCAGCTTGTCCGCGTCGCGGGCGCAGACCGCCTCGGGTGAGTCTTTCGCCTCGTACTCGGCGACCAGCTCGCGAATCGCCGACGCGAGTACGTCGGGCATGCCCGCGGTCTGGTCGGCCGTCACGGCCTGCGGGTCGCCGGCCGGCGCGTACTTCTTCCCGAGGTGGTTGACGTCCCCGGTACGGGTCTCCTGGGTGTCGTGCCAGACGGCCAGGAACGCGGCACGCGCGGGGTCGGCGCCCTCCAGCTTCGCGATGACCGACGCGATGAGAGACGTCCGCCACGAGTGCTCGGCGACGCTCTCGGGGTCGTTGACGCCGGCCATCCATCAGCCGCTACGACGGGTGTGCTTGAGCGTGCCCGCTTCGTAGAGGAAGCGCGCCACCGCGGACAGGTCGTCAGCCACTGTCTCTCCTTCTCACGCCTCGGCGAGGCGGATCGCATGCCTCGGCGCCCGCGCGCCGAGACCGTGGCGCCATCCAACAGCGTGTGGACGCTGAGGTCGAAGAAGCCGCACTGCGGGGAGAGCGCAGCAATGACGTGGTGCAGCAGCCGGTGACTACGCCAGACCATTGCGCCCGCACGAGACAGCGATCGGCAGCCCGCCGGAGGCAGGGGCGCCCTGCCCGGTGGTTCGACCCACAGCGGATCAGGCGTCGAAGTCGTACTCAAGGACGTAGGAGGCGGAGTCCAAAGTCATCTCGTTGACCTCGATGGCTCGCCCGCCTTCGGCGAAAGCGGTACGGACGATCTGGATCACCGGCGTGCCCATAGCGAGCGAAAGCCGTTCGGCTTCGTCGGCTGAGGGCATGCGGCACCGGATCTCCTCGCGGAAGTGCACGGGCTCATGCCCCAGCTCGGCCAATCGCGCGTACGTACCGCCGGGTCCCGTGTCGACCTGAGTGACAGCAGAGTCCGCAACGATGTCCGACGGCAGGAACGACGTCGCGAGAAGCACGGGTTTGCCCTCAAGCACGAAGCGGCGGCTACGTACACACACCCGGGTCCCTGCGGGAAGGGCAAGGGCGTCGGAGATCCGGTTGTTCGCCTCTTCCTCACGTACTTCGATCTGATCGACGACCAGCTGCCGATCCTCGGTGTCGGCGGACCAGATAGAGCGCCCTGAGCCCCACTGCTCGTGCGCCAACCGCTGGATACCACGCCGCCGCAGGGGCTTGAACGCCCGGACGAACACACCGGCACCCTTCCGTGCCTCCGCGATGCCTTCGTTCTGCAGGACTCCGAGTGCCTGGCGTGCGGTCATCCGGGCGACCTCGTACGTGGCCATGAGGTCGTTCTCCCCGGGCAGACGGTCACCCGGACCGTACTCGCCCGTCTGGATGGCGGTCCTCAGTGCATCAGCGATCCGCTGGTACTTCGGCCGGCGGGCGCTGCCCTGGCTGGTCATGAAACCGATCACTCCTTCTCCTCTCTAGACACCCTAGGGCCACCAGTAGGTGGCCGCACGCAGCGGCGCGGTCACCCCCCTTCGGCTGAGATCTCTAGAGATCTCTTGACGACTGAAGCGCATTTCGGCTGTAGTGGATACATCTCTAGAGAGGAGTGGTCTGGATGTCGCAACACTGCGATGCCTCCGATGCCGACTCGGGGCGCGTCGTTTCCGTCCCCCACCGTCTTCTGCGCCGCCAGGTCCGTGACATCGCGTCCGGCGTCGAGGGCGAACTGATGGCTGTGGTCCGGGAGGAGGTCTCCGATGACCCGGTCCGTGAGCGCTGGGTGGTACTGGCGTACGTCCGAGGTCCGTCAGGCCGGGAGATCTCCACGGCCGTGGCCAACATCGAGGCCGTGTAGTGGAGGCCGCCGACCTGTTCCCCCGGCTGCCGGTCCCCCCGGACTCCTGCGCCGAGTGCGCCGCTCATGTCTTGGCCCGTTTCCAGGCCCACGTGGAGCGCGACCGCTCGCGCGTCAGTGACATGAACGTCCTCATCATGCGACACCACCCCGAACTCCGGGCCCGCAGCTGAGTGTCCTGCCCGTCGCCGCGTAGTACGCGTCGCTGTCATCCCCAGCACCCGAGACTCAACAACCGAGAGGAAAGCCCAGATGGCAACCGAGACCTTGAGGCGGTCCGCACGACACCTTCTGTCCGACGAAGGGTTCGCCCGCGTGGCACGCCTCGTGGTGCGTGACAACGACGGCGTGGATGAAGTGCTCGCCGAACGAATCGTCGACGAGGCCATCAAGTTCGTCGTGACGGCCGCGACGGCCACCGGGCGGCAGTTGCGCCCCTCCAAGACCGTCGACATGGGATGGCATGCGCTTATCCTCCACACGGAGATGTACCGACAACTGTGCGCGTCGGTCGCCCGGTTCGTGGACCACAGGCCAGAGGGCCCGGAGACGCTGAAGCGTGATGCGGACACCCTCGATCGCACGATGGAAGCGATCCGCGAGGCCGGGTATGAGCCCGACGCGTATCTGTGGGGAGTTCTGGCCGACGCGGAGATCCACGCCGGAGACTGCATGCACAGCGAGTGCACGGAGGGTGGGTCGGCGTGTGCTGCTCCGCCACCGGGCGCCTGACCGGGTCCGCTCCTCTACAGTCGAGTGACTACGTTCCGCGAGGAGGGAGTTGTGGTGAGCGAAGATCCTGACGAGTCTCGTCCACAGGGGTGGATTGACCCTCGGTTCCATGGGGTGGCGGCAACCTTCGCCGCGACCCGGGTTGAGCGCCGGCCAGGGAAACGACCCCGTCGAGTGTGCCCCCACGGGTCCGGGGTGACCGTCATGGTGGACTCCGAAACAGGCGCCTCCCGGAACGTCGCGTGCGCGACATGCTCCACGACTGAGACCTGATCGCCGCCAGGTCGCTCAGCCGCGTAGCGATCAGATGCGATCGGTGGCTCCCGAGGGGCTGCCGGCCGCTGTTTCGTGCAGGTAGAGCAGCCCCCGACCCGGAACACACCTGCCGATGGGCACCGGGCGGAAGCCTGCCCGGTGCCCGGGCCCCCGCCGCTGCCCGGCCGGGGTGGTGGGCCTTGGCCGGACGCTGCCCGGGGAACCGGGCAGTCGCTCCCTGATCTCCCCGCTCAGTGCGCGCTGACCCGTGCCGTTCTTTTGGGGGCTTCCCGGCAGTCCTTGTCTTTCCGGGGTGGGACGGGCGGTCAAGGGTGGCCGGAGGCCATCGCGGAGCGACGCGACCGCAGGGAGCGCCCTTGACGGGCCGGCCCGTCAACGGAAGGACGATGGGACTGACGGGAAACCCCCGAACCCTCCCCGATCCCGGGTGATCGGGTGCCGACCCCCCGAAGCCACCGCCCCTCGCCGGCCGACTCGGCTCAGCGGAATTCCGCTGCTCGCGACCCCCGCCCGGCAATCCGGTGGGGCGGCTGGGCAACCACCGCCTGGCGGTGGTGGTGAGAGGGGGGCGGAGCCCCACCCGAACGGGTGCGGGGGAGGCGGGAGCGGAGCCCCCCCCCGCCACAGCCGGAAGGCCCGGCACCCCTCGGGGTGCCGAGCCTTCCGTCGTTCGAGCAAGCGCAGCGACTACGCCTCGAAGACCTCGTTCAGCAGGAGCTGCTGCTCCGCCTGGTGGCGCTTCGCGGAGCCCACCGCCGGGGAGGAGCCGTGCGGGCGCGAGATGCGCCGCAGGCGCTCGCCCGCCGGGACGTCCGCGCCGACCGCCAGGTCGAGGTGGTCGATCAGGTTCAGCGCGATGAACGGCCACGCACCCTGGTTCGCCGGCTCTTCCTGCGCCCAGATGTACTTCGCCGCGTTCGGGAACTTGGCGATCTCGGCCTGGATCTCGGCACCCGCCAGCGGGTACAGCCGCTCGATGCGGATGATCGCGGTGTCCGTGATGCCGCGCTTCTCCCGCTCGGCCTCCAGGTCGTAGTAGACCTTGCCCGCGCAGAAGACGACCTTGCGGACCGCGTTCGGGTCGACCGTGGTGTCGCCGATGACGGGACGGAAGGAACCGCTGGTGAACTCTTCCGCCTTCGACGCCGCAGCCTTCAGACGCAGCATCGACTTCGGGGTGAAGACGATGAGCGGCTTGTGGTGCGGGTTGTGGACCTGCCAGCGCAGCAGGTGGAAGTAGTTCGACGGCAGGGTCGGCATGGCGACCGTCATGTTGTCCTGCGCGCACATCTGGAGGAAGCGCTCCGGGCGGGCGGACGAGTGGTCCGGGCCCTGGCCCTCGTAGCCGTGCGGCAGCAGCAGCGTGACGCCGGACGTCTGGCCCCACTTCTGCTCGGCCGAGGAGATGAACTCGTCGACGACGGTCTGCGCGCCGTTGACGAAGTCACCGAACTGGGCCTCCCAGAGGACCAGCGCGTCCGGGCGGGCCAGCGAGTAGCCGTACTCGAAGCCCATGGCCGCGTACTCGGAGAGCAGCGAGTCGTAGACGTTGTAGCGGGCCTGCTCGTCCGACAGGTACTGCAGCGGGGTGTAGTCCTCGCCGGTCTCCCGGTCGATGAGGACCGCGTGGCGCTGGCCGAACGTACCGCGGCGGGAGTCCTGGCCGGACAGTCGGACCGGGGTGCCCTCCATCAGCAGCGAGCCGAAGGCGAGGGTCTCGCCCATGCCCCAGTCGATGGTGCCGTCGTCGATCATCGCGGCACGGCGCTGCAGCTGCGGCAGCAGACGCGGGTGCACGGTGACGTGGTCGGGGATGTTGACCTGGGACTCGGCGATCCGCTTGACGACGTCCTGCGAGATGGCCGTGGTCACCGCGACCGGGAACTCCTGCGCGGTCTGCGCCGGCGGCACCGGGGCGCCGGCAGGCTGCGCGGACGCCTCGCGGACCTCGGCGAAGACCTTCTCCAGCTGGCCCTGGAAGTCCTGGAGCGCCTGCTCGGCCTCTTCCAGCGTGATGTCGCCGCGACCGATGAGGGACTCGGTGTACAGCTTGCGCACCGAGCGCTTCTTGTCGATCAGGTCGTACATCAGCGGCTGCGTGAACGCCGGGTTGTCCGACTCGTTGTGACCGCGGCGGCGGTAGCAGATGAGGTCGATGACGACGTCCTTGTTGAACGCCTGGCGGAACTCGAAGGCGAGCCGCGCGATGCGGACCACGGCCTCCGGGTCGTCGCCGTTCACGTGGAAGATCGGCGCCTCGATCATGCGGGCCACGTCGGTCGCGTACATCGAGGAACGCGAGGACTCCGGGGCGGCGGTGAAGCCGACCTGGTTGTTGATCACGACGTGGACGGTGCCGCCGGTGCGGTAGCCGCGCAGCTGCGACATGTTCAGGGTCTCGGCGACGACACCCTGGCCGGCGAAGGCCGCGTCACCGTGCAGGGCGACGGGCAGGACGGTGAAGTCCGTGCCGCCCTTGTTGATGACGTCCTGCTTGGCGCGGACCACGCCCTCCAGGACCGGGTCGACGGCCTCCAGGTGGGAGGGGTTGGCGACGAGCGAGACCTTGATCTGCTCGCCGTCCAGGCCCGTGAAGGTGCCTTCGGCGCCCAGGTGGTACTTGACGTCGCCGGAGCCGTGCATGGACTTCGGGTCGAGGTTGCCCTCGAACTCGCGGAAGATCTGCGCGTACGACTTGCCGACGATGTTGGCGAGCACGTTCAGGCGGCCGCGGTGGGCCATGCCGATCGCGACCTCGTCGAGGCGGGCCTCGGCGGCCGAGTCGATGACGGCGTCGAGCAGCGGGATGACGGACTCGCCGCCCTCCAGGGAGAAGCGCTTCTGGCCGACGTACTTCGTCTGCAGGAAGGTCTCGAAGGCCTCCGCCGCGTTCAGGCGGCGCAGGATGCGCAGCTGCTCCTCGCGCTCCGGCTTGGAGTGCGGGCGCTCGATGCGGTCCTGGATCCAGCGGCGCTGCTTCGGGTCCTGGATGTGCATGAACTCGACGCCGGTGGTGCGGCAGTACGAGTCGCGCAGCACGCCGAGGATGTCGCGGAGCTTCATCATCGACTTGCCGGAGAAGCCGCCGACCGCGAACTCGCGCTCCAGGTCCCACAGGGTGAGGCCGTGCTCGGTGATGTCGAGGTCGGGGTGCTTGCGCTGCTTGTACTCCAGCGGGTCGGTGTCGGCCATGACGTGGCCGCGGACCCGGTAGGAGTGGATCAGCTCGAAGACGCGGGCGGCCTTCGTGACGTCGTCGTCGTGCGAGGCGTCGATGTCCCGGAGCCAGCGGACCGGCTCGTACGGGATGCGCAGGGCCTCGAAGACGTCGTCGTAGAAGCCGTTCTCGCCGAGCAGCATGTTCGCGACGATGCGCAGGAACTCGCCGGAGGCCGCGCCCTGGATGACCCGGTGGTCGTAGGTCGAGGTCAGGGTCATGACCTTGGAGATGCCCAGCTTGTTCAGGGTGTCCTGGGAGGTGCCCTGGAACTCGGCCGGGTAGTCCATGGAGCCGACGCCCATGATGACGGACTGTCCGGGCATCAGGCGGGGCACGGAGTGGACGGTGCCCAGGCCGCCGGGGTTGGTCAGCGAGACGGTGACGCCGGTGAAGTCGTCCATCGTCAGCTTGCCGACGCGGGCGCGGCGGACGATGTCCTCGTACGCCTGCCAGAACTCGAAGAAGTTGAGGGTCTCGGCCTTCTTGATGCCGGCGACGACGAGCTGGCGGTCGCCGTTGGGCTTCACCAGGTCGATCGCGAGGCCGAAGTTCACGTGCTCCGGCTTGACCAGGGTCGGCTTGCCGTCCTTCTCCTGGAAGGAGTAGTTCATCGACGGCATGGCCTTGATGGCCTGCACCATCGCGTAGCCGATCAGGTGCGTGAAGGAGATCTTCCCGCCCCGGGCGCGCTTCAGGTGGTTGTTGATGACGATGCGGTTGTCGAACAGCAGCTTCACCGGGACGGCGCGGACGGAGGTGGCCGTCGGCACGTCGAGGGAGGCGTTCATGTTCTTCGCGACGGCGGCCGCCGGGCCGCGGAGCGTCACCATCTCGGGGCCCGCGGGGGCCTCGGTGGCGGGCGCGGCCTTCTGGGCGGCGACGGGGGCTGCGGCCGGAGCCGGGGCCTGAGGGGCGGCGGCGGCCGGTGCGGCGGCCTGGGCCTGGGAGGTGACAGTCACAGCAGGGGCACCAGAGGGGGTGGCAGGAGCAGGGGCAGGAGCTGGCACAGGCGTCGGCGCGGCGGCAGGAGAGGGCGCGGCGCTCGCCGCCCCCGTGGCGGCGGCGTCAGAGACCTGCGGGGTCGCGGCGGCGGTGGCGGCCTGTGCGGAGGCGCCGTCCGTCGTCGGGGACTTCCGGGACTCGTCCGGCTTCACCGGAGACGCAGTGCCCCCCGGCTTGTAGTCGGCGAAGAAGTCCCACCAGGCCCGATCGACCGAATTCGGGTCCTGGAGGTACTGCTGATAGATCTCGTCGACGAGCCACTCGTTGGCACCGAAGCCTGAGGCAGGGGTCTTCCCGCCCTCTGCTGCTTCGGTCGTGGTGCTCGGGTTACTGGGGGACTGTGGCGACACGGCGGCAACCGCCCTCTTCCGCTTCACAAGGTATGGACAGCGGGAATAAAGGCTACGCCTCCCTGGCCGCTGGATGCAGACCGGGCGGGACTTACGTCACGTAGGTCACACCGAACGGCGGGTTTCGCCGCTGTGAATGGCGGGAAACCAGCCTGGTTCGGGTAGGGGGCATCGTGGTTGCGGCCCCCGTGGCTTCGCACCCCTGACGGACCCCGGGCACGTGTGGCCGAGATCATGTCCTACGCACTCGAACCCTACGTCAATGTGACGCCGGGGAGCTGCCCGGAAGCGTGACGAGGATGCGGCAGCCGCGTGACGATTCGGCCACTCCTATATGCCCTCCGTGCAGGCCGACGGCCCAGCGGGCGATGGCCAGCCCCAGTCCGGTGCCGCCGTCGCCGCCGTTCGCGCTGCCCCGGTTGAACCGCTCGAAGACCCGGTGCCGCTCCTCCTCCGGGATGCCGGGGCCCTCGTCCCGCACCTCCAGCGCGAGACTCCCGGGGGCCTCGCCGGTCCGGGCCCGGACGGTGACCCGGCCGTGCGGGGGGCTGTGCTTGACCGCGTTGTCGATCAGGTTCGCCACCACCTGGTGCAGTCGCTCGGCGTCCGCGTACGCCGTCAGTTCGGGCGGGAACACGTCCAGGTGCAGGTGGACGTCGTTGCGGGTGTGCCCGCCGGAACCGGAGAGCAGGCCCGGCCGGCCGGCGGCCGCGAGGCCCGACTCCTTCAGGACCCCCGACAGGTACGGCCACACCTCGAAGCGGCGGGCCCTCAGCGGCACCACCCCGTTGTCGACCCGGGACAGGTCCAGCAGGGTCTCCACGAGCCGGCCCAGGCGCTCGGTCTGCTTCAGCATCGTCCGCATGGTCTCCGGATCGGCCCGTGAAACCCCGTCCACCACGTTCTCCAGCACCGCCCGCAGGGCCGCGATCGGCGTGCGCAGCTCGTGCGAGACGTTGGCGACCAGCTCCTTGCGGTGCCGGTCCACGGCCTCCAGGTCGTCCGCCATCAGGTTGATCGTGGAGGCCAGGTCGCCCAGCTCGTCGCGGCGCCCGGCTCCGCGCACCCGGCGGGTGTAGTCGCCGTGGGAGATCGCCCGGGCCACCCGGGTCATGTCGTCCAGCGGCGCCGTCAGGCTGTGTGCCACGAACTGGGTGATCAGCATCGAGGCGATCACCGAGAAGACCGTGATGAACCGCAGCTCGGTGTCGGTGCGCAGGGCCACCATCAGCAGGCCCGTCGTGATGAAGACCGAGACCACGACGAGCGTGCCCAGCTTGGTCTTGATCGAGAACGGGGAGAACGGCCTCAGCCCGCCGGGCGGGCGCCCGCCGCTCATGACTGGGCCGGGGTCTCCAGGGCGTACCCGACGCCGTGGACCGTACGGATCCGCTCCGCCCCGATCTTCCGGCGCAGGGCCTTGATGTGGCTGTCGACCGTACGGGTGCCGGACGCGTCGGCCCAGTCCCACACCTCGGCGAGCAGTTGTTCCCGTGAGAGCACCGCCCGCGGTGTCCCTGCCAGGCACACCAGCAGGTCGAACTCGGTGGGCGTCAGGTGGACGTCCTCGGCCTGGACCCGGACCCGGCGCTGCGCGTGGTCGATCTCCAGGTCGCCCAGGCGCAGGGTGGCCCCGCGCGGGGTGGTGGCGGCCAGGGTGGCCCGTTCCACGCGCCGCAGCAGTACGTGCACCCGCGCCGCGAGCTCGCGCATCGAGAACGGCTTGGTCATGTAGTCGTCCGCGCCGACCCCGAGCCCGACCAGCATGTCGGTCTCGTCGTCGCGCGCGGTGAGCATCAGCACCGGGACCGGCCGCTGCGCCTGGACCCGGCGGCAGACTTCCAGGCCGTCGAAGCCGGGCAGCATCACGTCGAGCACCAGCAGCTCGGGCTGCCAGCTCTCGGCCGCCGCCACGGCGGCCGGGCCGTCGAAGGCGGCCTGCACCTGGAAGCCCTCGGCGCGCAGTCGGGCCGCGATCGCATCGGCGATCGTGCGGTCGTCCTCGACCACGAGCACGCGCCGCTGGGCGCCGGGGGTGGCCGCGGCGCCGCCGTGGGTGGTGTGTGTCTGTTCCATTTCCCGCCCCTGAAGATCCGCGTAGTAGGGGTGCAGCGTAGAGGAGGCACCGGCCTGCGGCTATGCGGGGTTCGGACAGGGAAACCAGCGGAAGCAGTGATTCCGATTATGGCGGGAATGGGGATATGGGCGGTGATGCCGGGTGGCCGTACCCCCACGGCACGGCCACCCGGTGCGCGGTGATCATCAGCCACCGCGCGCTTTTGTCGACCCCCTACAGGACCAGGCCGTGCCCGTGCGCGAACACCGGGTCGACCGTGTCGTTCGGCACGTCCGGCCGCGAGGCCTCCACCGCCGCCATCGACCGCGGCAGCTCGAAGGGCAGCCGCCCCTCAGGCGCGGCCCGGCCGAAGGCCACGTCCAGCAGCGCCGCGTATCGCCGCCGAGTGCGGCATCACCCAGGGCGGGTTGCTGCACCACTTCCGCAGCAAGGAGGACCTCCTGCTGTCGGTGCTGGCGCAGCGCGAGCAGCATGACGTGGAGCGCCTGTTCAGCGAGCCCGCCGAGTCCGTCGCCGCGTACTACGCCACCGTCGTCTCCCTGGCCGCGGACAACGCCCGCCGGCCCGGCCTCGTACGGATGTACAACACGCTGGTCGGCGAGTCCGGCAACCCCGGCCACCCCGCGAACGCGTACTTCGAGCAGCGCTACGCCCGGGTGCTCGCCCACGACGTCGCGCTGCTGGAGACGGGTGTCGCCCGGGGAGAGCTGCGGCCCGACACCGACTGCGAGGCCCTCGCCGTCATGGACGGGCTCCAGATCCAGTGGGCCCTGGCCCCCGGGGCCGTGGACATGCCGACCCGGCTGCACGGGTACCTGGACCGCCAGCTGCGCGCGATCTCGACAGCGGGAACCGGACTCCCGGCGGCCCCGGCTTCGACCTAGCCGGCCTCGAACGGGGGCAGCTCGTCCAGCACGTCCTGCAAGTGCGGCGTCAGCGACTCCTGGTCGGCCGCCACCTCGTGGCCGCCGTGCACGAAGGCGTAGAAGAACCCGTCGAAGACCGTCCCACCGCCCTTGAGGACCCTCGGCAGGTGTGCGAAGTCCGCCTGCCCCAGCGCGGCACGCAGCTTCGCCACCCGGTCCGGCGCCAGCTTCCCGGTGCCGGCCGGGCGCGCCTGCGCGTCGAGCCGGGTCCACGAACCGTCGCCCTTGACCAGCAGGCTGCTCGTCCTCCCGGCGATGCCACCACTACGAGTGACCGTGACCAGGCGTTCCAGCGCCGAGGACGGCCCCGGGGAGACCGGGACGGACGGGGCGGTCGGGGCACCCGCGGTGTCCGTCGGCTTGCCGGACGGAGCGGCCGTCCCACCCGACGAGGGGCCGGGAGACGGCTGCGCCGGGGCCGACGCGGCCGTGCCACTTCCGCCGGACGGTGGACGTCCGCCCGGCCCGTCCGAGTCGCCGCCGCCGTCGGAACCGCATCCCGCCAGGACCACCGCACCCAGCAGCACGGCCGCCGCCGTTCGTAACGCGCGCACACCCCACCCCCGGATGACTACGGGCCGACCCCCGAGTATGGAGTCGGCACCGCCCCCACGGATAGCACCAGGAGGACGACATCCGCCGCATCGCCGCCTGGCGCTGGCTGCCGCCGCTGCTCGCCGTCCTCCTCGGCCTCTGGGGCCTGCAACGCGCAGGCGCGGGCGGCCGCGGCAGCATGTGGCGCGACGAGTCCGTCACCTGGCAGGTCGCGCACCGCCCGCCCGACGGCATCTGGGACCTGCTCGGGCAGGTCGACGCCGTGCACGGGCTGTACTACCTGCTGATGCACGCCGTGTTCCTGGCGTGGGACGGCGGCGGACCGGCGACCGGGGGCCTGTGGGCGCTGCGCCTGCCGTCCGTCGCCGCCACCGCCCTCGCGGCCGCCGGGGTGGCCGCGATCGCCCACCGGCTCGTGGGGGAGCGGGCCGCGCTGCTCTGCGGAGCCGCCTACGCCGTGCTGCCGCCCGTGCAGACGTACGCCCAGGAGGGCCGCTCGTACGCCCTCGTCGCAGCGGCCGTGGTGTGGGCGACGTACCTGATGCTGCGCGAGCGGTGGATCACCTACACCGTGGTCCTGCTGCTGGGCTGCTGGCTGCACGAGTTCGCCGCACTGGCCCTGTTCGCGCACGCGGTCACCGCCCGGCGCTCGCACGGCTGGCGGTGCAGCGCCGCCGTCGTGGTGCTGCTGCTGTTGCCGCTGGCCGTGGTGAGCGCCCGGCAGGCGGAGCGGCAGCTGGGCTGGCTCGGGCGGCCGAGCTGGCAGGACTGGGCGGCGTACGGGGTGCTCGCGGTGGCCACGCTGCTGCTCGCGCGGGGCGCCGAGCGCGACCTCGTACGGGTGGCTCTGCCGCTGGCCCTCCTGCCGCCCGGCCTGCTGATGGCGGTCTCCCTCGTCCACCCCTGGTACGTCGACCGGTACGTGCTCTACGCGCTGGCCGGGCTCGCCCTGCTGGCCGGGGCCCGCCTCGCGGCGGCGCGGCTGCGGTGGCCGTGGCTGCTCGTGGCCGCGCTGCTGGTGCCGTTCGGATGGTGGTCGCTGTGGCTGCGCACCCCCGAAAGCCGCAAGGACGACGTGCTCGCGGTGGCCGCCGCGGTCCGGGAACGGGCCCGGCCCGGGGACGCCGTGCTGTTCATGCCGTCGCGGCGGCGCGAGTGGCTGCTGTCCTCGCCACAGCTGTACGGGAGCCTGCGCGACCTGGCCCTGGCCCGCACCCCGGTGGCTTCGCACAGCCTCCAGGGAACGGAAGCGCCGACGGAACAGATCTGGACCCGCCTGGTGGACGCCCCCCGGGTGGTGGCCCTGCTCGACCCGGCGGACCAGCCGCTGGACCCCTACCCCCGGGAAGCGGTCAAACGGCAGGCGCTGGCCTCGCACTTCGACCTCTGCTCGGTGGACGAGGTCCGCGGAGCCCGCATCGCGCTCTACGCACAGCCGGGGCGCTGCCCGTAAAGCACCGCTCTTCTGGCCCGCTCGCGCGGTGGCCGTGCCGTGGCCGTCAAGGTGGCACATCCCGAGCTGGCGGCCGACCCGCATTTCCGTGAGCGGTTCCGCGCCGAGGTCGTGGCCGCCCGCAGGGTCGGCGGTTTCCACACGGCCCCGGTCGTGGACGCCGACCCGGACGCCGAAATGCCCTGGCTGGCCACCGCGTTCGTACCGGGACCGACCCTGTCCGCCCTGCTCGCGGAGCAGGGGCCGATGGACGGGCGGCGGCTGAGAACGACTGAGCCGGCGAGCGGCTAGAGGCCGCCGGTGCGGAAGTCGTGCATGTAGAACACCTTGTCGTAGCGGCGGTCCCCGACGGCGACGAAGTCGGGGAGGCGGCCGTACTCGGTGAAGCCGAGCGAGCGGTAGAGCCCGAGGGCGTGGGCGTTGTCACCCCGGACGTCCAGGGTGAGGACCTCGATGCCCGCCGCCCCGGCGTCCGCGACCAAGGCCGCGGTCAGCGCCCGGCCGACGCCGCGCCCGTGGGCGGCGGCGTCCACCGCGAGCTTTTCCAGATCGGCGTGCGGCCGGTGCGTCGGGCGGGCGTAGCGCTGCCAGTAGCCCAGTCCGACGAGGCGGCCGCCCAGGTGGGCGACGCGCAGGGCCGCGTCCCCGGCCTCGACCGCCGACAGGACCCGGTCGAGCAGCTGCGCGACCTCGTCCGGTGAGGGCGGCTCGACCCAGCCGAGGGCCGCACCGCCGGCGACCAGGTCGGCGAGGACGCGGTGCACCGCATCCGGATCGGGGGTCCACTCGCGACCGTCCAGGACAGTGATCGTTTCCGGCTCCATGGGCCGCACCCTAGCGACTGGGGGAGCGGCCTTCGCTTGCAGCCGATAGTACGAAATCGTATAGTCCGAAATCGTGAACTCCGAAATCGTGCCATCTGAGTGGTCGGCCCTGCTGGCGCTCCAGCGGGCCACCCACGCCACCCTTCAGGTCCTCGCCGCGGAGCTGGTCGACCTGGACCTGACCGCCTCCGAGATCAATGCGCTGGCCAACCTCGCCGATGGCCGCGGCCGCACCGTGTCCGAACTGGGAGCGGCCGTCGGCACCCGGCCCACCACGCTGACCAGCGTGCTCGACCGCCTGGAGAAGCGCGGCCACATCACCCGCGGCACCCGCCAGGGAGACCGCCGGGCGGTGCTCATCGAGCTGACCGCCTCCGGGCGAGTGGCAGCCGCCACCATCCGCGAGGCCGTCGCCGGCCTGGAGCAGCGCGCTCTCGGCCAGCTGCCCGCCGACGCGATCGCCGGCCTGCGCGCCGCCCTGCAAGCGCTGACAGAGGTGTCCCGATGACCCCGAGCCCCGCCTTCGAGGAGCTGATGGCCGAAGTGATGGTGACCGCCGCGCGGTTCGGTCACCGGGAACACGTCCACCTGACGTGGCTGGCCGTACGGCGGTGCGGCGTGCCCGCCGCGGTCGACCTGGTCAGTGAGGGCATCCGGCGCACGGCGCGCTACGCCGGCGCGCCGCAGAAGTACAACGCCACCGTCAGCCGTGCCTGGGTGGAACTGGTCGGGCACCACGCCGCCGGGCCCGACGGGGGCGATCGCGACCTCGACTGCGACTTCGACACGTTCGTCGGCCGCCACCCCGCGCTGCTCGACAAACGGCTGCTGACCCGTTTCTACCGCCCGGCGACGCTGGCCGGGGTGCGGGCGAAGTCAGGCTGGGTCGAGCCCGACCTCTCCCCGTTCCCCCGGTAGCCACTACGGGCCGAAGAGTGCCGGCACCCGACCGCCCGCCCCGGCCACCGGGACGCCGAGCTCGCCGACCCGCCGGGCCAGCCCACGGATGCTCCCGAGGGCCCGGCGGATCGTGGTGACGACGGACTGCGCGCTCCTCGCGAACTCCCTTACCGGCACGGCGCTTTGCAGGGCATCTCCGGGTCGCGTAGCAAGATGTGTGGCGGGCCTCGAAGGCGAAGGGGCCCGCCTACCGACCCGGAGGTGCCGAATGACCACATCCAGCCCCGATGCCGCCCTGCCCGGACCGCTGGTCGGGGCGGACTGGCTGGCCGGCCGGCTCGGCGAGCCGGGACTCGTCGTGTTCGACGCCTCCGTCGGCGCCCACCGCGGCGCCGACCGGCGGATACCGGGCGCCCGGCCCTTCGACCTCGACGGCGCCCTGTCCGACCACGACGCCCCCGCCCCGCACACCATGCCCGCCGGCGCCGCGTTCGAGGAGGCAATGCGCGCGCTCGGCGTAGACGACACCGACACCGTCGTCGTCTACGACGGCGCCGGCATCTACTCCAGCGCCCGCGCCTGGTGGATGCTGCGCGCCATGGGCTTCGACCGGGCCGCCGTCCTGGACGGCGGGTTGCCCGCCTGGACCGCCGCCGGACTGCCGGTCGAGGAGTGCGGCCCCACCTACGAGGGCCCGCGCGGCTCCTTCACCGCCCGGCCGCGGACCGGGCTGCTGGTCGACGCCGATGCGGTCGGCGCGGCCCTGGCCGATCCGGCGGCCGTCGTACTGGACGCCCGTACCCGCGAGCGGTTCACCGGCGCGGCCCCGGAACCGCGGGCCGGGCTGCGCGGGGGGCACATGCCGGGCGCCGTGAACCTGCCGTTCGGGGACCTCCAGCGCGACAGCGGCCTGATGCGGCCCGCCGGGGAACTCCGGGAGGTCTTCGCCGCGTTGACCGGGGGCAGGGAGCGGCTGTACTTCAGCTGCGGTTCGGGCGTGACGGCGTGCGTCCTGGCCCTGGGGGCCACGCTGGCCGGATACGAGGCCCTCGCCGTGTACGACGGCTCGTGGACGGACTGGGCCGTGCGCCCCGAGCTGCCCGCGGTCACGGGCCGGCGGGCGCAGTTCTTCGATAGCGCCGAGTCCGAGGACCGGTTCGCCGCGCCCGCGACCGGCGACGAACGGGTCCTGCTCACCGATGTCCTGGCGGCGCAGCGCGCGACGCTGGAGCTGAAGTGCGCCGGGCTCGACGCGGAGCTGGCCCTGCGGTCGGTGGAGCCGTCCACGCTGTCGCTTCTCGGACTGGTCCGCCACCTCGCGGACATGGAGCGCCGCTGGTTCCGGCGGGTCCTCGCCGGGCAAGAGGCGTCGGCCCTGTTCTCCTCGGAGGCGGACCCGGACGGCGACTTCGACGGGGCGGTGTCCGGCCCGGGGGTCGTCGCGGCGGCGTGGGAGGCCTGGCGGGACGAGGTCGCGTTCGCGGAGTCGTTCACCGCCGCGGCGCCCGACCTGGACGTGGAGGCCGACGACGAGTGGCGCGGGAAGGTCTCACTGCGCTGGGTGCTCATCCACATGATCGAGGAGTACGCCCGCCACAACGGGCACGCCGACCTGCTGCGCGAGCGGATCGACGGCGCGGTCGGCATCTGAACCCGGGCTCGGGGCCCGGGGGTTGACCCCACCGCATCCCCGGGTGCGGTGATGTCTTCTCGCGCCGCGTCGTTCCGGTTCAGCCGGACGGTCGTCGCCGCCCGGCGCACGGTTCCCTACCGGGGCGACACCCCGCCTGACCGGCCCGACCAGCCCGTCGGCGCAAGTCCGGTCCTCCTCGGGCGAGGCCCGTCTGACGTTCGCGGAGCCGCCGGCGTCGGTGCCCGCGCGGACCGGCCCGGGCGACATCCGCAGCCAGGCCGTTGAGTTGTTCGCCCCCGGCGAACGTCGGATGGGGAACATTGGGGGGCGCACATGCATTGAGTCGGCATAGCTCAACTTCACTGCCGGAGGGAAGATCATGGCTTCGACGTCCGTAACGCTCACTCTGCCCGTGCTGCCGCTCGACGACGAGGTCGTGCTGCCTGGGATGGTCGTTCCGCTGGACCTGTCCGACGCCGAGGTGCGGGGGGCCGTCGAGGCCGCCCAGGCGGCGGTCCGCAGCGGGAAGCCCCGGGTGCTGCTCGTGCCGCGGGTCGACGGGAAGTACGCCGGCACCGGTGTGCTCGGGACCGTCGAGCAGGTGGGGCGGCTCTCCGACGGGGACCCCGGGGCGCTGATCCGCGCTGTCGGCCGCGTCCGGATCGGAGCCGGGACCACCGGGCCCGGCGCGGCGCTCTGGGTCGAGGGCGAGAGCGTCGACGAACGGCTCGCGGACCCGCTGCCCGGGTCGGTCGCCGAGCTCGTCAAGGAGTACAAGGCGCTCGCCACCAGCTGGCTCAAGAAGCGCGGCGCCTGGCAGGTCGTGGACCGCGTCCAGCAGATCGAGGGCGTGTCGGCCCTCGCCGACAATTCCGGGTACTCGCCGTTCCTGACCGTGGCCCAGAAGGTCGAACTGCTGGAGACCGCCGACCCGGTGGCCCGCCTCAAGCTCGCCATCAGCTGGCTCCGCGACCACCTCGCCGAGCAGGACGTCGCCGAGTCCATCGCCAAGGACGTCCAGGACGGCGTCGACAAGCAGCAGCGCGAGTTCCTGCTGCGCCGCCAGTTGGAGGCCGTGCGCAAGGAACTGCGCGAGCTGAACGGCGAGAAGGACGGCGAGGAGTCCGACGACTACCGGGCCCGCGTCGAGGGCGCCGACCTCCCCGAGAAGGTCCGGGAGGCCGCGCTCAAGGAGGTCGACAAGCTGGAGCGGTCCAGCGACCAGTCCCCGGAGGGCTCCTGGATCCGCACCTGGCTGGACACCGTGCTGGAGCTGCCCTGGAACGAGCGGACCGAGGACGAGTACGACATCCGCGGCGCCCGCGCCGTCCTCGACGCCGAGCACGCCGGGCTCAGCGACGTGAAGGACCGCATCACCGAGTACCTGGCCGTGCGCAAGCGGCGTTCCGAGCGCGGCATGGGCGTCATCGGCGGGCGGCGCGGCGGAGCCGTGCTGGCGCTCGTCGGGCCTCCCGGCGTCGGCAAGACCTCCCTAGGGGAGTCCGTCGCGCACGCCATGGGCCGCAAGTTCGTCCGCGTCGCCCTCGGCGGCGTCCGCGACGAGGCCGAGATCCGCGGCCACCGCCGTACGTACGTCGGCGCGCTGCCCGGCCGGATCGTCCGGGCCATCAAGGAAGCCGGATCCATGAACCCCGTGGTCCTGCTCGACGAGATCGACAAGGTGGGCTCCGACTTCCGGGGAGACCCGGCCGCGGCCCTGCTGGAGGTCCTCGACCCGGCCCAGAACCACACCTTCCGGGACCACTACCTGGAGGTCGAGCTGGACCTGAGCGACGTGGTCTTCCTGGCCACCGCCAACGTCCTGGAAGCCATCCCCGAGGCGCTCGCCGACCGCATGGAGCTCGTCCGCCTCGACGGCTACACCGAGGACGAGAAGGTCGTCATCGCCCGCGACCACCTGCTGCCCCGCCAGCTGGAGCGCGCCGGACTCGGCGCCGACGAGGTGGTCCTGGAGGAGGACGCACTGCGCAAGCTGGCCGGCGAGTACACCCGCGAGGCCGGCGTCCGCACCCTGGAGCGCTCCCTCGCCCGGCTCCTGCGCAAGGTGGCCTCCCAGCACGAGCTGGGGGAGCGGCAGCTGCCGCTGCGCATCGGCGCCGACGATCTGCGCGCGCTCATCGGGCGCCCGCACCACGTCCCGGAATCCGCCCAGGACCCCGCCGAGCGGCGCACCGCCGTCCCCGGCGTGGCCACCGGGCTCGCGGTGACCGGCGCGGGCGGCGACGTCCTCTTCGTCGAGGCCTCACTGGCCGACCCGGAGACGGGCGCCGCAGGGCTCACCCTGACCGGGCAGCTCGGCGACGTGATGAAGGAGTCCGCGCAGATCGCGCTGAGCTTCCTGCGCTCCCACGGCGCCGAACTGGAGCTCCCGGTCGCCGACCTGAAGGACCGGGGCGTGCACATCCACTTCCCGGCCGGCGCGGTCCCCAAGGACGGGCCGAGCGCGGGCATCACCATGACGACCGCGCTGGCCTCGCTGCTGTCGGGGCGCCAGGTCCGCACCGACGTGGCCATGACCGGCGAGGTCTCGCTGACGGGGCGCGTCCTGCCCATCGGCGGGGTCAAGCAGAAGCTGCTGGCCGCACACCGGGCCGGCCTGACCACCGTGATCATCCCGAAGCGCAACGAGGCCGACCTGGACGACGTTCCGTCCGAGGTCCTGGAAGGCCTGGAGGTGCACCCGGTGACCGACGTGCGCCAGGTCCTGGAACTGGCCCTCGCGGCAGACGCCGTCCCGGTCTCCGCGGCCGCCTGACCCGCGGCCGCCCGACCCGCGCCCGGCCGCACGCACCACCGGCCCGCGACCCTTCGCCCGGACTCCGTCCGGGGGCCTGCGGGCGGGGTCCCGGGCCGGTGGTGTTTCCGCTGCGAAATACTGGTGCCCCAGGACACCATCGATGGGAGCGGACGTGCACGGAAGCGAAGACCAGGAGTTCCTTGCCCTGGAGCGGGAGCTGTCCGTCTTCCTCCGGCGGGCCCGGGCCTCCTCCGGGGAGATGGCGCGCGCCCTGCACCCCGAGCTGGAGCCGGCCGCGTACGGGCTGCTCGTCCGGCTGGAGGCCGCGGGCCGACAGCGGGCCACCGAGCTCGCCGCGTACTTCGGGGTCGGCAAGGCCACCATGAGCCGCCAGCTGCGCGCCCTGGAGCTGCTCGGCCTGGTGGCCCGCGAGCCCGACCCGGCCGACGGGCGGGCCTTCCTGGTCGGCCTCACCGACGAGGGGCGCGAGCGGTTCCTGCGCGTGCGGGGGGCCCGGCGCGAGCAGTACATGCGCAAGCTCGCCGACTGGGACCGGGGCGAGGTCGCCGAACTGGCCCGGCTGCTCAACCAGCTGAACCAGGGCGAGGAATAGCCCCCGGCCGACCGGCACACCACGACGCGACGGGTCGGGCCGGCGCGGGGCGGGTGCGGCGCCGCCGCGCGAGCGGCCCGGGCCGCGCCCGGCTTTCGGGACTCCGCCCCGCACTCCGCGCCTCGAACGCCGGCGGGGCCGGCCTTTCGCCCGGCGAGCCCGGATCGGCTACAGCTCCGCGTAGGCCGCCGACGCGTCGTCGTGGCGCTTGCCGCGGGTCAGGGGGCGCCCCGGGTCCGACTCCAGGGCGCGGACCCGGGCGATCAGGCCCTGCGCGCCCTCCTTCCGGAGCACCGCCAGGCACTGCGCCCAATCGCCCTCCCCGAACGTGTCCGTCCACCGGCTCGCCCCGTCGGTGAGCGCCGCCACCGCCCGTACCCGCGCGCGCGGGCTGCGCCCGGTCACCGCCCGGGCGGCGACCGCCGGGTCCGCGGCCGCCGTGAAGAAGCCGCCCTCCGCGTTGCGCAGCGCGTCCGCCGAGGCGTGCGTACGCAGCAGCTCGCGCGGGATCCGGTCGAGCCGGTCGTCGAGCACCGGCGTCACCTCGCCCCCGGGCGCTTCGAGGAGCAGCACGGAATCCGAGAGCACGAGGTGCTCCACGTACGCCTCGTCCCAGCGGACCATCACCACCGTCGCCTGCGGGGTCCGCACGTGAGAAAGGTCACAGGTGCCCCGGTGTGCGTCGGCGGTTTCGCGGATGGCTTCCGCCAGGATCCGGTCCAGCGGCATGTCCCGCCGCGATCCGGACAGTTCGGTCAATCGGCCCCCGAGTCGGGCCGCGAACCAGGGCACGTCGTGCGTACAGCCCACCGCGCCGTCCGGCGGGGTGACCCCGTCCAGGGCGACCAGGACTCCGCCGCCCGCAGCGGGCATCGCCGCCGATAGCCAGTCCTCGTTGGGGCGTTCCGGGTTGCCGGGGGCCGAGGCGAGGTCGATGCGCATACGGACATTCTGCCCGCCGGGTACGCCGGGGCGGGCCGTGACGGTGTGAAAAGTCCGTACCAATGCGGAGGGGGTCGGACCGGCGCCGCCCGCCCGCCCGCAGGGGCGCTCGGCGGGCTCCGGGCGGGATGTGGGCGCGCATACTGCCAAAGCCCCCATCGATCTTTCAACCACCGGTCCATGACGGCGCTCTGACAGCGCCCCGCCGAGTTGGTTGCCAACTCATCCGTGATGTTCACTCGTTCGAGTGGCCGGGTGGGCGATGTCAGGCTCTCTCCCCAACACACTGCAAAGGTCTGAGGCGGTACGAGGGGGCAGGGGGCGTTTACTTGTTGACCGGCCGTTACCTCGGCCACACGAGTAGACGAGCACGAGCACACGTACAGGATTGCGAGCACCGGTGCAGAAGAAGCGGTCTCGGAAGAACGGCACCGCCATCGACGGCCCCGCCCCCGCAGGACGCAGTGTCCGCGTGCGCAGCAGGCTCGTCCTCGGCGTCGCCGTCGCCGGCCTCACTGTCCTTGCGGCCGGCGCACCCGCCGTGGTCTCCGCGACGCGGGAGCTGAACGACTCCCAGCAGCTGGTCACGCTCGCCGAGCAGACCCAGCACACCCTCACCCTCGCGCACCTCCTCGGCGACGAGCGCGACGCCGTCGTCGAGTACGTGGCCAAGGGCCGCCCAGGCGCCCAGGCGAAGGCCCCCGTCCAGGAGCGCACCGCGCTCACCGACCGCCAGCTCGCCGAGGTCCAGAGCGAGGCCGACGAACCACTCGCCCGCGCCCTCGCCCGCGTCCAGGCCGTCCGCAACGAGGCCGTCGACGGCAAGGGCGGCGCCCTCGCCGCCCAGCAGGCGTACACGGGCGTCATCGCGGAACTCCTCGCCCCCGGCGACCGGCTCGCCGAGCTGACCCCGCCGCGCGCCGTGGCCGCCCTCGCCACCACCCGCCCCCTGGCCCCCCTCGGCCAGGCCGTCGAACAGGCCTCGGCCACCCGCGGACTGCTCCTCGCCGCGCTGGCCGTCCCCCGCGGCGAGCAGACCTCGAACACCGCTGCCGTCGACGAACTGAGCACCGCCGCCCAGCGGGCCCGGGTACGCGAGCAGGCCGCCCTCGACGACTTCTCCCGGGTCTCCCGGCCCGACGTGCGCCAGACCCTCGCCGCCACCGTCACCGGCCCCGAGGTCAAGGCCGCCGACGACTACCTCAAGCGGCTCACCGAACGGCCCACGCTGTCCACGGCCGACCGCAAGCTCGACGGCGCCACCGTCGCCCCCGCGCTCACCGCCCGCATCGACCGCATGCGGTCCGTGGAATCCACCCTCGCCGGGCAGCGGGCCACCGCACTCGCCACCCTGCGCGACGACGACGTGACCCGGCTGGAAATGCTGGTCGCCGTCCTCGGCCTGCTGTTCCTCGTCGCCATCGGCTTCTCGACCGCCGTCGCGCGCTCCCTGACCCGGCCGCTGTCCGTACTGCGCCGCGGCGCGGCCCGGCTCGCGACGCCCGAAGGATCGGTGGAGCCGGTCCGCTTCACCGGCCGCAACGACGAGTTCGCCGAAGTCGTGCGCCACCTCAACGCCGTCCGCGACCAGACCGTCGCCCTGCACACCCGGATCGCCGGCCTCGACGCCGACGGCCGCCGCCTCATCGGCCGCAACGAGGCGCTGACCGCGGGCCGGGAAGCGCTGGAGCAGGAGCTCAAGCAACTGCGGGCCGGCCTCGAAGAACACCGCCGCGTCATGTCGACGACCTCGGTCTCGCTGTCGCTGCGCACGCTCGGCCTTGTCGAGCGCCAGCTCGCGGTCATCGAGGAGCTGGAATCCAGGGAGCAGGACCCGGACCGGCTGGCGACCCTGTTCAAGATGGACCACCTGGCGACGGTCATGCGCCGCCACAACGAGAACCTGCTCGTCCTCGCCGGACAGGAGCACGGCCACGGCGCCGGGGCCGTCCCCGTCCCGCTGGTCGACGTCATGCGCGCCGCGGTCAGCGAGATCGAACGCTACGAACGCGTCGACCTCACGACGCTGCCCCCGTTCACCCAGGTGGCGGGACACGCCGCCGACGACATCTCGCACGTCCTCGCCGAGCTGCTGGAGAACGCGACGACGTTCTCCCCGCCCGAGGCCAAGGTCAAGGTGTCCGGATGGCTGCTCGACTCCGGCGACGCGGTGCTGTCCGTCGTCGACGAGGGCATCGGGGTCACCGGTGACCGGCTGGAAGCGCTCAACGCCCGCCTGGCCACCCCCGAGTCGTACGACGAGGAACCCGAAGCGGAACACGGCCTGGGCCTCGGCCTGTACGTCGCTGGACGCCTCGCGGCCCGGCACGGGGTCACCGCGGAGCTGCGCGCCGGGCGCCCCGGCGGCACGGAGGCCCTCGTGGTCGTCCCGGCCGCCCTGCTCCCGGCCACCCCGCCGACCTCGCCCGTCCACACCTTCGCCACGCCGGGCATGCCCGAGTTCCGGCTGCCCGGCGTGATCGCCGAGGCGAACGAGAACACCATCCCGCCCCGCCGGATGCCTCCGGCGGCGGACCGGGACGCGGAGCCCCTGGCCCAGGCCGAGCCCGCCCCCGAGCCCTTCCGGGACCCGGGTCCGGAAGCGGACGCGGAGCTCCTGCGCGCCATGGAGTGGGACCCCGCCGTCCCGCCCGCCGCCGTCCCGCCCGCCGCCGACGAGACCACGGCCGCGGAGTCCGCCGCCGGCGACCCCGCCACGGAGGAGCCCGCCGCCGAGCCCGTGACCCCGGATGCGCAAACGCGGTCCGGCGAGCCCGAGCCCGGCGAAGCCGAAGTCGAAGCCGCGGCCGAGACTTCGGACCTGGGTGCGGAGCTGGCCGGGGAGTTCGGCCCCGATCTGGCCGGCGGCCTGGAGCCCGACTCCGACACGGACGCGCACGCCCCCGCCGCGGACGGTGGGCTGCCGCCCGCCGACCAGGTGTTCACGGCACAGGCCTCGGAGCCGGCCCCGGAGCCGGCTGCGGGTGGCCACGCCTTCGCGGACCAGGAGGCCGCCCTGCCTCCGGCCGACCAGGTGTTCACCGCAGTGAGCGGACCGGCCGAGGAGCTGCTGGCCCGGGTCGTCCCGGACGCGCCCATATCGGAGCCCGAGCCGGAGGTGCCGGGCGCCGACCAGGTGTTCACCGCGGCCGGCCCGACCGAAGAGGTCCCGGGCGACCGGGATCCCGGCGACGAGCTGCTCGCGCGGGTCGTCCCCGACGCGGGACCGGAGGGCTTCGCGGGGGCCGACCCCGACCCGGCGTCCCCCGAACCGCTAACCGGTGCCGGCCCGCGGGCCGACGTACCGGAAGAACGCCCGTCCCTGCCGGGGCGGCCCGTCCCCGCCGCCGCCCCCGACGGCCCCGCGGAGCCCCACCGGCACGCACCCGACGAGGCCGACTGGATTCCCCGCCAGGGGAGCCACCCCGACGCCGGACCGGAACGCGTCACCGGCAAGGGGCTGCCCAAGCGGACCCCGCGCACGGTGGCCGCCGGACGGCCCGGCCGCACCGACGCCGTACGGCCCGAGCCGCCGCGCCGCGTCGACGCGGACGAGCTGCGCCGTCGGCTCGGCGGCTTCTACCAGGGGACGCGGGACGGACGGCGCGTCGTAGCCGCCGAGCTTGCACAGGACACCGACCAGGGGGACACCGCACAGGAGGCACGCACATGACCGCGCCCAGTACGTACGGACTGAGCACCCAGGCCCGCAACCTGCAGTGGCTGCTGACCGACCTGGTCGAGGAGGTGCCCGGCGTCAACTCCGTCGCGGTCGTGTCCTCGGACGGGCTCCTGCTGCTGTCCTCCGACCCCGGAGGAGCCGCCGGCGAGAGCCCCGCGCGCACCAAGGGCCCGCGCGGCGCCTCCGCCGACCTGGCCACCATCGTCTCCGGCCTCGGCAGCCTCACCACCGGCGCCGCCGAGCTCATGGACGGCGGAGCGGTCAAGCAGACCATGGTGGCGATGGAGTACGGTTCCGTCTTCGTCATGGCCATCAGCGACGGCTCGCTCCTCGGCGTCCACGCCACACCCGACTGCGACATGAGCGTGGTGGCGTACCACATGGCGCTGTTCGTCGGCCGTGCCGGCCACGTCCTGACCCCGGAAGTCCGCAGCGAGCTGCGCCAGTCGATGGAGAAGACCACGTGAGGAGCACGGCCTCGGCGACCGACCGGCTGCCGATACGCGGAGCCGACCGCCGGCCCGCACGCGTCCGCCCGTACTCCCTCACGGGCGGCCGCACCCGCTTCACGCAGGTCCTGCACGTGGAGACGTTCGTCGCCGCCCTCGACACCCGCGCATCGGAGCCGCAGGACCCCGCCGCGAGCACGGACCGCATGCCCGAGATGCCGGCGATCGTCGAGGTCTGCCGCCGCATGCGCACCATCGCCGAGATATCCGCGCTGCTGAAGCTGCCGCTGGGAGTGGTCCGCGTCCTGGTCAGCGACCTCGCCGACCAAGGACGCATACGCGTGTACGGGACGGGGCACGGCCCCGGCCGCCCCGAACGCGCGCTGCTGGAAAGGGTGCTCAGTGGTCTTCGCCGTCTCTGACCCGCCCGTCCACCCCGCCGCCCCGGACGACGAGGCCGTCCAGCCCTGGCAGTACGACCGCTCCCGCGCACCCGTCGCCGTCAAGGTGCTGGTCGCGGGTGGCTTCGGCGTCGGCAAGACCACCTTCGTGTCGTCCGTCTCCGAGATCACCCCGCTGCGCACCGAGGCGGTGATGACCCAGGCCAGCCTCCCCACGGACGACCTCTCGGCCACGCCGGACAAGAGCACCACCACCGTCGCGATGGACTTCGGCCGCATCACCCTCGACGACGACCTCGTGCTGTACGTGTACGGGACCCCGGGCCAGGAGCGGTTCTGGTTCATGTGGGACGACCTGGTCCGCGGCGCCATCGGCGGCATCGTCCTGGCCGACACGCGCCGCTTGCGCGACTGTTTCCCGGCCCTCGACTACTTCGAGAGCTGCGGCCTGCCGTACGCCGTCGCCGTCAACCACTTCGAGGGCTCGCACGCGTACGAACCCCAGGACGTGCGGGAGGCGCTGACCATCCCGGCGCACGTACCGGTGGAGATCATGGACGCGCGGCGCCGGGACACGGTCGTCGCCTCCCTGCTCACGCTGGTGGGCCACGCACTGGACGCGACCCCCGAATAGGTTCCCGACACCGCGAACCCGTCGAACCGTCGCCCTGTCGAACCGTCGAACCGTCGAACCGTCCGAACCGCTCACCCGAATCGAGAACGTGAGATGCGCAAGATACTCGTCGTGGGGGCCGGCCAGTCCGGCCTCCAGCTCGCCCTCGGCCTCCAGTCGAAGGGGTACGAGATCACCCTCATGTCCAACCGGACGGCGGACGAGATCCGCACCGGGCGGATCATGTCCACGCAGGTCATGTTCGACACGGCGCTCCAACACGAGCGCGATCTCGGGCTGAACTTCTGGGAGCGGCACGCCCCGCGGATCGAAGGCATCGGCGTCTCCGTCGCGGCCCCGGACGGCTCGCGCCCCGTCGACTGGCTCGGCCGCCTCAAGGGGTACGCGCAGTCCGTCGACCAGCGCCTGAAGATGGCCGGATGGATCGACACCTTCGTGCAGCGCGGCGGACAGCTGGTGATCCACGGCGCGTCCGTCGCCGACCTGGACTACTTCTCCCGTACGTACGACCTGGTGCTCGTCGCCGCCGGCAAGGGCGAGCTGGTGTCGATGTTCGGGCGGGACGCGGCGCGCTCGCCGTACGACGCGCCGCAGCGCGCGCTGGCCGTCTCGTACGTGCACGGCCTCGCACCGCGCGCCGAGCACCCGGAGACGGAAGCGGTGCGCTGCAACCTGGTCCCCGGGGTGGGCGAACTGTTCGTGATGCCGGCGCTGACGACGTCGGGGCGGGCGGACATCCTGTTCTGGGAGGGACTCCCGGGCGGCCCGCTCGACGTGTTCCGCGGGGTGCACGACCCGGCCGAACACCTCGCGCTCACGCTGGAACTGATGGAGAAGTTCACGCCCTGGGAGTACGCGCGGGCGGCGGACGTGGAACTGACGGACGCCGGCGGCACGCTGGCCGGCCGGTACGCGCCGGTCGTCCGCAACCCGATCGGGCGGCTGCCGGGCGGCGGCCTGGTGCTGGGCGTCGCCGACGTGGTCGTCGCGAACGACCCGATCACCGGCCAGGGATCGAACTCTGCCTCCAAGTGCGCGGCCTCGTACCTGTCGTCGATCCTGATGCACGGGGACAAGCCGTTCGACGAGGCCTGGATGAAGGCCACCTTCGACAAGTTCTGGTTCACGACGGGCAAGCCGGTGACCCAGTGGACGAACGCGATGCTCGGCGTCCCGCCGGAGCACGTCCTGAACCTGATCGGGGCGGCCGGGCAGCTCCAGCCGGTGGCGGACCGTTTCGCCAACGGCTTCGACAACCCGGCCGACTTCGAAACGTACTTCTACGACCCCGAAGACGCGCAGGACTACCTGGCCGAGGTCTCGTCGTCTGCAGGGGCGGCGGCCGGGGCCCCTTCGGAGGAGTAGCCGGCGTCGCCGCCCTCCGTGCTCGCGGTCGCGGGGAGCGCGGGCGCGGTGAACTCGGTGAGCGGGGTGCCGTCGGGATCGGGCCGCACGGCCCCCAGCAGCGGGTTCGCTGCGATGGGGGACACCTTGACCTTCGCCCCGGGCCGCGGTGCCTGGATCACCTTCCCGTCGCCGACGTACAGGGCCACATGGGTGGCGGTGGGGAAGTACACCACCAGATCGCCGGGCCGCAGCTCGTCCAGCGGCACCCTCGGGAGCTGCGCCCACTGTTCCTGACTGGTCCGGGGGATGGACCGGCCGGCGTGCGCCCAGGCCTGTGAAGTCAGCCCGGAGCAGTCGAAGGACCCCGGCCCCTCGGCACCCCAGACGTACGGTTTGCCGATCTGCTCCGTGGCGTAGGTCAGCGCGGCGCCGCCGGCGGCCGTCGGCGTACGGGGCGTGGTGGCGAGCCGGCCCGAACCGAGCAGCTCCCGCTGCGCGGTGGCGGTGTCCGCGGCCTCGCGTTCCCCGAGCCGGGCGAGCTGCTCGGCACTGAGCGAGGCCAGCATCCCCTCGACCTGCTTGAGTTTGAGATCGACCTGCTGCTTGTGCAGTTTGCGCTGTGCGGTCAGGGTCTGGCGGGCGTCGAGGGACTTGCGGGCGGCGGCGGCGAGCAGGTCGGCCCGGTGCACGTTCCGGGTGAGCCGGGCCAGCACCCCGGCCCGCCGGGCGCCCTCGCGGGCGGCGAGCCGCCGCTGGTCCAGGGCGGCCCGGGCGTCGCCGGTGAGCAGCATGCGGGCGTACGGGGAGAGGCCGACGGAGTGCTCGTACTGCTCCCGGGCCATCCGCCCGGCCGCCGCCTTCTCCGCACCGAGGGCGGTACGGGCCTTCCCCAGCTCGGAGCCGAGCCGCCGCTCCTCGTCCTGCCCGGCCTTGAGTGCGACCTCCGTGGCGTTGAACGCCTCGGTGGCCTCTTCGGCTTGCCGGTACAGCCCCTGCAACTGGGCGAGCAGCGCCCCCACGGACTGCCCGGGCCCCGGCCGGGCGGTGACCCCGTCCGAGGGCGCGGCGCCCGCCGGGAGGGGGCTCGGGGCGGCGGCGCCGTCCGCCGGGCCGGTGCTCCCGGCGGCGGCGGTGGCCCCCGAGCCGGGGCTCGGTGTCGTGGTGGCTCTTGTGCCGGGGTCCGGGGTGGCGGTGGTGGCTCTCGTGCCGGGGCTCGGGGTGGCGGTGGTGGCTCTCGGGCCGGGGCTCGGTGTGGGGCTGGCTCCCGTGCCGGGGTTCCGACCGGGGGCTGCGTCAGCGGGGCCCGGGCTCTTCCGGGTGGCGGGGGACGCCTGTGACGGAGTGTCGGGCAGGGGGCCGGCGTGGGTGGCGGGGAGCGGGCCGACCGTGACGAACACGGCGGCGATGCAGGCGGCGCGGAGCAGGCGGCATGACAATGTGATCACCTCCAGGCGGCCGATGCTGCCACGCGCGGTATGACAAATCCCCGACCGGGAACGGCCAGTTCCGCACACTCACCTGTCCGGCCCAACCCGCGCGGGGCGGGTGCCGAGACCCTGTGTGGGGGCCCGGCCCCGGCCGGTCGCAGCCGAACCCGGCTCCGCGGGCGTTCGTGGGGCGGGGTTCGGGGGCTCGGCCGGCCGGTCCCCGTCAGGGGCGCCGCACTCGGTCGCGTCAGGGGTGGAGGAGGCGGGTTTTGGCCTCCTTGAACTCCTGCGGGGTCAGGATGCCCTCCCGGGCCAGTTCGGCCAGCTGCGCCAGCTCTGAGGCCAGCCCACCGGTCGGGCCACCGGTCGGGCCACCGGGCGGCCCAGCGGTCGGCCCGCCGGGTCGGCCGACCGGGCGGGGTCCGGGGTCGGGTCCGGGGTCGGGTCCCGAGTCGGGCTGCGGGGCGTCTGGGGCCGGAGCCGGGGCCGGAGCCGGGGCCGGAGCCGGAGCCGGGGCTCGGCCCGCGGCTCGGGAGAGGAGGCCTTGGAGGAGGGGGTGGCCCGACGGGCGGCGGGCCGCTTCGATCCTCGTTCCGATCGGGCGGATGAACATCAGGCCGCCCCCGTCCGCTCGGGCGGGATCCGGACCGAGCCCACGATCCGCCCGCCCGCCGCGCGTACGGCGATCGCCGCGTCCTCGGCCCACACGTGCTCGACCACCAGCAGCAGTGCGCAGCTGCCCCGTTCGAGCAGGTCCGCCGACTCCCCGACGTCCTCCGCCCCGATCAGCTGTGCGGCCTCCCGGTGCCGTAGCAGGCCCTGGAGTTCCATGAACTCGTCGAACTCCGCCGCCAGCACCTCACCGCCCGCGGTCTTCGTGACCACGAGCCCGTCGATGAGCCGTACGACCCCCGCTTTGCGCAGTCCCATCACGGCCTCGACCGCGGGTACCCGCAGTTGTTCCTCCGGGAAGGCGAGGACGATGAATTCCACTGGTCCCATGTGCCGCGGCTCCCACTCGTGACCGTTTCTGACGACTCTTCGGCACTCTATGACATAAGCGGACATACCATCCGTCCGCTTGCTACGTTTCCCGCATGACCGCTCTGACGGCAGAGGTGGCGGAGCCCGCCCCGCCCCCGCCCCCCGACGCCTCCGCGTCCACGCGCAGGGGCGTCGAGCTGACGCTCCTCGCCGGAGCCGTCCTCATCTCGGTCCTCGGCCACCTCTACGTCGGCCTCGCCACGACCGGCCGCATTCCCGAGACCGCCGGCCGCTACGCCGCCGGTCTCGCCGGGACCGCCCTGCTCGCGCACCTCGCCGTCCGCTTCCGGGCCCCGTACGCCGATCCGCTCGTCCTGCCCATCGCCGTCCTGCTCAACGGCCTCGGCCTGGTCCTGATCCAGCGGCTCGACGCGACCACTCCCGCCCACCTCACCGCCGGCGACCAACTGCGCTGGTCGGCCCTGGGGATGGCCCTGTTCGTCCTCGTCGTGGTGGCTCTGCGCGACCACCGGGTGCTCCAGAAGTACGCGTACCTCTCCGTGGTCACGGCCCTGGCGCTGATGCTCGTCCCGGTGTTCTTCCCGGCCGTCAACGGAGCCCACATCTGGATCCGGTTCGCCGGATTTTCCTTCCAGCCCGGGGAGTTCGCGAAGATCCTGCTCGCCGTCTTCTTCGCCGCTTACCTCGCGGCGAACCGCACGGCGCTCGCCCTCACCGGCCGCCGGCTCTTCTGGAAACTGCGGCTGCTGCCCGGCCGGGTCCTCGGCCCGATCCTGGCGATCTGGCTGCTCAGCGTCGGTGTGCTCGTCCTGGAGCGGGACCTGGGCACCTCGTTGCTGTTCTTCGGGCTGTTCGTCGTCATGCTGTTCACCGCGACCGGCCGGATCGGCTGGATCGCGATCGGGCTGCTGCTCGCCGCGGTGGGGGCGTACGCGGTGGGCACCCTGGAGCCGCACGTGCACAGCCGCGTAGGCGACTGGATGAATCCTTTCGCCTCCATCGACCGCGGCGAGGGTCCCGGTCAGCTCGCCCAGTCCCTGTTCGCCTTCGGGGCCGGCGGACTCCTCGGTTCCGGGCTCGGCCACGGCCAGTCCTTCCTGATCGGCTTCGCCGCCAAGTCGGACTTCGTCCTGGCCACCGCCGGGGAGGAGCTCGGCCTCGTCGGCATCACCGCGATCCTGCTGCTCTACGGGCTCCTCGTGGACCGCGGGTTCCGGGCCGGGCTCGCGCTGCGCGATCCCTTCGGGCGCCTGCTCGCCACCGGTCTCGCCTCGATCGTCGCGCTCCAGGTCTTCGTCATCACCGGGGGAGTCACCGGGCTGATCCCCCTCACCGGCATGGCCATGCCGTTCCTCGCCCAGGGCGGCTCCTCCGTCGTCACCAACTGGATCATCGTCGCGCTGCTCGTCCGGCTCGGTGACAGTGCCCGGCGGCCGGGCCCGGCCGGAGCGGAGGACGCGGCGTGATCCGGTACATCCGCTGGTGCGCGTTCTCCTGCGCGCTGTTGCTCGTCGCCCTGCTCGTCAACGTGGCCCGGGTGCAGGTCTGGGAGGCCGCGGCGTACGGGGCGAACCCGGCGAACAAGCGCCCCGCCATCGAGCGCTACGCCCGGCCCCGCGGGGACATCCTGGTCGACGGACGGCCCGTCACCGGCTCCCGTGACAGCGGCCAGCTGCTGCGCTACGAGCGGACGTACGCCAACGGCCCGCTGTACGCGCCGGTCACCGGGTTCTCCTCGCAGACGTACGGGACCAGCCTCGTCGAGCGCGCCGAGGACGCGGTCCTCGCGGGCACCGATCCGGGGCTCTCGGCCTTCCCCCTCTGGTACGACCTGACCCGCGGCCGCCCGGCCGGCGGGAACGCGGAGACCACCGTCCGGGCCGGCGTGCAGCGGGCCGCGTACACGGGGCTGGCGGGCAGGCGCGGCGCGGCGGTCGCCCTGGAGCCCGCCACCGGGAGGATCCTCGCGCTGGTCAGCAGCCCCTCGTACGATCCGTCGCTGCTCTCCGGCACCGGCGCGCGCGTCAAGGCGGCCTGGGCGCGGCTGAACGCGGATCCCGCCCGGCCGATGCTGAACCGGGCGCTGCGCGAGACGTATCCGCCGGGCTCCACCTTCAAGATCGTCACGGCGGCCGCGGCCCTGGACGCGGGGGTGGTCGCCGACGTGGACGCGCCCACCCGGACCCCGGACCCGTACCCGCTGCCGGGGACCAGCACGCTGCTGCCGAACGCGGGCACCGGCTGCGAGGACGCCTCGATGGCGGAGGCGGTGCAGTGGTCCTGCAACACGGTGATGGCGAAGATCGGGGTCCGGGTCGGGCTGCGCGGGATGGTGGACGCGGCGCGCCGGTTCGGGTTCGACGACGGGGGACTGCGGGTGCCGGCCTGGGTGTCACGGTCCAACTTCGACACCGACATGAGCCCGGACCAGCTGGCGCTGTCTTCGATCGGGCAGTTCAACACGACGGCGACGCCGCTCCAGATGGCGATGGTGGCGGCGGCGGTCGCGAACGGCGGAGAGCTCAAGTCCCCGTACCTGGTGGACGGGGCCACCCAGGACGACGGGGACCGGATCCGGCGCGGGCAGCAGCGCAGCCTGGGGCGGGCGATGAACCCGGCGACGGCGCTGCGGCTACAGGAGCTGATGGTGCAGGTGGTGGAGAACGGGACCGGGCGCAACGCCGCGATCCCCGGCGCGGTGGTGGGCGGCAAGACCGGTACCGCCCAGCACGGCGTCGGGAACGCGGGGACCCCGTACGCCTGGTTCATCGGCTGGGCCAAGGCCGAGGACGCGCCGCTGCCGGGGGTCGCGGTGGCGGTGGTCGTCGAGGACGCGGAGGCGCACCGCGGCGACATCAGCGGCAACGGCGCGGCGGCCCCGATCGCGCGGGCGGTGATGGAGGCCGCGCTGTACGGCCCGCCGCCCCCGGCCACCCGCTGAAACGCCTTGTGGGGGAGCGGCCGACGGTGCTGGGGGGGCTACGGGGCCCCGGTCCCGCCGGCGGCGTCCGTGCCCGTGCCCTTACTCGTGCCCGCGCCCGCGCCCGCGCCCGCGCCCGTGTCCGAGCCCGAGCCCGTGCCTGCGCCCGTGTCCGCGCCCTCTGCGATGGCCGACCGGACCTCCGCCACCCGGTCCGCCTCCTCCGCCGCGAACCGTTCGCGGTCCAGGGCCTCGGCGATCTCCTCGTCCTGGGTCATCAGCAGGTCCAGGTTGGAGTCGCCCATCTCGAAGACGCCCATGTCCAGGTACGCCTTCTGCAGCCGCTCGCCCCACAGCCCGATGTCCTTCACACACGGCACGATCCGGCTGAACAGCAGCTTGCGGAACAGGTGCAGGAACTCCGACTGCTCACTGAATTGCTCCGCCTCCTTGCGCGGGATGCCGAAGTTCTCCAGCACCTCCACACCGCGCAGCCGGTCCCGCATCAGGTAGCAGCCCTCGATCACGAACTCCTCGCGCTCGCGCAGCTCGGCGGCCGTCAACTGCTTGTAGTAGTCGCGCAGCGCCATCCGCCCGAACGCCACGTGCCGGGCCTCGTCCTGCATCACGTACGCCAGGATCTGCTTCGGCAGCGGCTTGTCGGTCGTGTCGCGGATCATCCCGAAGGCGGCAAGCGCCAGCCCCTCGATGAGCACCTGCATGCCCAGGTACGGCATGTCCCAGCGGGAGTCGCGCAGGGTGTCGCCGAGCAGCCCCTGCAGGCTGTCGTTGATCGGGTAGAGCATCCCGACCTTCTCGTGCAGGAACCGCCCGAAGACCTCGGCGTGCCGGGCCTCGTCCATCGTCTGGGTGGCGGAGTAGAACTTCGCGTCCAGGTCCGGCACCGACTCCACGATCCGGGCCGCGCACACCATCGCGCCCTGCTCGCCGTGCAGGAACTGGCTGAAGTTCCAGGCGGCGTAGTGCCGGCGCAGCTCGCCCTTGTCCTTCTCGGTGAGTTTGGCCCAGTGGCGGGTGCCGTAGAGGGTCAGCGCCTCGTCCGGGGTGCCGAGCGGGTTGTACGGGTCCACCTCCAGCTCCCAGTCGATGCGCTTGGCGCCGTCCCACTGCTTGTCCTTGCCCTTCTGGTACAGGGCGAGGAGCCGCTCGCGGCCGTCTGCGTATTCCCAGCTGAAGCGGGCTGCGCCGGAGGCCGGAACCTGCCAGACGTCCGCGCCCGGGTCCTTGGTGTAGAGCTCGTGCGTCGACACTGACGCCCCCTCGGCTCGTGTACTTCCGTACAGGACTGGATGGTTGGCAGCGTCACACGTTGGTAGACGCGGGGTCAACAAGTCGTGCGCAGGGGATTGACGGTCTTGCTGACAAGCAGTCTCATAACTACTGACCGCCGGTAACGCGATGAGTGAGGTGTCCGAAGCCATGACGACCGTGACCGATCGAGGCGCGCTGCAGGACGCGCTCGGCCTCCTCAAGGACCGCGAAGAGATCGCCGCGCGACTGCTCGAATCCTCGGCCAAGCACTCCTTCGACCCCGACAAGGAACTCGACTGGGAAGCCCCGCCCATCGACGGCAAGTACTACTGGCCGCCCGAGCTGCTCTCCCTCTACGACACCCCGCTGTGGAAGAAGATGGGCGAGGAGCAGCGCATCGACCTCTCCCGCCACGAGGCGGCGGCGCTCGGCTCGCTCGGCATCTGGTTCGAGATCATCCTGATGCAGCTGATGGTCCGGCACATCTACGACAAGTCCCTGACCAGCAATCACGTCCGGTACGCGCTCACCGAGATAGCCGACGAGTGCCGCCACTCGATGATGTTCGCCCGCATGATCCAGAAGGCCGGGGCCCCCGCCTACCCGGTCTCCCGCGTCAACCACAACCTCGCCCGCATCCTCAAGACCGTCTCCACCACCCCGGGTTCCTTCGCCTGCACCCTGCTCGGCGAGGAGATCCTCGACTGGATGCAGCGCCTGACCTTCCCGGACGAGCGCATCCAGCCGCTGGTGCGCGGAGTCACCCGCATCCACGTCATCGAGGAGGCCCGGCACGTCCGCTACGCCCGCGAGGAACTGCGTCGCCAGATGCTGACCGCCCCGCGCTGGGAGCAGGAGCTGACCCGCGTCAGCTGCGGCCAGGCCGCCCGCGTCTTCTCCCTGGCCTTCGTCAACCCGAAGGTCTACGACAACATCGGCCTCGACCGGCGCGAAGCCGTCGCCCAGGTCAAGGCGAGCGGCCACCGGCGCGAGGTCATGCAGACGGGCGCCAAGCGGCTCACGGACTTCCTCGACGACATCGGCGTCCTGCGCGGAGTCGGCCGCAGGCTCTGGAAGAGCTCGGGACTCCTCGCCTGAACCGGCGGTTTCGGGGCTACCCTGCGGGCATGACGACCGTACGCGCGTACCGCAGGCTGAGCGTCGAGGAGCGGCGGGCCCAGCTCCTCGACGCCGCCCTGTCGCTGTTCGCGCACCGGGCCCCGGAAGAGGTCTCGCTCGACGACGTCGCCGAGGCGGCGGGCGTCTCGCGGCCCCTGGTCTACCGCTACTTCCCCGGTGGCAAGCAGCAGCTGTACGAGGCGGCCCTGCGCTCGGCGGCGGACCTGCTGCAGCAGTGCTTCGCCGAACCGCAGGCCGGCCCGCTCACCCAGCGGCTGTCCAGGGCCCTGGACCGCTACCTGGCCTTCGTCGACGAGCACGACGCGGGCTTCTCGGCCCTCCTGCAGGGCGGCAGCGTCGTCGAGACCTCCCGGACGACGGCGACGGTGGACGGCATCCGCCGGGCGGCGGCCCAGCAGATCCTCTACCACCTGGCCGTCCCGGCCCCCGGTCCGCGGCTGCGGATGATGGTGCGCACCTGGATCACGGCGGTCGAGGCGGCCTCCCTGATCTGGATCGACGAGGGCAAGCAGCCGGAGGTCGGCGTACTGCGCGACTGGCTGGTCGACCAGTTCATAGCCCTCCTGACGGCGACCGCCGCCACCGACCCGGAGACCGCCGCCGCGGCCCGGGCCGCGCTGGCCCTGGAATCGGCGGACGGTCCGGTCGGCGTACTGGCCCGGCGCGTGATCCCCGTGGTCTCCGAGGCCGCCCACCTGCTGTGACACTGGTGGAGTGAGAAGCGAACCCACCCCCTTCGAGGGCGGCCCGATGGACGGCCGGGTCCTTGCGATCCTCGTCGGCCCGACCGGGCACCCACCGAAGTGGTACGAGATCCCGGTCCCGTCCGCCGACGGCGGCCCCGCCACGGTCCTGCTGTACGAACGGGTCCCGGCGGGCTACACCAAGCGGCTGCACCTCCAGAAGGGCTGGAAGTACACCTACGCCCCGTCCGGCCAGAAGCCCAGGCTCCGCTGGCCCTGGACCAAGCCGACCCCGCCCCCGGCCTGACCCGCAGACGGGCACGGGCCCCGGGGCCTACGGGGCCCCGGGCCGGCCTACGGCTGCGAGGGGGGTTGCGGCAGCGTCAGGACGGCCAGCGCACCGCCGCCCTCCGCGGCCCGGAACTCCAGCCGCGCGCCGATGACCTCCGCCTGCCCGACGGCGATCGTCAGCCCCAGCCCGTGCCCCTTGCCCGTCCCCGCGCCCCCGGTCCGGAACCGCTGCGGGCCGTGCGCCATCAGGTACTCCGGGAACCCGTCCCCGTGGTCCCGTACCGTCACCACCGGCCCGTCCACCGTCAAGGCCACCGGCGGCCGCCCGTGCTTGTGCGCATTGGCCACCAGATTGCCCAGCACCCGCTCCAACCTGCGCCGGTCCGTCTCCACGTGCGCGTCCCGCACGACCACCAGCTGCGTCTGCGTCCCGGACGCCCGCACCACCCGCAGCGCGAGCCGCCCCAGCTGGTGCAGGTCCGTCTCCACCACCTCGCGCCCCGAGTCCAGCCGCGAGATCTCCAACAGGTCCTCGGTCAGCCCGCGCATCGTGCGCACCCGCTCCTGCACCAGCTGCGTCGCCCGCCCTTCCGGCAACAGCTCCGACGCCGCCTGCAAGCCCGTCAGCGGAGTGCGCAGTTCGTGCGCGACGTCCGCCGTGAACCGCTGCTCGCTCACCAGCTTGGACTGCAAGGTCCCGGCCATGGTGTCCAGCGCGCCCGCGACGGTCGCCACCTCGTCCTGGTGCCGGGAGGGGTCCTTCGTCCGCGGATCGTCCACGCGGGCGTCGAGATCGCCCTGCGTGATCCGCCGCGCCACGGTCGCCGTCAGGTGCAGCCGCCGCGTCACCCGGGTCACCGCGAAGGCACCCACCAGCAGCGTCCCGCCGATCGCCAGCACCGACGATCCGATGATCGCGTTGTCCAGGCCGGTGATCGTCCGGGCGCTCTGGGCGTAGTCGACGGACGTGGCCAGGGCCTTGCCGTCCGCGGGCGCCGCCGCCCACATCGTCGGCCGGTCCTCGTACTCGGCCACCATCGTCCCGCGCTGCCCGGACACCGCCAGCGCCCGCAGCGCCGGGGGCAGTCCGGCCGGGTCGACCCCCGTGCCGGGAGGCAGGGGGTCGCCCGCCTCGTAGTCGCGGGTCACGTCGCGCAGTTGCTCCAGGGCCTTCTCGCGCGCCGTCGCGACGGTCTGCCGGGTCACCTCCACGTGCACCAGCGCACCGAGCACGGCCGCCAGCGAGCAGCACATCACGACGATGAAGCACCCCGACTTCCACGTCAGGGTGGCCGTCCACGAGGGCAGCCGCCTCAGGATCCCCCTCACGGCGCGCCCCCGGCGGACGGCGCCGTCGGCCCCACCGGTTGCGGCGGACGTGCCGACGGGCTCTGCGCGGACCCCGGCAGTCGGACGATCTGCTCCCGCGCAGGCAGCATCGTCCGCTGCTTCTCGTCCCAGGACCACGCGGTGATCAGCTCGTAGCCCGGATTGCCGCTCGGCATCCGCAGGATCACGTCCCGACCCGCCAGCTCGACGGCGACGACGGTCTGCGTGGTCGCCATGATCCGGTTGAGGCGCCCGTCAGGGTCCGCCGTGTACGCCCGTACGGACATCATCCGGTCCGGCATCTCGATGCCGACGACGAGCTCGTCGCGCCCGTTGCCCGTCAGGTCCCGGTAGTACGGGGCCAGCACCGGACAGTTCTGCGACGGAAGTCCCTCCTGCCCGCACGCCTCGACCGCGGCGACGGTCTCCGCCGGCATCCCGTCGGGGCCGACGTCGGCGGCCGGGTGGGCGCGCAGCTCCGCCTGGACGAGGGCCAGCGGGTCGACCTCGTGCACGTTCTGGTCCCGGACGGGCGCCAGCCCCGGCACGTACTCCGGCGGGGCGCCCCCCGGCTCGGCGGGCGGTACGGAAGCCCCCTTGCGGTCCGGCCACAGGTGTACGGGACCGCTCGCGGTCGGGGTCGGACCGGCTCCCGCCAGACCCCCGGCGTCGCCGCAGCCCGCGAGCAGGGGCAGCAGCGTCAGGCACAGCAGCACGGGCAGCACGGGCAGCACGGGCGACGCGGGCGGGGAGGGCCGCACGCCGCGGGCGCGGGAGACGGCGGCCGGGAACGACGGGGCACGCACAGCCGACCGGACCTCCTCTCCACGGCACAGCACGACGCCACGTCGCGCACGCCAACCTTATGCGGAGATATGCCCGTTTTCCCCGAGGGGGTCCTGAGGGGGCCCCGGCGGATCAGCCCTCGGTCCGCCCGCGCCGCAGCATCGCGAAGCCGAGCCCGGCGGCGCCCACCGCCGCGATGCCGCCGCCCGCGGCGAGCAGCAGCACGCCGTCACCCGGCCCGTCGGCCAGCGTGTCCAGGGTCCCGCCGGCCACCGTGCGGGCGTGCGAAACCGAGGCCCGGACGACCCGGCCGTCCCGGGTCCCGGTCTTGTAGCCGTCACCGGCGGGCGTACCGGTGTGGTCGCCGGTGCCACCCGTTCCGCCGGCCCAGGAGGAGAGCCGGCCGTCGGGCTGGAGCGCCGCGTGCAGCGGGCCCGACCCGCCGAAGCCGGCGACGCCGTCACGGCTGGTCAGGGTGGCCGCCCTGGTCCCGTCGGCCGCCAGGATGTCGGCCTGGTAGCCGCCCTCGGCGACCCGGTAGACGTTCGCCCGGGACACCCCGTCCGCGAGGGCGAGGCTCTTGACCAGGGTCCGGGCGGCGCCGGCGGAACGCGCGGCCGACGCGGCGGGCAGCCCGTCGGCGAGGGCGGCCGCGGCGGGCAGCGCGAGGAGGGTTCCGGCGCAGACGGTCACTGCGGCGGCTCGTACGAGAGTGCGGCGGCTGACGGTGCTCACGGGAAATCCTTCGGTCCGGTCCAGGTGCGACAAACCTAGGAACCCGCTGTTGCAGCACAGTGATGGGCTTGTAACAGGCACCCGGCGGAGTCCCGTAGAAGCTGTTACACATCCGAGGGATTGCCGACGGGCGTCCGGGCTGCTCCCATGTACGGCGGGGGGTGAGGTCCATGCGGGGACTCAAGGTGCTGCCGAGCGGCCGCCCGGGTCGTGGCCGGCTCTACGTCAACCTGCCCGACGGCCAGGCGGTGGCTTGGTACGACCGGCAGACCAACCGGATCAGCGTGCTCGCCGACCAGCACCGCGATGCGGTCCTGGCGGCGTTGCGCCCGTACCTGGCCGGCACGTACACGGTCGGACCACCGCTGGTGCCGACACCGGCCGACCTGCGCAGACTCGCCCTGCCGCCAGACGAGGACCTGGCCCCGAACCGCCCGGGCGAGGTCCTGCTGGGCGAACTGGAACACGGTTCGGCCGGCACCCGGGCCCGTCACCGCCTGCGCCAGGACCTGACCGCACAACAGCGCATGGGCGATCTGCTGGACTCCCTCGAACCGGACGGCTGGCGCGTCCTGCACGGCGTCCCGCTCCCGGGCCTGGGCCGCCTCGACCACCTGCTGATCGGACCGGCGGGGATCTTCGGCGTCCGTACGGTCCCGGGGCGCAGGCAGCGTGCCGCCGTCGGCGATCTGCTGCTGGCGGTGGGCCGCGCAGAACCGTGCCCGGACCCGCGCTGGATCCGCCGGGCCGCCGCCGCGGCCACCCGGGCCCTGGCGGCCCCGGTCCTGCCGGCCCTGGCCCTGGTCGACGCCTCCCGCGTCGAGGTGGCCCCGACGGTGCGCGACATCCGCATCCTCGAACCGGCCACGGCCGCGGTGCACCTCGCGTCGGCTCCGACCACCCTCAAACCACCGGACGTGGAAGCCCTGTTCATCCAGGCCCGCGACGCCCGCACCTGGCTTCCTCCGCTGAGGCCCGTCCGGCGTTCGAGGACCGGGAATCCGGGGCGGAGCCCCGGCAAACACTGAAGGGGCGGGGCGGGGCGGGGTGGGGTGGGCGCAAGCACTACGGGCCCCCCGCGCCGCCCCGACCTTCGCCTCAGGCCGAAGCCCGCTTGCGCGGAGCCGCCTTCTTCGCGGTCGCCTTCTTCGCCGAAGCCGCCTTCGAAGTCGACTTCGTGGCGGCCCTGGCCGTGGACTTGGCTGCGGTCTTGGCGGTCGACTTGGCCGTGGACTTGGCCGTGGTCGACTTGCGCGACGCGCTCTTCTTCGTACCGGCAGCAGTCTTCTTTCCAGCCGTCGACGCGGTCGACTTCTTGCCGCCCACCGCCTTCGGTGCGGACGCCGTCTTCGGTGCGGCCGCCGACTTCCGCCGGATCGGCGTGACCTCCGCCCCCGCCTTCGAACCCGCCTTCGAACCCGACTCCGAACCCGCCTCCCCCCGGGAGGCCTTCGCCGCCCGCACGCTGTTCTCCAGAGCCGCCATCAGGTCGATGACCTTCCCGCCGGCCGGCTCGACCTCCGCCTCGGTCGCAGGCTCGAACGCCCCCTCCGACTTCGCCGTGATCATCGCCTCCACGGCCTCCCGGTACTCGTCCGTCAGCGAGGCCATCTCGACCTCTCCCAGGGTCGCCATCAGGGCGTCTGCCAGGTCCAGCTCGGCATCCCGCACTGACACCTTCCCCTCCGGAGCCACCCCCTCCGGCGCCCGGATCTCGTCCGGCCACAACAGCCCGTGCATCGCGATCACGTCGTCGACGACCCGCAGCATGCCCAGCCGCTCCCGCCCCCGCAGCGCGTACTTGGCGATCGCGACCCGCCTGCTCCGCTTCAGCGCCTCCCGCAGCAGCGTGTACGGCTTCGCCGCCGTCGGCCCGTTCGCCGCGAGGTAGTACGCCGCGTCCATCTGTAGCGGATCGATCTCGTCCGCCGGTACGAAGGACACGATCTCGATCGTCTTCGTCGTCGCGATCGGCAGCTGCGCCAGGTCCTCGTCCGTGATCGGGATGATCGACCCGTCCGCCTCCTCGTACCCCTTGCCGATCTCGGCGGTCGGCACCTCCTCGCCGTCCAGCTCGCACACCTTGCGGTAGCGGATGCGGCCGCCGTCGTCCAGGTGGATCTGGCGAAAGGAGATCGAGTGGCTCTCGGTGGCGTTCACCAGCTTGATCGGGATGCTGACCAAGCCGAAGGAGATCGCCCCGTTCCAGATGGATCGCACGGTTCCTCCCGTTTCGTGGCAGTCTCATCGTATGACGCCGATCACGATGGTGGAGGGGCGTCGCATCCCGCTCAGCAATCTCGACAAGGTCCTGTACCCCGAGACCGGCTTCACCAAGGGCGAGGTGCTGCACTACTACGCCACCGTCGCGGATTCGCTGCTGGCCCAAGTCCACGACCGGCCGGTGTCGTTCCTGCGCTACCCCGACGGCCCGGACGGCCAGCTCTTCTTCACCAAGAACCCGCCGCCCGGCACCCCCGCCTGGGTGAAAACCACCCCGGTGCCTCGCTCCGAGGACCTCTCCGCCGAACAGGTGGTCGTCGCGGACCTGCCCTCCCTCATGTGGGCCGCCAACCTCGTCGTCGAGTTCCACACCCCCCAGTGGCCGGCTGGCAGCCCGGCCGTCGCCGACCGGCTGATCCTCGACCTCGACCCCGGCGCGCCCGCCTCCGTCGTCGAGTGCTGCGCCGTCGCGCTGTGGCTGCGCGAGCGCCTCGCCGCCGACGGCCTGGAGGCGTACGCCAAGACCTCCGGCTCCAAGGGCATGCACCTGGCCGTGCCCCTGGAGCCGACCCCGTCCGACCGCGTGTCGGCGTACGCGAAGGGCCTCGCCCAGCAGGCCGAGCGCGAGCTCCCCGACCTCGCCCTGCACCGGATGGCCAAGTCCCTGCGCCCCGGCAAGGTCTTCGTCGACCACAGCCAGAACGCCGCCGCCAAGACCACCGCCGCCGCCTACACGCTGCGTGCGCGGGCCCGGCCCACGGTGTCCGCCCCCGTCTCCTGGGCGGAGGTCGCCGCCTGCCGCACCCCCTCCGACCTGGTCTTCCTCGCCGACGACATTCCGCCCCGGCTCGCCCGCGACGGGGACCTCTTCGGCCCGCTGACCGACCCCGGCCGGGCCCGCCGGCTGCCCGCACCGCCGGGGACCCGGCCGTGATCCGCGTCGCCCTCGCCGCCGCCGTGCGCACCCTCCCCCGCGGGGCGGGCCTCGCCTACGAGCCGAAGTTCGACGGTTCTCCAGACACTTTGGAATGTCTCATCCGGGTGACTCTCCGGGGCTTCCCGTAGCTGTTCACGTGATCGTCCGTTGGGGTGACTATCGAGTTCTTCGGAACGATGGCAGCGTCCCTCGGAGGGGGTTCTGTGCAGCTGTTCTTCACCAACAAGCGGAAGGTCTGGAAGGTCGGTGAGGTCGCCGGCCTGGGGCACGTCCAGCTCACGGACCTATTCGAGCGACGTCGCATACCCGCAGGGACACCGATCCTGCTCGACGAGGCGATGCGCCCGGTGGAACCGGTCTCGACGTGGTTCCGGAAGATCTCCTTGAGTGGCCTGGACGCGAAGACGATGCGGTCGTACGCGTACACCGTCCTGATGCTGCTGAATTTCCTGGCGGCGCGGGGGCTGGATCTGCGCTCGGCCACCGAGTCGGATATCCAGGAATTCCGGCAGTGGCGGCGTGAGGACGCGGAGGAGCCAGTTGGCGAGGCGACCTGGGACCGTGATTCGGCAGCCATCAGCGGGCTCTACGACTTCCTGCTCCAGGACGGCTTTGTCGAGGTCCGCCCCTGGCGGGCAACGGGGCGGAGAGCATCACTTCGCATGGGAACCAGCCGTGATCTGCGGGTTCGCCATATGGAGCTGGAGCAGTACCTCTACTGCCGGGACGTAGGTTTCGGCGGGCTGGCGCCAGATGCGCGTCTGGACGCGACGTTTCGGGGATGGCGACCGCACCGCAACCGGGCGGCATGCGAGCTCGCGCTCATGACCGGCATGCGCATCCAGGAGTGGGCGACTCTCCTGCTGCCGGAACTCGGGCTGGAAACCGGCCTGCGGCCGCGGACCACGGACGTTGCCCTGGGCGCGTGCGCGAAGTACGGACGACCGCGCTCCGTCTATGTCCCCATGGACGCCATGGAGTTGCTGGACCCGTACCTGCACATCGAGCGCCCGGAGATCGTCGCGAAAGCCCAGTCCACTCTGCGTCGGCAGCGCCGGGATCTCTTTGTGGTCCAGCGATTCGAGGCAGACGCTTCGAAGGTCCGCGGGGTTCTCGACGGCCGAACGGTGACGCGGGTGATCAAGGACATGAAGCCCGATCTCCGCCGTATCACCGTGCTGGAGACCGGAGACGGCCTGGATCCGTTGGCCCTGTTCATTGGGCAGGGAGGGCGGATGCTCACCTTCTCGGGCTGGGACCGGATCCGCTGGCGGGCCTGGGAACGGATGAAGCAGTGGGCAGCTCAGGTCGCGGTTCCGCAGTTGCCTCGCAGCTGCTGGGTCTACCACGACCTGCGGCACACGTTCGCTCTGCGCCTGCTGATCTTCCTTACGCGCGAGGGGTTGAACGACGCCCAGGACCAGGGCCTGCCGATGTCGACGCTTCTGGAGCACATGACCGGCAATCCTCTGCTGGTCGTTCAGCGCCGACTCGGACATGCCCAGCCATCCACGACCTATCGCTACATCCGCTACCTAAAGGACCCCATGCGGGAGGTCGACGATGCCTTCCGTGAGTGGACCGCATCCGGCGGCGCTTCGTACATCACCGTTGCCCGTCATCTGCTGAATCTTGAGGAGCACGTTCATGCCGCGCAGAGGTGAGCACAAGGGCGACTTCCCCACCTCCAGCTCCCGGCTTCCCGCACAGCGTCGGGTCGGCGTCCGAGAGGTCGTCTCCACCGACGGCAACGGGGCGATGGCCGCCGTCGCACTCGATCCGACCGCCTTCGAATGTGAGACGCTGGCCGCGGAGCTCGCCGACGAGTGGGTGGAGCTGGCCGCAGCGGCTGGTCTGCACGCTGGCACCAACCGGCAGTACCGGCGGGCCATCAGGGCGTTCTGCGAGCACGTCGACGCCACAGTTCCCCGTCCTCGTCAGGCATCGCTGGCCCACGCCGAGCCGGATCTGCACCACGCGGTCACCCAGTGGATCCGCGTGCTGCCCTCCGAGCACAAGGCCGGATCACGGACGCCGGCCTGGCTCGCGGGCAAGTTGCGCATTCTCGTGGGCCGCCGGATCGAGCATCGCGAACGTCCCGTGGCGGGGCACCTGCACGGTTGGGTGGACGGCTCTGTCGGCCTGCGTCGCGGGCAGTCACAGGAACTCGACGAGTTCACCCGCAGCGACAAGAAGAGACTCGTACAGACGGCATGGGCCGACCGCCTTGCCATCGAGGCAAGGATCCGACGCGGCTGGGAGCTCGCCGCCAGTGGTACAGATCCAGCCGAGGGAGGGTGGAGTGAACCGGCCAACCTGCTCTGGGCTCTGGCCAACGATGCTTGGACCTGCGGTGAGATCAGTCAGCACCTGCCGGTCTGGTCCGACATGCCGGATTCGCTGCGTGGCTTGCTGCCGCAGGGGATCGCCCCACTCGTCGCCAAGAGGGCCTTGCTGAGATTCCTCGTCCGCCAGCTGTTCCTGAGCAACCTTGACCTTCAGCCGTACCGAGTCCTGCTGATGGTGATCACTGGTCGGGCCCCGGAGGAGGTCACGCTGCTGACTGAAGACGACATCGAGTTCGGCCCACACAGCGTGCTCATCGCCTTCAGTAAGTGGCGGGCCCACTCACACACACGACAGGCATTCAGCACGCCGCCCATGGACACCACGTCCATCCTGCATCCGAGCAAGCCGAGGCTGGACGCCACGGAGATCATTCGACGGCTGCTGGACATGAACCGGCCGCTGGCCCAGCGGGCCGGCATCGCACCGGTTCCGCTGTTCCTCCGAGCGTCGTTGCCCGCCTCCTCGCTGTCGATCTCGCGGATGGACAGAGTGGTCGGCGGTACGTTCCGAGACTGGATGAAGGTCCACGACCTGTCCGTCGATGGTGTCGCGGACATTCGGCGGCTCCGCAAGTCCGGAAAGGTGGAGAAGGCGATCGCCTTCAAGGGCCGGGTCAGCGACATCGCCGACGACCATTCGGTGGAAACCTTCCACGGCCACTACGCCCACGGCACCACGCTGCGGGTCATCGCCGGCAACGTCATCACAGCTGCTCAGCAGCGCTGGTTGACCCAGGCGCTGGACGGTCCGCTCGTGCTCACCGAGGAAGCGGAAGAGTCGCTGCACGAGCCGGGATCGGCCGCCGCCCTGGGCCTCAGCGCCGAGGAAGTGGAACAGCTGCGGGCCGGCCAGATGGATATGGGCGTCTCCAGCTGCCGAGACCCTCTCGACTCGCCATACGGACGGCCGGGCCAGCTTTGCCCCGTCGCCCCCACGCGCTGCCTGGAGTGCCGCAACGCGTTCGTGCTCCCGTCCAACCTGCCCCAGCTGCTGCTGTTCTCCGCTCACTTGGATCAACTTCAGCTGCGGTTGTCTCCGCAGCATTTCCACGCGCTCTGGGGACAGAACCGTGTCAACGTCACCGAGGCGATCAAGGCCCGCACTGACGCGGAGATCAGGCAGGCTCGCCAACACATCGCTGACCAGGGGCTGACTCTGCCGCTTCCTCTCGCCGCACACGTGGAGTTCGACGCATGACCAAGCACCTGCTCCTTCCTCATGGCCGATCGATCTTCCGCGAAGACGAACCTGTCATCCAGTCCCACCCCATGCTGGAGGGGGCGAAACCTCCACGGTTCGACTCCAGGGAGTGCTGGGACCTCAACGGGGTGGTCCGGCGGGCACCGAACATGCAGGCCGCAGGCATGCGCGTCTGGTTTCGCGACCTCAGCCCGGACTGGAATCTCATGGCCCGTGAACTGGCTATGGTCTGGCTCAACCCACGGCATCCGGCCGTCCTCGCTCGCGGACTTCACCTCGGGGCCGACCCTTTGTCCGTCGTGACCGTCGCCCAACGGATGGGACATCTGAGGGCCATGGCCGCGTTCGGCTCTGCCCAAGGGCTGCCCACGAGCATCGACGACTGGAGCGACGCTGACTTTCAGAACTACGTCACGCAGCGATGCGAGACCGGCGAGGCAACCAGCGCCCTCGGACACGTCCATCTGATCAAGGCCCTCTACCGGTTCCGTCACGCTCTCGCATCCGGAGGCCTGCAGCGAGACCCCTGGGCCGGCATTTCCACCAACGCGGTCCTGAATCAGCCCGTCGTCCCGGATCTCAAGACCCCGGTGATCGCACCCCAGACTTGGTTCCCACTGATCCGCGCCGCGTGGACGTACATCAGCGTGTTCGCCCCGGATATCCTGCGTGCCCAATCCCACTGGCAGAACATCCAGGCGCGGGCCCGCAAAATCAGCACAGCCGAGGCAGACCGCCTGTTCAGAGCCTGGGTGTCTGACTCCGCTCACGCGGTTCCCCTGCATGGGGCCGGGACTGCTGAGGGACTCGTCAACTGGTCACTGCTCAGCTGGATGATCGGAGCCCCGCCGAGGCACGTCCAGCTCTTCGGCACCGCGTCAAGGCCAGGACGCGAACGCCGGGGAGTCGTCGAACAGCTCGTCGCCGCCGGCCGTACGCAGGTGGGCCTGGTGGCCGATCTCATCGAGGTATCGCGGCCAGATGGGAGCCGCGGACCGTGGCACCACTCGCTACAACCTCACAGCCTGTGGCTGGAGTGCGTCACCCTACGCAATGCCTGCTACGTGTTCGTTGCCGCGCTGTCGATGATGCGGGACTGCGAGATCCGCGAGATCGTCAAGGGGGCCGTCGTCGAGCATTACGGCACTCCGGCAGTGAAATCCACGAAACGAAAACTGGACCCGGACCTGCCCACGAAGCACTGGTGGATCACCACCCCCGTCGCAGAGGCGATCGACATCGCCTCGCAGTTGTCGCAGCACGACGAATTGGCCTTCGCATCAGCGAGTCCGAGATCCAGCGGCGAGGGATTTGTCAGCGGGCATGCTGTCACCGACTTCCTCACGCATGTCAATCGCTCGCGGCACGTCACTGGCCTCGCGGAGATTCCGCAACAGAACGTCACTCCGCACATGTTCCGTCGGACGATGGCCATGCTCACCAAGGATTTCCCTGGCTCCGAGATCGCGGTCGGCATGCAGCTCAAGCACGCCGCCACCCGAGCCCTGGCCAACCGCACCACGCAGGGCTACATGGATCACGACCCGTCCTGGGCCCGCCACCTGGACACCGCCATCGCAGAGCGTCGGTTCCAGCGGCTCAAGGACCTCTACATCTCCGACAGCCACGGGGAGAGCATCGGTTACGGCCCCGGAGCCGAGCGCATGCGCGAAGCTTTCGCAGCGGTCCGGCAGCAGGCCGAAATCCTCCGCAGCACAGGAAAGGCCCAGCGCGGAGACATCCGCGTCGAATTCGACCTCCTGCGACGCACCCGGATCTCCATCCGCTTCGGCAAACTGAACCACTGCACGATGAACGATGCCGACCCCGTCGGCGCGAAGTGCCTGGAAGACGCCGTTGTCCCCCAGGGCCACCGGGGACCTCTCCTCGACCGCTGCCAGCCATCCCGGTGCGCCAACAGCGTCCTCGGTCCTGAGCACCTGCCCATCTGGCGGGCCGAACGCTCCTCCTTGCTCAGGTTGCTGGACACACCCAAGATCCCCAAGAACCGGCGGGCCCTGCTCGGCGCGCAACTGCAGGATGTCGAGCTCATGATCAAGAGGGCGGACCAGTGACCGTGTCGTCCAAGGCCGAGCAGGCACTCCGGGATGCCATGGAACGGCTCCTATCGGGCAAGCCGAACCGAACCGACGGCGCGCTCACCAAGAACAACCTCTGGCGCGAGGCCGGCGTCAGCCGAGCGACCATGAACCGCGCAACCTCAGCCCTCGCGGAATGGGACAGCCGAGTTGACGAGAGTCCGACTACCGCCCTGGACCGACAGCGCCGCGAGGAGCTCAGTGAAGTGCGCGGCAAGCTCCGCAACAGCCGACAGGAATGCCGGAAGCTCCAGGACCAGGTCGACGCCGCGGCCACCGTCATCGCGGCCCTGCTGGCCGAGAACGCGGCATTCCGCGATCAGCTCGCCAAGAGATCGGCCGTCGTCATTCCACTGGACCGCGCTCACGCCATCCGTGAATGACCTTCGAGCCCGCGCGGGGTGGGGCTGTTCCGGTGACAGACCTGCCGGACCAGCGAGCCCCACTCCGCCCCGAAGACCGGGCAGACAGACCCTGGCGGAATGGAAGAGAGCTCGCCGACGGTAGTCCTTCAACCGCCCCTCGATGTCATGCGTCCGCGGCCGGCCGATGAGATTCCTGAGCAGAACAGCATGCCTGGAGGTCTTCAGTACTCCCTCAAGCTGGATGGGTTCCGCGCACTCGCCTTCATCCTGGAAGGCGGAAGAGCGTTCTTGCAGTCGCGATCCGGAAGGGAACTCACCAGAGAGTTCCCGCAGGTTTCCGCATACCTGCAAGAGAATCTCCCGCCCGGAACCGTCCTGGACGGCGAGCTCTGCGCCTACCGTGACGGGCGACTGAACTTCACCGATCTGCTTCGATCCCACGCCGAACGCGAGCGGTCAGGAATTCCGGTCTACTACATCGCCTTCGACATCCTCGCCATCCCCGGGATGGACGTCAGGGGCTTGCCTCTGTGGGAGCGGTGGGAGCTCCTCGGTGGGGCTTTGGGTGACGCCGAGCCACCCCTTCAGCGTGTGCTGGCCACGCTGGACGAGGAGACCGCACGCCTCTGGTTTCGCGAGATGAGGGTCGTGGGCGTCGAAGGGATCGTGGCGAAGTCGCTCAATTCGACCTATCAGCCGGGGGAAACATGGGCTTGGAGGAAAATCAGGCACTCCGATACTCGAGACGGCAGACTCCTCGGCGTGTTCGGTCCGGAACAGCGACCGCATGCTCTTCTCGTGGAGCTTCCCGACGGCCGAACCGTGAAGACTTCGCCGCGTCTGACTGGAATGCAGGCTCGGCAGGTCGGCGAATCGGTACGCGGCCGCCTGGGAGAGCGGACCGAACATCCCGACCACGGGATCGTCACCCTTCTGATCGAGCCTGTCCTGGTTGAGGTGCGCGAGACGGCCGGCCGCCACGAGACAGCGAGGTTCGTGCGCGTCCGGTTCGAGGGGTGAGCCGGCGGGTCCTGCATCCGAACGCCGTGCCTGCAGTGAGCCCGATAGGTTGTGGGGGAAGAGAGAAGAGTTCCTATGGACTCGCGCATAACCCGCTTGCGACGCAAACTGGCCTGAATCCCCTTCCAGCCCCGTCGCAGCTACTCCTTCGGCAAAGAGCGCCATGCGTGGGTAACTTCATCCGCCCAGGACACCCTCGGTGTTGTCAGTGCCGTCCTGCGTTGCCATCCGGCCGTACCGCCTTGTTGACGCATGGCGCAGCACGGCTTGATCTCGCGGTAGGCGCTGAGCCCGATTCGCTCCACGTCGGCGAGTGAACCTACCCCCCTCAGTCCTTGACCACCGTGTCGAGGAATGCCGTGAACAGCAGGCCCGGGCCTGCTGCGCCGGGCAGTCGGGCTATGACTTGGCCTCGCGGTAGCCACTCAGCGCGCTCAGATCCACTTCGGCGACCAGAGCCTGCCGAGTGGACTCGTCAGTGTTCCGCGCCTGGGTCCATGTGCGGGCGATGTCGACTCCTTGGGCGCGGAGGCGGTTGGCCAGTTCCGCTTCCGGCATGTTCCTGAGGCCTTGGAGCCATGTCGCCGTGAGGTAGGCGGCAGGGTCCTCCTGGTAGCCGCCCTGGGCGGCCGGCTCGCGCAGCAAACGGTCGCGGACGGCGGTCCGCCACGCCCGGTCACGGGCGTACCTGTCGGTCAGGCCGTCCAGGATGCCGAGTGCGCGGGCGTTTTCCGTCGGCGGGAGCGAGAGGGGGGTCCCCGTCGCATCGCCCGGGACGGCGGCGAGCTGCTTGGCCTCGTACCGGGTCTCCGCCAGGCGCAGGATCGCGTACGCCTGCGGATCCTGGGAGACGGCGCGCACGACGTTGCGGAAGACGAGGTGGCCGACTGCCAGGTGATAGGTGCCGGAGGACTCCCACGGGTCGTCGGCCGGGCCCATCTTGAAGACGTACTGGGAGTCGAGTCCGGCGAGCATCTCATGAGTGTCGCCCGCGAAGTCCGCGAGCACGGTGGCCAGCGGCACGCGGAGGGCGGGATCGATCCGGAGATTCTCCGTGTAGCCGAGTCCGGGGGAGTAGAGCACGTCCTTCACGGCCCGGGCCTGCGCCTGCGAGTGCTTGCCCGGCTCGCTCGCGGCCGTGGCCTTCACAATGGCCCGGCCCAGTGCCGCGCAGTTCATCCCGGCCTGGACACCAGCTCCAACGGACGTTCGTACGTGCTCATCCCCCGCCAGGCCGTTGCAGGGAGCCGCCGTGTCGCGTCCGAAGCCAAGCCACGCCACGAGCCCGCCCAGCAACGCCAGGCATACCGCAAGCAACGACCACATCTTGACCGGCACGGTACGGCGGGCTGTCTTTCCCGTCATGGATGGCTCCACTCCTCTTTGCAACCCGGCTCAGTTGGCCGTGTCCGTCAGGTACTTCTGCGCCGTCGCGTTCCCACGGAGATGTCCTTCGAGCACGTCGCGAGTGAGCTTCCGGACGTCGGCTTCGGGAATGTCGGGCCGTTCCTTCGCCCACTCGCGAATCAGGATGGGCATCTGGTTGTTGACGTCGAGGTACTCGTCGGTAATCGCGGGATTGGCCTTGGCATCGACCGCAGCCTTCATCCTGTTGTCCCATTCCCAGGCCCACGTGTCGACGCCGCGCTGGAGCGAGTCACCGAAGGCGACGGACATGGTGGCGCCGGCAGCACCGACGGGTGTGGTGAAGTACAGCGGGGTCACCGCGCCGCCGATGACGTGGTAGGCGACCTTAGCCTTCCAGTCCGCTGCGCTGTAGCCCGCCATCCGGCCGTCGTTGATCACGTCCTCCCTGATGGAACTGAACGTGCCGAGGGCCGTACCCGCCTCGTTGACGGCGTTCGTCACCTCCGATCCCTGCGCTCCCTTGGGGAGATGTTCCAGCGAGATGTCGATGTACCGGGACTCCGCCTTGTGGAGCGTGCCGTAGGCCTCCGGATCGTCCGAGAGCCCGCGCATGAACTGGACCAGGTCCTTCTGGGACGCCGACATATGGGTGGTGCCGCCCTCCTGGAAGTGGCCGGTGCCCATCGCGGAGATGTAGCGGCTGTCCAGGCCGCCCAGGATCTCGTGGGTGTCTGCCGCGTACGAGCCCAGCGCCCGGGCCAGCGGTTCGCGCAGGTTCGCGTCCACACTCTGGGCGGGGCCGAGCTGCTCGATGACGCTGTGCATGAGCCGGGCCTGCGGGTCGGTGTGCTTGAGGGCGGGCCAGGGGTCCTGGCCGGCGCCCAGCGGCGGGTAGCCGGTGGCGCCCGCTTCGATGGCCGCGCCCAGGCCGGTCCGGTTGCTGGCGTCGACCGTGTCGTGGCCGTGTATTTCGATGTTGCCGCGCCAGCTCGCGGTGTTGGTGATCTCCCAGTCCCGCTCCTTGAGCAGGTAGTGGAGGTTGTCGTTCTTCCCGTCGGGACCCGGATCGAGGTACGAGGTGGAGGCGGCAGGGTAGCGGCTCATGATGCCGAGGAGGCCGTCGAGGGGGTCGTGGGCGAACCAAGCCTTGTCCGTGCCACCGTAGTTTCCGTACCGGTCCCAGATATCCGGATTGCCGCCCTGTTTCTTGTCCTCGGCCTTGCGGATGTCGTCCGCCATGTCGTGCAGGAACGGGGCCGAGTAGCCGTCGCCCTGCTGCATCAGGGTGACCAGGCTCTGGTAGCCGCGGACTTTCTGGCTGTGTCCCGGGGCCACCGTGTTGACGTCCTTGCCGGCCCCCTTGAGGTCGTACGAGGCGAGCCCGGCCTTGTCGAGCTGCGTGCGGAAGTTCTTGTAGAAGTCGGACTTGGGGTCCTGCATCGCGTTCGACAGGGAGTTGGCGAGCCCCTTCTCCACGTCCAGGTAGCGCTGCCTGTTGCCCTTGTCGTCGCCGTACGCGTGGTCGTTGAGCTTGTTCGTGAGCTTCAGCGTGTTCTCCGCGCCCATTCCGTTGAGGAAGGTCTGGGTGAACTCCGGGCGTGAGGCGTTGTCGCGGAAGGAACGGTCCAGCTCGGCGTAGTCGGCGGTGGAGACCTTCTCGCCGCTGTTGATGCGGGTGGCGATGTCCTGGGCGTTACGGGCCTCGTAGACCTCGATGTCGCCCTGCGCGTCGGCGTTGAAGCCGTTGAGCTGGTCGTCGGCACCCTTGCCGAAGGCGTCCTTGTTGCTGTCGACACCGACGGCTTCGAGGGCCAACTTGACGCCCTGATCGGCGTCGTCGAAGGCCTGAACGAGATCCCTGATCCGCTGGGACCAGGCCTCGATCGTCTTGTTCAGGGCGGCTACGGCCTCCGGGTGATCCCGCAGGTACATGCGATTCTGACCAGTGAGCTTGCTCTGGTCCTGACTCACGTTCCCCTGGGAATCGACGACCAGTCCCTCCTTGACGGCATCCGCGCAGACGGAATCGAGCCTCTTCTTGAGGTCGACGAACTGGCTGTGAGCGTCACGCAGCAGAGAGGCGACGGCTTTCGCCTGGGTCTGGGCGGCGGCGTATTCGTAGCGCGTGCCGGCGAAGTTGGTGTGGGCAACGCCAGCGCTGATGCCGGTCCAGTCCGGGCCCATCGTGACCTTCTGGACCGTGTCCCTGTACCGCTCCTCGACCTTCTTGATCTCGCCGGCCATGGACTCCCACTTGTCGGCCGCCGTTGTCAGCAGGCCCAGATCCGTGGTCATCACTTCGTTGTACGTAAGCACCGGCTACCCCTATACCCCGTGAAGCTTCGACTGGCCGATCGGCCGGAACTGGTCACCCAGCCCGATGTCGTTGCGCACGAACAGACCCGTTGCACCCCGCAGGGCGATCTTCTCCGAACCGAGTCGGCCCATCAGAACCGCGACCTGCTTGTCCCAGGTCTCCCCGACCTTCTTCAGGCCCGTTGCGGTGTCCCACCCGTCGAAGCCCTTGACGGCAGTATTGGTCGCCTCGTCCGCGTGCTCCGTGGACGTCTTCGTCTTGTCCTCGAGCTCGTTCTCGATCGTGTTCGCAGCCGCCGTCTTCCCCGCCGGCGTGGACCCGAAGGTCCCCGATCCTCCGGGTGCCAGTGGCCCTGCCGGGGCACCCGTGCCGTTCAGTCGCATGCCGACCTGCTGACCCGATACGTTCAGCGCGCGACTGGCCCCACTCCCGGTCGAAATCCCCCATGCTGGGCCCTCCCCCGTTGACCTTTCATGATCATAGACATGGCAACTGCACACAGGCCAAGCCCGCAACGCCGGTGGCCGTCGATCAAGCCATCGGCCGCTCGCGAAGGCCGCCGCGGCTGATCTGATCGCATAAAGCTACTGGTCACAACTCTGCGTCGATGACGGAACTGGTGGGCGTCCAGCGACGCCTCAGCGAGGGCCGCACGGGACTTCGGTGTGTCTCATGAGACACACCGAAGTCTGGAGAACGACGGCCACCGCCTCGTCGTCGTGCGCACCGCCGAGGACGTGGTGCTCCAGGCACGCTCCGGCCGCATCGTCACCTCCGCCTTTCCCGATCTGGCGGCCGCGGCCCGGCAGTTGCCCGCCGAAACCGTCCTCGACGGCGAAGTGGTGGTCTGGCACGGGGGCCGCACCGACTTCGCCCTCGTCCAGCGGCGGGCCGCGGCCACCGCCGCGCGGGCCGCCGTGCTCGCCCAGAGCCTGCCGGCCTCGTACGCGGCGTTCGACGTGCTGGAACTGGCCGGACTGGACCTGCGCGGGCGCCCGTACGAGCGGCGCCGGACGCTCCTGGTCGACCTGCTGCTCCCGCTGGGCCCGCCGCTGCAGCCCGTCCCGATGACGACCGACCCGGAACTGGCCGCCACCTGGTACGAGACCCTGCCCGCCAGCGGGATCGAGGGCCTGGTCGTCAAACGGCTGGACCAGACGTACCCGGCGGGCCGGCGCGGCTGGCAGAAGCTGCGGCACACGGAGGTGCGGGACGCGGCGGTCGTCGGTTACACCGGCACACCGCGGCGCCCCCTCGCGCTGGTCCTGGTGCTGCCGGTGGGGGACGAGACCCCGCTGGTGTCGAGCCCGCTGACGGCCGCGCTGCGGGCGGAGGTCGCGGCGGCGGTGGCGGCGGCCGCGGGCGCAGCCGCCCCTTCCTCCCGCACCGCGCAGGGCGGGGCCGCGGCCGCCGGGGCCACGGCCACCGCGATCGGGCTCGGGGAGGTCCCGTACCGGCCGCTCGACCCGCCGCTGACGGCGGAGGTCCGGCACACGTCGACCCGGCACCCGCCGCCGGAGGTGCTCAGACTGCGGACGGACCTCTGACCTGCACCGTGGGGTGGTGCAGGTCAGAGGAGACCGGGCGAGCGGGACGGGTCAGGGGCGGCTCATGCGTTCCCGCTCGGCTTGTACACCGGAGGCTCGCCCCTCGGGGGCTGCTGCGGCCCCGGGTACGACGGCGGGTTCCGGTAGCCCGAGTCCCGCTCGGATCTGGCGTCCTCTTGGTGGCTGTGGGTGGTGGAACCGAAGTTCCCGTAGCCCTGCATCTCGTGCGGGCGCAGCCCGCCCTCCGGGATCTCCACGGGTTCACGTTCCTCCCGCAGCTCGTAGACCGCGCCGCCGTCGGGCAGGTGCGGCTGGCTCTCCGCGGTCGGCGGCGGGGGCTCCTTGGCCCGGACCCGCTGGCCGAGCTTGAAGCCGGCGAGCAGGAAGCCGACCACGGCGATCCCGACGACCAGGAACCACGCGCTGTGGGTCAAGGTCTGGTCCAGACTCAGGGTCATTTCCATACATACTATTTTCCCCGATAGGTACTGTTTCACCGAAAGGCCGGGAAAGTCACCTCGTCCGCCCGGCGCGTGACTACCGGGCCGAATCCGGGGCAGGCGCCGGGACGACCTCCCCGAAGGGAGCCCGAAAATGCCCCGCGGATCTTCGCCCGAACGAGAACGCCCCTACGAGGACGGGCCGTCACCGGACGGTTTGCCCTCCGGCCCGTCCTCCGGCCTGCGCGGCGGCCCGCGCGCCCGCACGGGCGCGCAGGAGCCGACGTACGAACAGCTCTACGCGGAGGCCAGGCGCCGCAACATCCGCGGCCGCTCCGACATGAACAAGACCCAGCTCAAGCGGGCACTCGGCAGCTGACTAGCGCAGCGGTCCGTCGGAGTCCCGCAGCGCCCGGACCTCGTGGCCCCCGAGGACGGCCAGGATCTCCGCGCAGATGGCCAGCGCCGTCTCCGGGGGCGTCCTGGCCCCGAGGTCCAACCCGATCGGCCCGTGCACCCGCGCCAGGTCCGCCCCGGACACCCCGGAGGCGAGCAGGCCCTCGCGCCGCCGCGCCGTGGTCTTGCGGGAGCCGAGGGCGCCCACGTACGGGATCCCGAGCGCGAGCGCGGTGCGCACGGTCGGCACGTCGAACTCCGGATCGTGGCTCAGCATCACCAGGCAGGCGGCGTCCCGGCGCGCGGTCAACTGCTTCTCCGCCTCGGCGACGGAGCCGACGAGTCCGGCCCCCCAGCCCAGCAGCAGGGCCTGTGCCTCGATGATCTCGGCGAGTTCGCCGCCGCCTCCGATGACGACGTACGGCGCGGACGGGTACGCCTCGACGAACACCAGCCCGCGCTCCCCGTACAGGGCGTCGCGCCCGGGGCGACGCGTGGCCAGCAGCTCGCCGGCACGCCGCCCGGCGTCGTCGGCGGGTACGTCCACGGCCCGCACCACCTCGCTCACCGCGTGCTCGGCCTGCGCGTCCAGCCGGGTCACGAGCGCGACTCCCGCGCCCTCACCGAGCAGGTCCCACCACTGCGCGGGCACCGCCGACAGTGGCTGGAGCAGGATCTCGGCCCGACCGCCGCAGGTCAGCTTCGCCTCCACGGCCTCGTCGGCGCCCACCGAGACGTCACACACCCGCGCGGTGGCACCGGCCGCCATGGCCCCGGCCTCCGCCGCCAGCTCGGCGTCGAAGACCCCCCGGTACAGGGCCCCGACGCACTCCCCGCGGACGTCCACGAGCAGGGCCCCGGCGGGGTCCCGCGGTCCGAATCCCTGCTCGGCCACCGGCCGGGCCAGGAATCCGGCCCGCCCCTCGGCCGTCCACCGCTGCGCCGTCTCCACCAGCTCACGCATCGCGCTGCCCCATCCTCATCGTCAGAGCCCACCGCAAAGCACCAGGTCAGCGGCGCAACGCGGCCTCACGACCAACCTACGCACGCAGCCCACCCCTACCCACCCCCCAAAACCCACAGACCCGGACCCACCTCCCTCGTACGGACCACCGGACCCGAGTTGCACGCGAGCGCCGGGAGGGGTTGGTTCGAAGTACGGCACGCAACGTTGGGGATGACCCGAAATGCTCTTCACGGACCGCGACGACGCAGGACGCAGACTCGGCACGGCGCTGGGCCCGTACGCGGCGGAGCATCCCGTCGTCCTCGGGCTGCCGCGGGGCGGGGTCCCGGTCGCCTTCCACGTGGCGCGCGCCCTCGGCGCGCCCCTCGACGTGATCGTCGTGCGCAAGCTCGGCGTCCCGTACCAGCCCGAGCTGGCATTCGGCGCGATCGGAGAAGGTGGCGTACGCGTGATCAGCGACGACATCGTCCGCCGCGGCCGGCTCGACCCGCAGGCCATCGCGTCCGTCGAACGGGCGGAACAGTCGGAGCTCACCCGCCGGTCCGCCCGCTACCGCGCGGACCGGCCGCAGGAGGACCTCCGCGGCCGCACGGTGATCGTGGTCGACGACGGCATCGCGACCGGTGCCACGGCGGCCGCCGCCTGCCAGGTCGTACGGGCGCAGGGCGCGGCCCGGGTCGTGATGGCCGCCCCGGTGGCGCCGCCGGACGCGCTGACCCGGGTGGCCGCGGTCGCCGACGAGGTGGTCTGCCTCTCCACACCGCCGGGCTTCTCCTCGGTCGGACAGTGGTACCGGGACTTCTCCCAGACCTCGGACGAGGAGGTCGTCTCCCTGCTCGCCCAGTCGCCGCGCCGGCCGGCCCCGACGGAACATGCCGAGGTGGAAGTGGAGGTGGAGGCGGCGGGCCTGCGGCTGCCCGGCGACCTCACCCTCCCGCCGGGCGCGAGCGCGGTGGTGGTGTTCGCGCACGGCTCGGGCAGCAGCCGCCACAGCCCGCGCAACCGCCGGGTGGCCGCGGACTTGAACCGGGCCGGCCTGGGCACCCTGCTGTTCGACCTGCTCACCCCGGCCGAGGAGGCGGACCGCTCGAACGTCTTCGACATCGACACCCTGGCCGCCCGCCTCGCCGCCGCCACGGCCTGGCTCGGCACCAGGTACCTGGTCCCGCAGGCCTACTTCGGCGCCAGCACGGGCGCGGCGGCCGCCCTGGCCGCGGCGGCTTCCCCGGACTCACCGGTCTTCGCGGTGGTCTCCCGCGGCGGCCGCCCGGACCTGGCGGGCCCCCTGCTCGCCGGGGTCCGGGCCCCCACGCTCCTGATCGTCGGTTCCGAGGACCACCAGGTCCTCGCCCTCAACCGCGAGGCGCAGACCCGCCTGCGCTGCGAGAGCCGGCTGGAGGTCGTCGAGGGCGCCACCCACCTCTTCGAGGAACCCGGAACCCTCGAAGAGGTGTCCTCCCTCGCCGAGAACTGGCTCAGCACCCACCGCCCGTAGCCCGCGACGGGTCGAGGAGGGGGGCCGCGCGGGTGATCGGCGCCGCGACATGAGTCACAAAGTGATCATTTAGGCACAAAACGTCGACAATGGCTTCGTTCGTAGCCCGAGGCGCGCGCTTGCGGGCGTGACACCTCCAAGTCCCGTGAGGACGGTTCTCTTGAGTCATCGAACGATCCGAACCAGACGCCTGAAGTCCGCCACCATGGTCTCGGCCGGTGTGCTCGCCGTGGCGCTCAACGTCGTCCCGGCCACGACGGCCATCGCCGACGCGATCCACCGGTCCGGCACCGACACCGCTGTCGCACTGCCCGGCCCGTCCGGCGTCATGGGTGATGACGACCACGGCGGCCAGCGCGGCCCCCAGGGCCGGCCGGGGAGGCCGGGCCACGACGGCAGGCCGGGCCGCGATGGTGCTCAGGGCCCCCAGGGCTACCAGGGTGCGTCCGTCGGGCTGGTCACCTACGTCAACACCGCGTCGGACAGCGACGGCAGCGTGATCGCCGCGTGCGAGACGGGTGACCGCGCCACCGGCGGCGGCTTCCTGACGGCCGCCGGTAACGTCCGCACCAGCCGCCCCGTGGGCACCTTTCCCAACGGATGGCAGGCCGAAACCGTCGCGAGCCAGGACATCACCGCCTACGTGGTGTGCGCCGACTTGACGCCGTGACGTCCCTCTCTGCTTGAACGACGGTGCCCCGGGGCGTCGGCCCCGGGGCACCGTCGTGTGTGGTCCGCGCCTAGACCAGCAGCGGTCCGCCGCACCGTGCGGCGCCCTCCTTCATCGCGATGAGGTTGGCGACGACGTACGAGATGTCGTTCTTGGAGTGCCACTCGGTCGGGAAGTAGGTGACCAGCCGCGACGACTGGAACTTGGCTTCGATCGTCGGCACGAAGGCGCGGTACTGCTCGTCCGTGTAGTACCAGAACGAGTTCTCGTTGTAGTACGCGACGTGCGTCGGGTCCTGGTACGCACCGCGCCCGTCGGGGCTGGGCGTCATGGTGATCAGCATTGCGCCCGGTGCCAACAGTCGGTACAGCTCGTTGATCAGCGGCACCTTCGAGGGCACGTGCTCCAGGAAGTCCACCGCCCGCATCACGCCCACGGATCCGTCGGGCAGGTCCAGCTTCCCGGGCAGCGTCGCGACGATGTCGACGCCCTCGCCCGGGTACTGGTCGACGCCCAGGTAGCCGGGCGGCTTGCGGTGGGCCGCGCCGAGGTCCAGCGCGAGCAGTCCGCGCCGCTGGGTCCACGCGAGGGCGTTGGCCTCGACGTACTTGTCGTACAGGACGACCGTCTCGCGCTGGATGTGCGCGTTGATCTCCGGGTCGCTCTGGGTGTTCGCGGGGTGCACGCGCTGGAGGTACAGGCAGCGGTTGATGTGGTGGAAGTCCCCGATGTGGAAGAGGCGGCACATCAGGTCCTGGTCGTCCAGGACCGTCCGCGCCGCGTCGTACCCGCCGGCCTGCTCGTAGCTCTCCTTGCGGAAGGCCCGTACGTGGTTGGGCGCGTACCAGATGTAGGAGACGTTGTGCGGGGTCGGCGCCATCGAGATGATCTGCTGCAGCTTGCGGCCGTCGACCTCCACCTCCTCGTACTGCCAGCCGCACGATGCGTCCCAACGGCTGTCGTCGCGGCTGCCGTCCTCGGTGATCTGCGCGGTGTTGCTGTAGACGAAGACGGCCCCGGGGTGCTCGTCGAACGCCGTGCCGAGCTCCGCCAGGCACGCCTTCGCCAGCAGGTCGTCGTGGTCGAGTTCCACGAGGATCTCGCCGCGCGCGAGTTCGCAGGCCCTGCGCTTGGCCGCTCCGACGCCCTGGACCTCGTCCGCGATCACCACGCGGACCCGGTCGTCGGGCCGCTCCGGCCGCCATCGGGCGCCGTTGTTGAGCAAGACGATCCACTCCCAGTCCTGACAGGTCTGCGCCTGTAGGGTCGCCAGGCACTCGTCGAGGAAACGAGGCCGGTGGCTGGGCGTGAAAACGGAGAACCTCGGTGTCGCGGTCGACGTCATCTGGTGCTCCCAGGTGGGGTGTCTTTCCGCGCGACGTTACGAGGGCGCCCTGCTGATGCCGCCGTATGGCAGGCAGCCGGGGCCCAAGTCCACTCGAATGTACGTTTAGACCAGCCAGCCCGCGTCGCGGGCGATGCGGATGGCGTCGACGCGGTTGCGAGCCTTCAGTTTCATCACGACGGTCGTCAGGTAGTTGCGCACGGTCCCGGTGGACAGGTGGAGCTCCCCGGCGATCTCGGTGGCCTCCGACCCCTGGGCGGCCATGCGCAGCACCTCGGTCTCGCGGTCGGTCAGCGGGCTCTCCAGGCCGTTCCACGCGGCCACGGCCAGCTTGGAGTCGATGACCCGCTGGCCGGCCACCACCCGGCGGATGGCGCTGGCCAGTTCCTTCGGGGAGTCGTCCTTGAGGAGGTAGCCGGAGACCTGGGCCGCCAGGGCCCTGCGCAGGGTGCCGGGGCGGCCGAGGCTGGTGAGCATCAGCGTCCGGCATTCCGGGAGGTGTTCGTGGATCTGCATCGCGGCGCTCAGCCCGTCGAGCCCGGGGAGGTCGATGTCGATGATCGCGATGTCCGGCCGGACGTCCAGGGCGGCGGCCAGGATTTCGTCGCCGCGCGAGAGTTCGCTGACGACCTCCAGGTCGTCCTCCAGGTCGAGCAGGGCGACGAGCGCTCCGCGCACCATGTTCATGTCTTCGGCCAACAGGATCCTGATCACCGTGACGAGCCCCCCGTCCGCGCGGTCGATCTTGTTCAACAGATCATAGCAACTCGCCCGGTTCCGGCTTCCGGACGGCTTGGTGCACCGTCAGTTCAGGCGACGAGCCACGTGCGTTCGCCCTCCGTGGACTCGTCCAGGTCTGGATCGACGTCCCCGTGCGCCGGCACCCGCGCGACCAGCCGGAACACGTTGCCGGGGCCCCTGTTGACCGTCAGTTCGCCGCCCACCGCCCGAACGCGCAGTCCCAGGTTGCCCAGGCCGCTACCGCTGTGCGGCGAGCTGTCGCGGTACCCCTCGGTGACGCCGTCGTTGGTGACCGACAGCGTCATCAGCCCGTCCTGCTCGACGGCGGTGATCTCGCAGTGCGCGGCCCGGCTGTGGCGCAGCACGTTCGTGACGGCCTCCCTGAGCACGGTGGCCAGCACCGTGTCCACCGGGGAACTGACGTCGCCCATGCGGATGTCGGTCACCGCTTCGACCTCGGCGGCGCCCAGTACGGACCGGGCCGAGGCGATCTCTTCCTCCAGCGACATGTCCCGGTACCCGCTCGCCACCCGGCGCACGTCGGCCAATGATTGGCGGGAGATGGCCAGTACGTCCTCGATCTCGCCCATGGCCCGGGCCGGATGGGCCGGGATCAGGCGGTGGATGAGTTCGCCCTTGAGTTGGATCGCGGACAGGCTGTACCCGAGCAGGTCGTGCAAGTCGCGGGCGAAGCGCAGGCGTTCGCGGGTGACCGCGGCGCGGGTGAGTTCACCGCGGCTCGCGTGCAGGACGCGGACCAGCTCGGACAGCCGGGTGAGGCCGAACGTCACCAGCCCGGTCAGTAGGGTCGTCTGCACCAGGTAGATGCTGTCGAGCACGGGCCGGCCCTCCTGTAGCGGGGGCACGAGCATGCTGATGCCCACGAGCCCGTACAGGATCCAGCCCAGGCGCGGCGGCAGGAGCAGCAGCAGGGAGCCCGCGAGGAAGCCCGCCATCGCGCCCCACTGCGATTTCAGGGCGAACAGCGGCAGGTAGGTGAAGGCGGCCTGGGCTCCCAAGGTCATCGCCCTGCGGGTGACGGGCACGTGCTGGGTGCTCGTCCGGGAGTGCAGCAGCTGGAGGGCGAAGACCGCGCCCAGGCAGCCCAGGGCGGCGGCCAGGGCGGGTCCTTCGACTCCGGCGCTGAGGATGTTCAGGGCGGTGATGCCGACGTAGCAGAGGAGCGCGGCGATCAGGATGACCTGGGCCATCCGGGGCGCGGGTAAGTCCCGGCTACGTCGCAGAATGCCCTCGACCAGGACCGCCTCCGACGGTCCATCCGAGGACTTGAGGCGGCCAGGCATGTCAATCCCCCTTTGGTGTTTCTGTGTTACATGCCAGGTGTGAGCATAGGCGAGGGGTGTGACCGAGAGGCGTGATTCGATCGCTCACACGAACAGTGGAACGGGGTTGAGCTGGTCGTACGGAGTGGCTTCGGCCAGCCGCCCGAGGTGCACCGGAACGTCGAAGAGCCGGCCGGGCCCGAACCTCGCCCAGAAATGCCGCAGTCCTGGTACGACCACTTTCGTCACGGGAATATTGAGGTCAGGTCGGCTCTGGTCGAGCACCAGCAGATCCATCCCGTTGGTCCGGACCATCTCTGTGATCATGTGCACGTCATCCAGTAGATCCGCGTTGCGGACCGAAGGCCAGTGGGCCCGTGTCCGGGACTCGGTCATCGGATCGGCCCCGAGATATGGCTGGTTGGCGACGGTGGCCCCGCGCCACCACGACAGGGGCTCCGGATCGGTGATCCGGTAACCGGTGCCGTCCGTCCGTACATCGCCGACCACCGGCAGCAGTTGCCCCAGCTCCGACATGGCCCGGCCCAGCGCCACCCGCGGGTCGAAGTGCGCGCCGAAGCCGAAGACCACATCCTCCGCGGGCTTGTCGGTACGCCGCGACAGCGCCGCGAACACCGGAACGCCCAGGTCGGAGGTGAGGTCGAGCGCCCACACCTCCCGGTTCATCCGGCGCAGCCCATGGCGGAACCGCTCGATCCACTCGTCCTCGAAGGAAGACAGGTCCACCCCGGGCTGCCGGGTGCGGTTGTACCACCACAGGGCCACCGCGTCCCGCTCCACCAGCTCCAAGAAGCCCTGCACCAGCGCGTCCTCGGGGCTGCTGCCCGCCGCGTTGCCGTTGGAGTCGGCCCACGGTTCGTCGTGGGAAGCCGCGCCCCGCCCGAAGTACAGCATCGAGGTCGGCAGCAGCCGCTGGACGCCTTCGGTCAACGACCACACCGGGGTCCAGTCGGTGGGGCGGTCCTCGTCGAACGGCGCGGACACGTAGTGGAACCGGGAGTGCCGCGCGTTCCACCGCTCCCGCTCCGCGTACTGGCGGGCGCTGTAGAGCTGGCAGTCGTTGGGGTGCACGGCGTCCTTGCCCAGGCCCCGCAGGGAGTCGCGTACGATCGGCTCGTCGCCCTGCCGCGTACCGCTGTAGCGCTCGACCGCCTCGCACAGCGCACTGGTGCGCGCCTCCTCCTCGGTGCGGCCCTTTCCGCCGCTGAGCGCCCGAAGACCGGAGCTGAGGCCGGCGAACGACGCCGACTCCATGGCCAGGTTGTGCCCGGAGGTGTACGCGTGGACGAAGCCGGGCGTACCGGAGGCCCTGCGGATCTCCTTGACCACCCCGGTCACCGGGTCCACGAGGTGCCCGTGCGTCCGCAGCATCTGCGCCGCCGTCAGGGCGCGGTCCCCGCCCCCGGTCGCCGCCGCCTTGGGCCGCGACACGGGGACGAACGGCTCCCCGGTCCGGCGGGCCACCAGGCCGGGGTCCCCGCAGGCCGCGCACTGCGGACGTCGGCCCACCGGGTGGCTGGCGGTGCGCAGGCGCAGCGTGTCGAAGGTGCGGACGTGCCCCTGCTCCGGATCGCGCAGCCCGGCCAGCCACTTCGCGCTCTCCAGCACGGCGAGGTTGACGGCGAGCGCCGTCCCGGCCGCCAGCCCGGCGGCCGGCCGCGGTACGGGGCCGTCCAGGCCCAGCGCGCGCCGGACCGGCACCTCGGAGTGGCGGTGGCCGCGCAGCCGCACGGCCAGGCAGTGCCAGCAGGGGCCGGAGCCGGGCACGAAGAACGGGCCGACCCAGGGGTCCGTCCCGCACAGCTTGGCGAGCACCCACGGCCGGCCGGCGGCGCGGTGGGCGGCGTCCACGGCGGCCAGTTGCGGGGAGAGGAAGTCGTCGCACAGGACGAGCACCAGGTCGGCGGCGCGGGGGTCGTCGGTGACCGGGACGCCGGACGCCCGGCAGGCCTCGGCCACCGGCACCGGGTCCAGGCCGGGGAGCGCCTCGATCGCGACGCGGGCCCGGGCCAGGCCTGCGGCGGCCAGCCCGCCGTCCAGCCCGGCCAGGTCCCAGTACGCCTCGGCCTCGGCGCTGCGCGGAGCCACCGCCCCGGCGTCCGCGGACACGGCGGCCGGGGCGGTGGAGCGGATCAACCCGGCGTCGGCCAGGGAGCGGAGGGCCGCCTCGGTGTCCTGGTCGCCCAGGATCCGTGAAGCCTCCTGGCGGACCGCCCCGACGGTCCGGGTCCCGTCGAGCAGCGGTACGAGGACCTCCGCCCCGCTCCCGCTCAGGGCGGTCACCCCGCGCCGCGACACCAGGTAGGCGGCGTCGCCGGGGACGACCGTCGGCCGCAGGTGGGACTTGAACCCCACCAGCGTGTCGCCGGCCGCCGGCCGTGCCGTCGGCGGCGTGCCGGGCCGCTGGGGCTCGGCAGCGCTCATGCTCCCAGCCGTCCGGCGATCGGCGTCGCCGGGCCCGTGACCTGCGTCCGGCTGCAGACGGTGAACAGGGCGTACGCGGTGTCGGGCAGGGCGTCGAGGTTCTCGATCACCAGGCCCGGCTCCGAGGAGCGGGCGGGCAGCGGTGCCGAGCCGGTGCCGGGGTTGATACGGGCGTTGGCCGAAATGCTGGTCATGGCGGTTGGTTCCCTCTGCGTCGTCGTGGCGCGGGTTCGATCCGTTCACGACGATTCTGCGAGGATCCGGTGATCGCAGGACAGTGCCCCGGTCACCACCGGAAGGTGAAGATTTCACATGCTGCGGTGCCTCCCACACCTTCCCGGACTCAGGGCAGCCAGCGTAAGGGCAGGTGGCGGGGGCCGCGGATGAGGAGGCCCGTGCGCCAGGCGAGGTCCGCGGGGTCGGCGTTCAAGGACAGGGCGGGACAGCGCTCCAGGAGCGCCGCGATCGCCGTTCGGGCCTGGAGCCGGGCCAGCGGGGCACCCAGGCAGTAGTGGATGCCGTGGCCGAAGGCGATGTGGCCGCCCGCAGCGCGACGGATGTCGAAGCGGTCCGGATCGGGGAACCGCGCCGGGTCCCGGTCCGCGTCGGCGAGTGCGACCAGCACCAGTTCGCCGCCTCCCGGGATCACCTCGCCGGCGATCTCCGTCGGCCCGGTGGTGAAGCGGTACGTGGTGGTCTCGACCGGCCCCTCGTACCGCAGCATCTCCTCGACCGCGTTGTCGATGAGCGAGGGATCGGCGCGCAGAGCGGCGAGCTGGGCGGGGTGCCGGAGCAGGGCGAGGACCCCCGTCGCGATCAGATGGGCGGTGGTCTCGAAACCGGTGACGAGCAGCAGCCAGGCCATGCCGATGAGTTCGTCTGCGGAGAGCCGGTCGCCGTCCTCGTCGGTGGTGCGGACCAGGGCGCTCATCAGGTCCTCGCGGGGCCGCGTGCGCAGGTCGTCCACCATGGCGACGAGGTACCGCGTCATCGCCGCCGTCGCGGCCGTCCTGGTGTCCCGGTCCGGGCTGCTCAGGGCCTGTTCGGCCCAGTCGCGGAACGCGGCACGGTCGAGGGAGGGCACCCCGAGCAGCTCGCAGATGATGCCCATGGCCAGGGGGAACGCGAGGGCCTCGACGAGGTCGGCCTCCCCGGTGGGCCGGGCGAGCATGGCGTCGAGGAGCTCGCCCGTCAGTGCCCGTACCCTCGGAGCGAGCGCCTCGACGCGGCGGGGCGTGAACTCCCTGGCCACGAGCCCCCGCAGCCGGGTGTGGTCCGGCGGGTTCGAGCTCAGCAGGTTCTCGCCCGCGGAGAGCCGGGCCAGCGGCAGCGCGGGCGAGGCGTCCTTCCACGACTTCGACAGGGTGGGCTCGGTGAGCGCGGCCCGGCACGCCGCGTGGCCGACGACGAGCCAGGCCTGCGCACCCTCGGGCACCCGGATCCGGTGCACCGGACCCCGGGCGCGGAGCGCGGCGTACACCGGATGGGGATTCCTGGTGAATTCCTCGCCCAGCGTCGCGAAGTCCGCCGCGATTTCCGTTCCCACAGTGATTGCATTCCCTTCGGTAAAGGGGGCGGCTTCCTAGAGCGCCGACGTCTTGCGCTTCTCGAACACCTCACGGGCCACCGCGATGGCATTCAGCGCCCGCGGGAATCCGACGTACGGCACCACGTGGATCAGCGTCTCCACGACCTGTGCCGCACTGAGGCCGACGTTCAGCGCGGCCCCGATGTGAACGCGCAGCTGGGGGGCGGTGTCACCGAACGCCGTCAGCGCGGCGACGGTGACGAGCTGGCGGCGCCTCGGCGTCAGCCACGGACGCTGATAGACGTCACCGAAGGTGAATTCGACGATGAACCGGCCGAGGTCCGGGGCGATGTCCTTGAGCGACTCGATCACCTCAAGGCCGTGGTGACCGTCGATCTCCACCAGCTTCTCGGTTCCGCGCAGATAGCGGTCGCGCGAATCGTTCATGACCGGCGGCTCGAAGGTGACGCCCCGGTCGGCGAAGACCGTACGGGCGACGCCGACCGCGTTGAGCACCCGGGGGAAGCCGATGAAGGGCACGAGGTGGATCAGGGCCTCGATGACCTCCTCGGGGCGCACCCCGACGTGCAGCGCCGCGTCGATGTGGAAGTTCAGCTGCGGCGCGGTGTCGCCCTGGGCGGTCAGCGCCGCGACCGTCGACAGCTCCCGCTCGCGCAGATCGAGGCCCGGCCGGGCGTAGACGTCGCCGTACGCGAACTCGACGACGTAGCGCCCGAGGTCCGGGGCGATGTCTTTGAGTGACTCGACCACCGCCGCGCCGCGCTCGCCCGAGGTCTCGTGCAGGACGGCCAGTCCGCGCTCGTAGCGGGCGTTGTCGCCGGTGGCTGCGGCGGCCGCCGCCGGGGTCGGGGCCAGCAGGCCCTCGGCAAGGCCGATGCCGACGAGGGCGCCGCCGGTGAGCGTGGCGCGGCGGGTCATTTCGGTGGTGCTCCGTGAGGCGTTCATGGTGTCCGTCCCTGTTCCTGTCCGTTGGTTTCCGTCGATTCGAAAGGTGTGGGGCACGGGCCCGCGGGCACCGTGCCGATCGCGATGACGTTGCCCTCGCTGATGTATCCGTCCGGGTCGCGCAAGGGGTGGGCCGGACCGTCGGGGTCGAGGAAGGCCGCCCAGTCGCCCGCGATGCCCTCGACGGCCGCCTGCCGGGCGAACCGCGCGCAGGCGTTCCCGTAGAACCGCAGGGCGGACGGGCTCAGCGGAGCGTGGTGCTCCATGAGGATCGTGCGTTGGTGGACCGCCGTCAGTCCGGCCGCACGCAGCCGGCGGTACAGGTCACGGCCCCTGAGGAGCTGGCGGGCGTACCCGGGAGTCCTGGCGGACGCCCGGAAGAAGTCGGTGATCAGGAAGGGGTCCGCCGGGCGCACGGTGCTCAGCGAACCGTCCACGTCCTTGACCGCGACGAGCCCGCCGGGCCTGGTGACCCGGCGCAGCTCCGTCAGCGCCCGCGCCAGTTCCCCGTCGTCGAGGTACTGCGTCGTGTTCGCGCACCAGACGGCGTCGAACGTGCCGTCCGCGTACGGCAGGTCGAGGACGCTGCCCTGGCGCACCTCCACCGGTACGGCCGCGGGGTGGTCCCGCATCCGCGCGGCGGCGCGTTGCGCGCTCTCCGGAGCCAGGTCGACGGCCGAGACCCGGCCCCGCGCGCCGACGCGGTCAGCGATCAGGGGCAGGAAGGCGCCGCTGCCGCAGCCCGCGTCCAGCACGTGCCAGCCGCGCTCGATGCCGACGCCGTCCAGGGCGTCCCGGTAGTACGCGGCGCAGGCGTCGAAGTGCGGGTCCACGATCTCCTCGTGGGTGAACGCCAGTCCGGTGGACGTCGTGTACCCCCACCCCGCGTGATCCGCGGTCAGCATGCCGCGACCCCCGCTCCGGCCGTGATCTGCGCCTGGGCGAGCAGGCCCGTGAGGATCTCCGCGGTCGCCTCCGGCGCCTCCAGTGGAGCGAGGTGGCCGACCCCCGGAAGGGCGACGAGACGGCCGTTCGGCAGCTCTTCGGCCGTCGCACAGGCCTCGTCGAGGGAGACGAGTTCGTCCTCGGCGCCGATGACGACCACGGCGGGCACCTCGGCCGCGCGCAGGGCGGCCGTGGAGTCCGTACGGGCCGCGATCGCCCGCTGGGCCCAGGCGACGGACCGCGGCGGGGCCGCCAGCGCCAGCCCGGTCACCCGCTCCAGCAGCAGGGGCCGGCGGGCGCGGGTGGTCGCGCCCAGCAGCGACGGCGTCGTCGCGGTGACGATCCGGGCGCGCGCGGCATCGTCGAGGACCGCTTCGGCGAAGCGCAGGCGCTGCCCGGCCGCCTCCGCGGTGTCGGCGGTGCTCCTGGCCGCCAGCAGGGCCAGCGCGCCGACGCGGCGGGGGTGGCGGCGCAGGAAGGCCATGGCCACGTAGCCGCCCATGGAGCAGCCGGCGAGGGCGACGGCGCCGATGCCCTGCCGGTCGAGCTCACGGGCCAGTTCGTCGGCCACGTGATCGAGCGACGGGGCGCGGTCCGTGGCCGGCGCGGAGCCGAAACCGCACTGGTCGGGGGTGAGGACGCGGTGGCCGCGGGCGCGCAGCTCGCGGGCCGTCGCCTCCCACATGGACGAGTCCAGGGGCAGGGCGTGCAGCAGGACGACCGGGAGGCGGCCGGCGCCCTGGTCCGCGCCGGGGTCCGCGCTCATCGCCGCGCCGCCCGTTCCGCGTCGGCGACGAACCGCCGTACGTGCTCCGGTGGTTCGCACTCCCGGAGCCAGCCGAAGGCCACCGGTGAGGGCGGCAGGTCGTGCACCGGGACGACCTTGATGTCCGGCGGGACGACCGCGTCCAGGGACCGGAACGACACGTGGACCGCGCAGGTGCTCCTGAGCAGGTCCGCCATCGCGGTGAGCGTCGTCATCGGATGGACCCGGCGGATCGTACGGCCCCCGGGGGTCCGCGGCGGCACCACCAGGTCCCAGACGTGGGGCGGGAAGTCGCCGGGGCACCGGAAGCCCTCGTACTGCGCGACTTCCTCGACCGAAACCGAGGTGCGGCCGGCCAGGGGATGGTGGTCCGCGACGAGGACGGCCCGCCCGTCGAAGCCGACGGGACCGCTCACGGCGATGTCCGGCTCCAGCGGGTCGTACTTGACGATCATGATGTCAGCCCGTCCGGCGCGCAGCGGGCCGAACGGCTCGGTGACCTCGTACGGGACGTACTCCACCGCCGTCGGCGGGTGGCCGGCGGCCGCGACGAGACGGGACGCCAGGTGCGTGGAGCCGTGCACGCCGAGGCGGACGGGGCGCAGCGCGGTGGTGCGGGGGAACGGCATGTCAGACCTCCGTGGTCAGGCCGGCATAGGCCTGGAGTTCGTCCGGGCGGTGGACGTCGGTGTCGACGCGCAGCACGGCCAACTGCGCGCCCAGGCCGGTCAGACGCGGCACGAACCGCAGCGTCAGCCGGTCTCCGGGACCGATCAGCCCGTCCAGGACGGCTTCGGCCAGCAGGTGGTTGACGTGTACGAGCGCGTCGGTGACGGTCACCCGGGCGGTGGCGACGTACAGGTCACGGCGGACCGGGGGCCGCGCCCCCGGACGGCCGGGCACGGTCACGGTGGCCGACGCCCGACCGGCCGGCTCGTGCGAGGCCTCGAAGGCCTTCAGCAGCCGGCGCAGCGTGGCCGTCGCCGCGGCGGGCGCAGGTCCGGCCCAGGCCACCGAGTCGTCGCCGGCGACGTGGTCGAAGGCGAAGCGGTCCCGCAGGTTGGCCGGGCTGCCGGCCAGGTAGACGGTACGGGTGAAGGAGCGCCGCCACGCGTCCCGCGCCCCGGGTTCCAGGCCGAGGGCGAAGGCGCACGTCTCGCGCACCCACCGGGGCAGGTCGAGCCGGCCGATGACGACCACGGCGAGCACCTCGTCGTCCTCGCCGGCGCTCCCGCCGCGGAACTCGGCCCGGGCGGCGCGCAGGGCCCGCGCGCTGGACAGGTCGAGCCGGTCCGCGAGCTCCGGGCGGGCCGAGCGCACGCGGTCCGCGGCCGACTTGAGCAGGGCCGCCGAGGACAGCGGGAAGGACGGCGGGAAGGGCGGGTGCGGTGCGAGGGCCGCGGCCGCAGCCGGGTCGGAGGAGCCGGTCACAGGAACACCGCCGACAGCAGACCGGGATCGGGGGCGGGCCGCCCCTTGCCCAGGAGCGAGCAGGCCAACCGGTAGGGGTCGACGTACGCGTGGCCCCGCCGGTGCCGGTCCAGCGCGTCGACCAGCCCGCCCGCACCGGACGCGGCGGCGGCCGCGGACCGCTTGAGGAGCCGGGCGGCCACGGCGAGGCAGTGGCGCAGCAGGTCGTGGCGGAAGGACTGCTGCTGCCCAGGGCCGAGGGTCGCGATGAAGTACAGGCGCATGCCGAGCCGCAGCGCGCCGACGGCGTCCTCACCGGCGCCGTCCGCGTCGCAGGCCTCGACCGAGGCCCGCAGCAGCGCGCCGGCCGTGTGGTCGTGCCAGCCGCCGTGCCGGGCCGAGGTGATCTTGCCGTCGATGGGCACCCGGCCGATCGGCACCCGGCGCACCGTCGGCCCCAGCCGGGTCAGCACTCGGTTCAGCAGCTGGTAGTCCGCGTCGAGCTCGCGGTCGTACAGCAGGACGACCTCGTCGTACGAGGGGACCAGCGGCAGCAGTTCGCGCAGTGCGCAGGCCAGGTAGTTGGGGCGGCCGTCAGCCGTGACGATCCGGCGCAGCGGCATTCCGTACCGGGTGAGGTCCAGGTAGACGGGGCCTCCGCAGTGCCGCTGGTCCAGGACCAGGTCCACGGCGGCGAGCCGGTCGAGCATCTCTTCCAGCCCGAGACCGGGGGGCTGGTGCTTCCGCAGGCCGGGGTCGTGCATGCCGAGGCGCTCGTAGTGCCCGGCCCACAGCCGCAGCATCCGCTCGCTCGCGGGATGGACCCAGCCTCCGTGCTCGACGGCGTCCCGGTAGGGCCGCAGGACGTCGGCGCTCTGGCGCTGCCCGTCGCAGCGGTAGCGGACGTAGAGGTCCCCGATCTCCTCCTCGGAGAGCTGCGCGTAATCGGCTTCCCCGTGGGTGCGGTCGAGGTACTCCCAGAAGCCGACGGTCTGCTCGGTGACGTGGTAGGTGGTGTGGCTGTAGCGGTAGGTCACGGCGGCGAGCGGTGCGGTGGCCCGGAACATCACGTCGGTCCACAGCAGGCCCTTGAGGTGGCTGGGGGTCAGAGGTTTGGTGGGGGTGACCGTGACGGGTGCCAGCAGGACGTTCTTGCGGGGGAGCACCGTCATCCTTTCTCCTGGGCGGCGATGGCGTGCCGGAGTTCGGCGGGTGTCGGCGGCAGGGGGCCGGTCGGCCCGGCCGGTCGGGGGGCTGCGGCCGCCGCCCGTACGCGGGCCAGGAACTCCTCGTCGGCGAAGACCTCGGCGGGCGTGCTCAGGCTCGTCCCCATCCGGGTGAGCCCCCGCCACACGGTGCGGTCGGTGGCCGCCGCGGCGAGCGCGGCCGTCCGCAGCGCCCCGGGAACGGGCGCCGGTCCGGGCGGCTCGGGCGCCGGGGCCGCGGGAGCTCCGGTCCCGGCCCGCCACCGTTCGGCGCGGGACCGGGAATCGTGCGCCCCCAGCTCGTACCAGGGGCGCAGCAAGCGGTCGGCGAGGTCCGCGGCGGCCGGGCCCAACCGCTCGTCCGCCGCCGGGTGTTCCCCGATCAGCTCCGCGAGCCGGAAGGCGTGCGCGAGCGCGAGGGACATGCCGCGGCCGAACATCGGATCGGTGACGCAGGCGGCGTCCCCGGCCCGCAGCAGTCCGGCGACCGGGCGCTGCCGGCCGGCCGCCGCGCCGCGCAGGACGTTCGGCGGCATGGCGATGGCCCGTACCGGGCCGAGCGGCTCCGCCGCGTCCTCGTCGACCCAGGGGGCCAGGAACGGCGAGAGGCGGCAGGCGGTGGTGAACCCCCCGGGCGTGCGCAGGGCCGCCATCGCGCGGTCGCCGGGCAGCGCGCCGAAGGTGACGGCGAAGACGTCGTTGTCCGCCGGGTGCAGCACCGCCGAGTAGTGGTCCCAGATGCCGCCGGCCGCATTGCCCCGGTTGAGCGGGCCCGGCGGCGGGTCGTGGGGTCTGCGCAGCCGGTAGAAGCGGCCGAAGGCGTGCAGCCGGCTGGGGCCCGTCAGGTCCTGCGGCACCGGGACGCCCGCCGCGGCGAGCCAGGACCGGGACGCGCACCTGCGGCCGGACGCGTCCACCACCAGGTCGGCGGGGATCCGTTCGCCGCCGTCCGTCACCACTCCCGTCACCCGGTGCCCGGCCGGCCCGGTCGGGGCGGACAGGAGTCCGGCGACCGTCGTGCCGTGGCTGACGGTCACCCCGGGGAGGGCCTCGACGGCCCGGTGCAGCACGAGGTCCAGGACGGGACGGCGGACGAGCAGCGTGACGAGCTCCTCGTCCCCCGGCTCCCGGCCGGAGCCGGGGGAACCGGGGCCCGGGGGCGCCGCGGTGGTGAGGTCGACGAGCCGGGCCCCCTGCGCCAGCGCGGCGTCGAGGACGGCCGGTGCATGGCGGCGGAGCACGCGCACGCCCAGCGCGTTCAGGATGTGGTCGTGGGCGGCTTGCGGCACGGAGGGCCGCTCCCACAGCTCCGCGCTCTTGGCGGCCGGCCCGTCCGGCGGCGGTCCGCTCCTTTCCAGGACCCGCACCCGGTGGCCGCGCGCGCCGAGCGCCAGGGCCAGGGCGAGGCCGGCGATGCCGGCCCCCGCGATCACGGTGCCCGTCATGGTCAGCGACGCCTGCCGTGGACGAAGAACACCCGCCGCACGTCCTTCACCTCGCGCGGCGGCACCGGGTCGGGCCACCGCCCGTAGTCGGCGTCGGGCTCGCCCGGCTGGACGGCGCGCACGTCGAACCCGTACTGCGCGAAGAGGGCCTCGGGCTCGTCGGTGCCGAACACCCAGGGGCACCCCCAGCCCGCGAAGACGTCCAGCAGGCCGCGCATGTGGGGAAGGGTCAGGGCGGCCCCGTTGACGATGTCGGCGGCGATCTCGCTGCCGGGCGCGGAGATCGCGGCGACCCGCTCCAGCATCCGGTGCGCGTCGGCCTCCGGGATGTAGTACAGCAGCCCTTCCAGCAGCCACGCCGACGGCACGGCGGGGTCGTAGCCGGACGCGACGAGCCGCTCCTCCCAGTCGTCGGCGGTGAGGTCGACGGCGACCGTACGGTGGTCGACGCGGGGCCGGACACCCCGCAGCCGCTCGGCCTTGAAGTCGAGCACCGCAGGCCGGTCGACCTCGAAGTACCGGATGTGCTCGGGCCACGGGAGCCGGTAGGCGCGCGAGTCCATGCCCGCCGGGGCCAGCACGACCTGGGTCGTCCCCGGGTCCTGGGCCGCCCGCTGGAGCAGATCGTCGAAGAACCGGGTGCGGATGGCGTTGTAGTCCGGGGTGCTGGGCAGGGTCCGCGGCCGGTCGGGCGGGAAGGTCGCCGCCCGGATCTCGGCCAGCAGCTCCGGACCCGCCTCTCCGACCAGTCCGCCGGCGTACGGGTCCTCGTAGAGCCGGTCCTCGCGGCGGGTCTCGGCGGCCCGCAGCGCCGCGGTGAGCAGGGCGGTGCGTTCGACGGGGTTGAGCACGGGCATGGAAGGCTGCTCCTTGTCGTGGGGGGCGGGGTGCGGGTGCAGGGCGGCCGACGTGGGCTGCTGGTGGGGGGAGTTCAGCCGCGGGGCGCTGTGGTCAGGCGGTCCCAGAGGGCGTCGTCCTGCCGGAAGAGGCGGTCCTTGACCTGGGTGGGGCGGACGCCCGCGGCGACCGCCCCGTGCCAGTCCCGGTCGAACGCCTCGGCGTCCAGCAGGCGGACGGCGGGGGCGTCCAGCCGACCGGCCGCCCGGGCCCGTGCGTACCCGGCGGACTGCGCCGCGAGGGAGCCGTCCAGGGCGGCGGTGAAACGGGCGGTCTCGCGCTCGTGCCAGGGGGTGCGGGGGGCGATCGCGAAGACGTAGCGCGGGGTGCCCGGCACGGCCGCACCGGTGGCCCGTCGGGTGCCCCGTCCGACGACCTGTCCGGCAGCGGGTGCGACGGCCTGTCCGGCAGCCGGGGCGACGGCCGGTTCGACCCGGCACGCCACGTTGCGCAGGGCGAGCCCGCCGGAGTCCAGGGCCGTGTGCAGGGCCCTGACCACCTCGGCGTCGCGCAGTCGCTCACCCGCCGCGTCGGATCGGCCGCCCCGGCCCGCGTACTCCATCCGCGGCACTCCGCCGACGGTGTCCACGACCCGGACCACGTCGCCGACCGCGTACCGGTACAGCCCGCCGACATGGCTGAAGATCACGTGGTAGTCGTGGCCGGCTTCGAGCTCGTGCGGCAGCAGGGTGGCGCTGTCGGGGGCGAGGTCCTGGTCGGCGGGCACGAACTCGTACACCGACGCCGATGCGACGAGGCTGCCGGCCGACGCGTGCCGGTCCAGCGCCACCCCCACCGGACCCTCCGAGGCGGCCACCGGTGCCGGCAGCACGGCGACGCCGGAGCCGAACTCCTCGCGCAGCGCGGGCAGGTACAGCGAGGCCACACCGGTCGTCCAGCAGAACAGCGCCCGCAGCCGGGGCCACACGTGAGCCGGCCGTACGGTGCCGAAGTACTCCGCGAGCCGTTCGAGCTCGGCGGCCCGCTCGGGGTCCGGAGCCCGGTACGGCAGACCGCCGAGGGTGCCGTCCCGCACCTCCTTCACGATCCGCGACCACCACAGGTTCAGCTGGTAGGGGACGGCGGCGACCATCGCCGGGTTGATGCCGATCAGCGCCCGCAGGTCGCTCTGCACCGCCAGCCTGAGCCGCAGGTAGGCCCGTTCCAGGTGGTCGCCGGGCTCGGTGGGCACCGCGAGCATCGCCCACGGCGCGCCCGTGCCGGGCTCGGCGGAGAGGGGTTCGCCGAACCGGGCGCCGAAGTCCACCTGGCTGGCGCCCACATGGGGCCGGCCGTCGCCCGTGACGGGCGGGGCGCCGAGCGGATCGTGCTTGAGGTTGAGGACGGCGTCGGGCCGGTCCAGGACCTCCGGGAAGTGCTCGATCAGCGGGGCCCACGCAGCGAAGTAGAACGGCATGAAGGTCGTGCTCATGAAGCGCGGGGTGACGGGCACCTTCTTGTGGGCTCCGGTGCTGCCGCTGCTGGTGAAGTAGACCGCGGGCGCGTCCGCCGACAGCAGGTTGCGCTCCCCGGCGGCCGTCCGTTCGATCAGCGGGGCGTGGTCGGCGTACGTCCGTACCGGGACGGCCTCACGGAAGTCGTCCACCGTGAGGACGCGGCCCAAGCCGTGCTTCCTTCCGAAGCTGGTGGAGGCGTTGAAGCCCACCAGGTCGGTGAGGACGCGCTGCTGCGTGCCGCGCGGATCGGCGTGCTCGCCGGCCAGCCGGTCGCGCGCGGCGAACACCCGCTCGCGGTAGCGGCCGGTGTGGCCGGGGGCGTGCCAGACCGAAGAAACGTTCATGCGGTCAGCACCTCCCGTACGGCCCCGGCCGCCCGGTCGGCATCGGGCTGCTCGGTCAGCATCGTCACCGGCAACTCCCGCACCTCCTCCAGCAGCATCTTCCGCAGGTTCCTCTGGTAGCTCTCGAACTCCGTCCAGCTCCCGTCCTTGCCGTCGTACTCCAGGGCGTTGAGCCCCGCGCCGTCTCCCCTGCGGCGCCAGGCGGACCCGGGCGAGACGTCGAGGAAGACCACCCCGCTGGGCTGCGGGAAGGAACGCCACCAGGAGTACATCCGGCTGTCCTGGACCCCTGCCATCCGGCACTTCGCCAGGATCTTGTAGTAGTACGAGTCCACGAGCACCGGAACCTGCGGGTCCACCTCCCGCACCTGGTCCCGGAGGTGGACCACCGCCGTCTGCAGCACGCTGGCCATGAAGTCCACCGAGTACGCGCCACCGAGGCCCGGCAGCAGGTGGTCGTGCACGTCCTGCCGCAGCCGCGGGATCAGGGCGTGCTCGGGTGCCACGAACGCGCTGTCCGTCGACACCATCCGCCACTGCGGCAGCATCGGTACCAGGCGCCGCATGACCGAGGACTTGCCGGCCCCGTCGGGACCCAGCAGTACGTGGAACCGACGCCCGCTCATCGGACGGCGACCGTCACGGAGCGCCGCGCCAGACGCTCGCGCAGCTCGGCGTCGTCGCCCACGACCACGGGATGCCCCACGAGCTCCAGCATCGGCAGATCGGAGACGTGGTCCCCGTAGGCGTGGCAGTCGAGCGGGTCGACGTCGGGCCGGGAGGCCAGGTGGGCGAGCACCGCGGCGCGCTTGCCCTCGCCGATGACCGGGGTGGCGACCTCGCCGGTGTAGACGCCGTCCGCGATCAGCGGGCGCGTGCACAGGACCGTATCCGCCCCCAGCTCGTGCGCCAGCGGTTCCAGCAGGGGCGGGAACGAACCCGAGACCAGGACCAGGCTCGCGCCGGCCGTCCGGTGCTCCCGCAGCGCGTCACGGGTGGAGTCGATGTAGAAACCCCGGGTGGAAGCGGTGCGCTCGGTGAACCAGTCGTCCGCCAGCTGCCTGACCGTGTCCACCGACTCGCCCGCGTAGTGGCCGTAGTAGAAGCGGTTGATGTCCTCGCGGGGCGTCCCGCCGTCGGCGCGCCGACGGATCACCGCCATGATCCGCTCGTACTCCTCCTCGCCCGCCGCGCCGTGCCGGCGCACCAACTGGTAGTGGAGGAAGTCGAACATGCTCTTGACCGTGATCAGCGTCTCGTCGACATCGCTGAAGACGATTCGGGGCCGGTCCGGGTCCGGCAGGCGGGCGTTCATGACGTACGGACCTCCGCCCGTGCCGGAGACGCCGCCTCCGCGGCCGCCGCCGCGGCGGCCAGCGCCACGCCGTCCTGGAGGGAACGCTGCGCCGCCCGCGTCTCCTTGGCGTGCGAGACCTGGGTGTCGAAGGCCGTGAACCGGACCTCCATGCCCGCGGTCTCCGAACCGCCCTGGCTCACGGAGAGTTCGCAGTGGAACGTCATGCGGGTGCGGTGCGGGGTCCGGTGGGCCAGCACGTGGCACCGCACCACCGCGGGGAGCGGGAAGAGGAAGTTGCGGTACCGGGTGGCGAAGGAGTCGATGACGAAGTAGCTGCTGCCGATCGCCTCGGGCGGCAGGTAGTACTGCTCGGCCACCGCGATGAACATCTGCCGGCCCGCCTCCGTGGCCAGCATCCCCTGCATGTGCTGCCCGGTGAGGTGGTCGGACATCACCTCGTTGTCGCCGTCCACCAGCAGGTCGGCCTCGTACCAGTCGCCGCCGACGGGCCGCGGCTGGGAGATGAGCACGTTCTCGGGGCGGTGCTTGTGCGCGATCTCCCGCCCGGCGCGGGTGTGCAGCGCCTGGTCGTCGATGACGACCAGGTCCGCGAGCCCGCGCCGGGCCAGGGTGTCGCGTATGAACTGGACGTCGAACAGGGAGACGCCCTGCCCCACGCTCACGCGGACCTCGCCGGCGCCGTCCGGGAACCCTCCGCTCCTGATCTGGCGGGCCAGCTGGGAGACGGTGAACACGCCTTCGTGGTGGGCGAACTCGGCGAACACATCGCCCACGAGGAACAGCGTGCCGGGCTTGGCATCGTTGACCTGGGGTGATTCATGGGACATGGCTGTCGGCCTTTCCTGTTCGGGGTGGGGTGGGGGGCACGTCATTCGGTCAGACGGCGGCTCAGTTCCGGGAACATCGGGTCACTGCCCAGGGAGCCGCCCTCCGCCCAGCGGTTGCGCGGCACCTCCTGGATGTAGACCGTGATCTTGTCCAGCGGTGCTCCCGTGACCTTCCTGACGGTCCGGGTCAGCTCCTCCATGAGTTCCTGGCACTGGGCGTCGTCCTGGCCGTCCCAGGTGGTGACGGAGATGATGGGCATGGGACCCCTCCGGGTCTGTCTGGTCTTGCGCGGCGGCCGGTTGTCCCGCCGCGCGAACTGCTGGGTGCGCGGGCGGCGTCAGGGCCGCGGGGTCCCGGCCCCGGTGGTCCGGAGCTCCTGGAACGACGGGCCGCGCAGCTTGAGATGGGCGTGGATGTCGCCGCCGAGACCGAACTCCCCGATGGCACCGCCGTAGCTGCGCTGGTAGCTCATCCACAGCACGACCACGTTGATGATCCGGTTGGCGCCGGGAAGCTCCGGGTCCGGGAACGGGTCCGGCATCGTGGCGTGGTAGCGGCCGGAGCCGTCCGCGTCCGTGACGAAGACGTTCGGCACCCCGAGCGGGCCCGGCCGGGTGGGCCCCGCCGGATCGAGGTCCCGGGCGCGCAGTGACATCACCGTGTAGACGCTGTGGGGGACGAGCCGGGAGAACTCGAAGTCGAACGTCCCGGAGCGGCCGTCCGGGGTGACGGCGACCTCCAGGGTCCCGCTCGCCCGCATCCACTGGCCGAACGTCACCGGCGTGACGACCTTGGGCCCGTCCTCCACGCGCAGGTCCGGGATGGGGACCTCGTGGAAGGCGTGGCTCGGCCGCTCGACCAGGGCGGCGTCCGGCAGCTGCTCCGGTGCGAACAGCATGGGGTAGTTGTTGCACGGCAGGGGCAGCGGCAGCGTGTGGAGAACGACGTCCCGGTCCGCCCCTTCGGGGTCGGTGTCCAGCTCGCGCACCACCGAGTACGGGGCGAGGCGCCCGAACTCGGGAACCTCGGTGTCCGGCGAGACCACGGCCGCGCCCCACTCGGGCGCGGCCCCGCCCGCGGCGGTGGGCCGGTTGATCATGCCCACCACCACGAAGTTGCCGTCCGCGTCCATGACCTCGCTCGGCGGGTACAGCGGACCCTGGGTCGTGAGAGCGAGTTCGTACGTCTCCTTGCGTCCCGGGGTCGCGAGCGCGGCCGGGCGGGTCGCCGTACCGGTCTCAGACATCGGCACGCTTGTAGACGCGGGTGTACAGGCCGCTCTCGCCGCCCACGATGTAGCGGTCGCCCGCCTGCTGGACGATCTCCTGGTACTCGGGCGACGTGAAGACCGCCTGGTACTGCGCCGGCTCGCACTCGAAACCGGACACGAACATCACGCCGGGCTGGGAGCTGATCAGCGAGTGGTACGCCAGGAACGTCTTCACCTCGTCCGAGCGGCGGACGACGTCGAAGATGGTGTTCTCGCGCCACTCGCGGTACGCGGCGTACGTGCTGGGCTTCACCTCGATGTACCGCAGCTGCACGTAGGGCGTCTGCGGCACCGGGTCGGTGGTGTCCTTCGGCGCCTCGACGAACTCCAGGAGATGGCGCCGGAAGTCCGTGACGAGGTCGTCGGAAACGCTCTCCCAGAGCTTGTGCCAGCCCGCGTTCAGGCCGTTCAGCTCCGCGATGTCCTTGACCGGCGTGATCTCCAGGACGTTGCCGTCGTCCACGCTGACGTACAGGGCGCGGCCGGCCACCGGCTCCTTCTGGTTCAGCCGGCTCCACTCGGCCAGGACCTGGTCCACCCGGCCGGGGGCCACGGAGACTTCGTTGAGGACGAGCAGGGTGGCAGACATGGGGTATTTCCTCTCGAATCAAGCGTGACGGACCACGCGAGCGGCGGAATGCCGGTCGCGAAAGAGAAGTGGGGGGTGGGGGTGAAGCGGGGATGCGGAAAGGCGGAAAGGGAGGGGGAAGAGGGGGAAAGCGTCAGGCTACGGTGACGCCCTTGGACGCGATCACCGCTGCCGCCTCCGCGACGGTCTGCTCGGGAACGAGCTCACCCATCTCGATCTCGACGCCGAAGGTCTTCTGCAACCGCAGGGCCAGTTCTTCCAGCAGCAGCGAGTCGATCTCCATCGCCTCGAACGTGGTGTCCGGAGTGACATCCGCTGTCGGCACGTCCAGTTCGCCCAGAACCGTGACCACCCGACTGACGATCGAATTATCCATGAGATTCCTCCGTGAATCACTGGGAACGCCGACTTTCGCGTTGCGGGATCGGAGCGGGTGAATTCAGCGGATCGAATTCCTCCCCGTCCCACGGATTCATCATGGGTTCTGGGAACCGGCGGAGGAAGTGTCTCCTGATCATGGTGGTGCGAACACCACCGGCACGGAGAACCGGATGCGGAAACCCGGTGCCGGCACGTCGATCAGGCGGCTTCGGCGTGAGCGCCGACCAGGTCGTGCGGACGCTCGGCCGACTCGGCCCGGGGCCGGGGGACGTACAGCGTCAGCAGGGATTCGGGGCTCTCCGGCACGCTCATCACCACGCGGTCGAAGACCCGCACCCCGGACTGCGGGAGCGCGATCTTGCGTCTGCTCTGGTTCGGGCCGACCACCTCGTGACAGTCCCACAGCGTGGCGAAACGCGGGCTGCGCTCGGCGAGTCCCTCGGCGATCCGGCCGAATTCCCGGTCCTCCGGGAAACGGGCCGACTGCGCCCGGAACTGGGCGACCAGCCCCCGCCCCACCTCGTCCGCTTCCGGGTACTTCTCGCGCGTGGAAGGTTCGGTGAAGAACTTCAGCACGCAGTTGTCACCGCGGGCCTCGATGCGGAACAGGGAACGGGCCGAACGGCTGGCCAGTTCGATCCGCCCGTACCGGTCCGTGATGTACGCCGGATTGCGCGACCACCCCTCGACGAGCGCGTGCATCCGCGCGTACTCGCTGTCCCAGTGGTGGCCCTGCATGCGCTGCGGCGGATTGTGGCCGGCCAGCCGGAAGAAGTAGTCGCGCTCCACGTCCCCGAGCCGCAGGGCGTTGCTGACCGCATTCACGATCCCTTCGGAGACGTTGATGTCCCGCCCCTGTTCGAGCCAGGTGTACCAGGACACCCCGACCCCGGCCAGGGCCGCGACCTCCTCGCGCCGCAGCCCCGGAGTACGCCGGCGCTCCACGTTCACCAGTCCGACTTCCTCCGGGGTGATCTGCTCCCTGCGCGCCCGCAGGAAATGCCGCAGCCTCGCCCGCCGTAAAAGTCCGGATACCGGGGGAGATGCAGTCGTCTGCATTCCTCGACCTCTTTCCAACTGAAGAAAATTTCCGAAGTGCGCCCGACTGGCAGACCCACCGGTGGTGTTGGCACCACCCCGTTCGACAGACACTCCCTCCCGCCGGAATCCGGCGCCACACTGACGGCATGTTCCACACAGCGGCGAACATCCCGGCAAGCACGGCGGCGGGTACGGCGAAGAGCGTTCCGGCGAAGAACGAGGCGGCCCGGCTGCGCCTGTTCTGTTTCCATCACGCGGGCGGCAGCGCCTGGTCCTTCTCGGGCTGGGGGCAATGGCTCGGCCGCGGCGTGGAGGTGGTGCCCGTGTCCATGCCCCCCAGGTCGGTGCCCGCGGCCGGCGTCCCCGGTGCCGTCAGCACGATGGACGCCCTGGTACGTGAGGTGACAAGGCAGCTGACCCCCTTCCTCGACGAGCCCTACGCGTTCTACGGACACAGCATGGGAGCGCTGGTCTCCTACGGCGTGGCACAGCGGCACGTCGCCGCGGGACGGCGCCCGCCCGCCTGTTTCGTGGCCGGGGCCCACCGCGCGCCGCACGTCCAGGCTGCGCCCGACCTGACCGTAGGGCTATCGGATAGAGCGTCCCTTGAGCTGCTGTTGGGCCTGGGTGGAGCCGGACGACTGCTGCGGGAGAACCCCGCACGGATGAAGGTCGTCGTCGAACGCCTCCGCGAGGACCTGCGGGTATGCGGCACCTACCGGCATCCGCAGGCGGGCCACCGGCCCCTGCCCTGCCCGGTCCACGTGCTGCTCGGCAGCCATGACCCGCTGGTCCCCGTGGCGGACGCCGAGGCGTGGCGCTCGCACACGAGCGCGGACTTCTCGTTCCGCTCCCTCCCCGGGGGCCACTTCTTCAACCGGGAACACAAGGACCTGTTCTTCGCCGAGTTGGGGAGCATCCTCGGGGCGGTGGAGAAGTGAACGGGCGGACGTGCACGTGCCCCGGAGGCCGCGTGTACGACCTCAAAACACGCGCCCGTGTGATTCCCGCCGCTGACACCGGCTGCCGGTGTGACCTACCTTCGGGCGGTATGGACGCCATGCCCTTAGGGACCGACCGGACCGACCGTACGAAGAAGAAGCGCACGGAGCTGGCGCACTTCCTGCGGAGCCGCCGCGCAGCGCTCTCCCCCGAGGACGTCGGACTGGTGACCTCCGCCCGGCGCGCCCGGGTCGGCCTCCGCCGCGAGGAGGTCGCGGTCCTCGCAGGGGTGAGCGCGTCCTGGTACGCCTGGCTGGAACAGGGCCGCCCCATCAAGGTCTCGGACGGGATACTCGACGCGATCAGCCGCGCCCTGCGCCTGAGCGAACTCGAACGGGTGCACCTGTACCGGCTCGCGGACGCCAACCCCCCGCTGCCCCTCTCCGATCCGGACCTCCCGGACTCCGGACTGTTCCAGCGGATGGTCGACACCCAGCTGTTGGGCCCCGCGTGCGTCATCGACCGCTACTGGGAGATCCTCGCGGTCAACGAACCGGCGGCCGATGTGCTGCGCCTGGGCCGCGACGGCAACGACAACTTCCTGACCAGCCTGTTCACCGGCTCCCACGGCGAGCGGTACCTGAACCGGCCCGAGGTGGCCCGCCGGATGACGGCCCGGTTCCGGCTCCAGTCCTCGTACGGCTCCGACGATCCGCGCTACGAGGAGATGGCGGACCGGCTGGCCCTCGACGACCCCGGGTTCTCCCAGCTGTGGGAGCGCCACGAAGTCGAGGAGTTCATGCCGACGACGGTCGAGGTCGACCACCCCGAGGATGGGCCCGTCCCCTTCATGCTGTTCACGATGGACCTGGACGAAGCCGCCCGCACCCGGCTCCTGGTGTACCTGCCGCCGGGCATCTCCGGGCCCGTCGCGCCCTGGCCGTAGGACCGCCGGTCCCCACCCCGCTGCCACGAGGGTGGTGGTCCCACCACCACCAGCGGCACCCATAGCGCCAGCACGGTCTGGAAGGGCTCCGCCCGCCGCCGGACAATCGTCGGGTGGCCCGCCCCCGAGCGGAGAGCGGCCCGTTCCACCGTGCCCCCCGGTAGCGGCGTCCCGCACCGGCAACTATGGAGGCCCCCCTTGACTCATGCGTTGCCCCATGGCCGAGCAGCGGTCCTCGCCGGGCTCGGGACGTTCGTCCCGCCCCGCGTCGTCACCAACGAGGACCTGTCCCGGACCATGGACACCTCGGACGAGTGGATCCGCACCCGGACGGGCATCACCCAGCGGCACTGGGCCGACCCGGGGACCGCCACCGGCGACCTCGCCGTGGCCGCGGGCGAGCGGGCGCTGAAGTCGGCCGGCTCCGACGACGTCGACCTGGTGGTCCTCGCCACGACCACTCCGGACCACCCGTGCCCGGCGACGGCTCCCGAAGTCGCCTCCCGGCTGGGCCTGGCGAACGTGGCCGCCTACGACATCGCGGCCGTGTGCAGCGGCTTCGTCTATGGGCTCGCCTCCGCCGCGGGCGCCATCGCCGCCGGCATCGCCGACCGCGTGCTGGTCATCGGCGCGGAGACGTACTCCACGATCCTCAACCCCGACGACCGCACCACGTCGGTCATCTTCGGGGACGGCGCCGGGGCCGTGGTGCTGCGGGCCGGAGACCCCACCGAGCCCGGTGCGCTGCTGGGACACGACCTGGGCAGCGACGGCTCGTTGAAGGACCTCATCATCGTCCCGGGCGGCGGTTCACGGCAGCGCTCCGCCGCGGCCGCACCCGACGCACCCGAACCGGACCCCGCCGACGCGTACTTCAGCATGCAGGGCAAGCCGGTGTTCCGGCACGCCGTGACCCGGATGGCCGCCTCGTCCCAGGCCATGCTCGACCGCGCCGGCTGGGCGGCGGATTCGGTGGACTGGTTCGTGGGCCACCAGGCGAACGTACGGATCCTGCACGCCGTGGCCGACCAGCTCGGCATGCCCAGGGACCGGACGGTCGTCAATCTCGACCGCGTCGGCAACACCTCCGCCGCCTCCATTCCGCTGGCCCTCTCCGACGCCGTTGCCGGTGGCCGGATCACACCGGGCGACCGTGTGCTGATGAGTGCCTTCGGCGGTGGCGTCACCTGGGGCTCGACCGCTCTGGTCTGGCCCGACATCGTCGCGAACTGACACCCGTACACCCCGTATCCCCGTACACCCCGTATCCCCGTATCTCCGTTTACCCCGCATCCCCGTACTCCCGAATCCCTCCAGTCGGCCGCCGGTCAGTGTGACCGGCGGCCGACTTCCGTGTCGTCCGAGGAGATCTCCCATGACCGAAACGACCAACCCCCAGACGGCGCCCCCCCGAGCCGCGAAGCCGCTGGCCATCGGCATCCTGGGCGCGGGCAACATCGGCCGCCCGCTCGGCCGGCACTGGGTGGCGGCCGGGCACCGCGTGACCTTCGGCTCCCGGGACCCGGGCCGGCTCGTCCCGTTCGTCGAACCGCTGGGCGACCGGGCCCGGGCCGCGACGTACGCCGAAGCGGTCGAGGCCAGTGACGTCGTCCTGCTGTCCGTCCCGCACCCGGCCCTCGACGAACTGCTGGACCGGCTGGCGCCCCGGCTGGCCGGCAAGACCGTCATCGACGCCACCAGCCCGATCGGCGTCTCGGAGGACGGACTCTTCGTCTCCCTGCTCGGACCGGGCACCACCCGGGGCAGCAGGACCGCCGAGCGGCTGCCCGACGCGTCCGTGGCCCGTGCGTTCACCCACTTCCCGGACGAGCTGCTGTGGTCGCGCGGCACGCAGCAGCGGCACTTCTGGGGCATGGGCATCGCCTCCGACGACCCCGGCGCCCGGGAGGTCACGCAGGGCCTGGTGCACGACGCCGGCTTCGTACCGGTCCACCTCGGAGGCCTCAAGGAATCGGCCGCCCTGGACCCCGGCGGCGTCCTCTTCGGGTACGTCTCCACGCCCGCGGGCCTGCGCGCCGCGGCCGCCCTCTGACGGACCGACCGACGCGGACACCGGAAAACGCAAAGGGACCGCCTGCCCCGTCCGGCCAGAGCCGGACGGGGCAGGCGGTCCCCTTCGTGGTCGTGCGCACGGTCACGCGGTGGGGGCGGAACCGATCTTCTCGCCGGCGCCCCGGGCCGCGAGCGGCCGGTCCTCCGTCAGTGGCCGGTCCTCCGTCCCCGGGCGGGCTCCCGCGACGGGAGCCGCCGCGGCCGCCGGCTTCTTCTTCGGGTTCGACCAGCGCCGGGTGATCGGCCGTTCGATCAGGGCGTACAGCGCCCAGGACGCCAGGATCGCCACGCCCATGCACAGCACCATCAGGCCGACGGCCCCCGGAACCGAGTACGAGTTCCCGCCCAGCAGCTTCCACACCCCGACCATCACGGTGTAGTGCACCAGGTAGAAGGCGAACGAGACGTCGCCGAGCCAGACCATGACCCGGTTGCGGAAGATCGTGAACCGGCCCTCGTCGTCCGCGATGGCGCCGGCCGCGATGAGCAGGGCCGCCGGGACGACGCAGACCGCCCGCGTGGAGTAGATGGGCGGCGTGAAGTAGCCCACCGCGTAGCTCGCGACGAGCAGGACGCCCGACCAGACCATGCCGATGTTGCGCCAGCGCCCCGCCATCACCGAGCGGGCCACGAGGATGCCGAGCGCGAAGTCCAGTACGCGGGGCAGCGGCAGGATGTACGAGAAGAAGTACTGGTTGATCGAGGTGTCGGGCTCCGTGGGCATCATCGCCCCGGCCGGCACCAGCAGCGTCGAGAGCAGCGGCGTCGCGACGATCCCGGCGATCACGCCCAGGACCCAGAGGTTCAGCCGGTGGGCCGGGATCTTCCTGATCCAGTGGATCAGTACCGGGAACAGGAGGTAGAAGACCGCCTCGACGCCCAGGGACCAACCCGCCGGGTTCACCCCGAAGTTGATCGCGAAGTCCGGGTACCAGACCTGCACCATGAACAGGTTGAGCAGTCCGACCGTCATGTCCGTCAACGGAGCGGCGAACACCAGCATGGCCAGCGCCCAGACCACCACGTAGTTGGGGGCGATCTTGAGGAAGCGGCGCCGCCAGAAGCGCGGCGCGGTGTCGGTTTCCCGGGCCGACCAGGTCAACACGAAGCCGCTGAGCACGAAGAAGAACGTCACGCCGAGGGCGCCGGCGTGGGCGACCGCGTCGTAGTACGTGGTCACGGCAGAGCTGCTGCTCAGCCAGGGCACGCCCAGGAAGGCCAGGAGTGCGGCGTGGTAGAGGAACACCACGAAGGCGGCGGGGAAGCGCAACCCGGTCAGCGTGTCGAGTCGGGTCACCCGGGTACGCATTCTGTCCGTCGACACGTTTTCTGCTCCTTCAGAAGAGGGGAATCCGCGAGCGAATTGTGATGCGCATTGCGAAGCGAATGGTGATGCGCATTTGCGGTGCGAAGCGGGGGATGCCGAGAAAGCTACCCGACGTTCCGCCGCATTGCCTGGGCTGATCGATCCGGGTGGTGCCGCCACCAGTGCGGAGACCAACAGGCGCAGCGCCGGCCGTGTTTGTGCAGCGTAGGGGCGCTCGTCGGCGGGTGACTGGTGGTCCCACCACCACGACCCGGACGCACTTCCTCCGCGCGTACGAGCACGGGACAATTCATCGACGGGCCTTTTCTGGCAGTGATGATTCCCGCATTCTCCGCGCCGTCGGGCTGCCCGCGAGCAAAAACTCCGTCCCTTTCCCCGCCGGACCACCAAACCGGGAGCAACGATGTCCCCCAGTGCGACCAGTCAGACCAGCAAGCGGCCCGGAGGCACGGACCCAGCACCCGGGCCCACCTCCACGTCGACCCCGGACGCCCCGCCCGGGGCCGCCCCTCAGGGCTCGGTCCTGCGCGCCTGGCTGGCCGTGGCCGGACTGGCCCTCGGCGTCTTCTCCTTCGTCACCACGGAGACCCTGCCGATCGGCCTGCTCCCGTCCATCGCCGACGGCACGTCGGTCTCGCTGGGAACGGCCGGATTCCTCGTCACCGGCTTCGCGGCGCTCGCCGCGGTGACCGCCGCGCCGCTGACCGCGCTCACCGGGCGCGTGGACCGCAAGTGGCTGCTCGTCGCCCTGATGGTCCTCTACATCGCCGGCAACCTCATGGCCGCCGTCGTCGACGGCTACGCGCTCCTCCTGATCGCACGCCTCATCGTCGCCCTGGCGCACGGAGTGTTCTGGTCCATCGCCGTATCGATCGCCGTACGGCTGGTCCCCGAGCGGCACGCCGTCCGCGCGACCTCGGTGGTCCTCGGCGGCATCTCCCTCGCCTCCGTCGCGGGCACCCCGCTGGGCACCGCCGTCGGCCAGTCCGCGGGCTGGCACGCGGCCTTCGTCTGCGTCGGCTTCCTCGGCTTCCTCGTCCTGGGCGCGAGCCTGCTCTTCATGCCCGCCCTGCCCGCCCGGGGAAGCGGCAGCCTGTCCGCGCTCCTGCACGTACTGCGCCACCGCGCACTGCGCGTCGCGGTCGGCGTCACCGCACTGATCATGAGCGGCCACTTCCTCGCCTTCACCTACGTGGCCCCCTTCCTCCAGGAGGTGACCGGAGTCCGGCCGTCCCTCATCGGCGTGCTGCTGCTGGTCTTCGGTGCGGCCGGGCTGGCGGGGAACTTCGCGGCCGGTGCCGTCGTCGGCCGTGCCCTGCGGGCGAGCCTGATCGGCTGCACCGGGCTCCTGGCCGTCGTCATGGTGGTCATGTACGCGGGTGGGGCCAGCGGGCCCCTGGTCATCACGATGCTGGTGTGCTGGGGCGTGCTCTACGCCGCGCTGCCCGTCGCCCTACAGACCTGGGTCATGCGACTCGTCCCCGAGGAGAGCGAGGCCGCCTCGTCGCTGTACGTGGCCGCCTTCAACGGGGCGATCGGCGTGGGCTCGTTCATCGGCGGTCTGATCATCGACGGCTCCGGCCCCCGGCTGGCGATGGCCGTGGCCGGCGCCTTCGCGCTCGCCGCGATGCTGGTGACCGCCGTATTCGGCCGCAGCGGGGGAGGGGCGGCGCGCTCCGCCCGCTCCTGACCGCGCTCCGTCGACCGCGGCGTCGACCGCGGCGTCGACCGTTTCGTCGACCGATCCGACCCCGACCGCGCCCGTGTGACGGGCCTTCAAAGGCGGCGTGAGGAATTCCTAGTGGCCGTATGACGCACTGTGTGTCGTCGGGCCGGGGCCCGCGTCCATACTCGACGGATCCCTCCGCCCGGCAAGAGAGGTGCAATATGCGACAAACGACCGGGGGTGTCCAGACCTTCCATCTCTGGTCGCTGTCCGAGGACGTGATGATCGATCAGGGGGCCGGCGGAGACGCGTTGCTCCTCACCAGCCGCTGGGGCGAGGACCGGCTCGACCGGCCCAGCCCGGCGGTGCGCGAGGTGCTGCGGAGGATGGAGCTCGGGCCGGTACTCCTGGCCAACGCCCTGAGCGGTCCCGAGGACCAGTGCCCCTTCACGCTGCCGGCCCTCAGCAAGCTGTCGCACCTCGTGGTGCGCACCCTCGGCGTGGACGACCTGAAGGGGCCGCTGCTGTCCGTGGTGCCGTTGTCGTCCGCGGCCTCGTTCGTCCTGATCCGCCCGGCCGGCGAGAGCCGGGTGTGCCTTCCGCGGCACGTGGCCTTCACCGTGCCGGAGTCGGGCATCGGATGCGTACTGGAGTCGGACCGCTCGCCCCACCGCGTCGTCCTGCACCGGCAGGAGGCGGCATGGGTCGCGATGACGCTCGCGTGGCCGACAACGCTCACAGCGGTTTCGGCCGCTTTGCCGCTGCCGCCCCAGGTGACCGAGGACATCATCGGTTATCTGGCGGCTGCCGGACTGGTCACCCCCGCCGACGAGCCGGCGTAGCGGATCCCTCCCGCAGGACCCCCGCGGACCCTCGTGCCGCCGGTCGGGAGGACCGCGGCGACAGTGGCCCTGACCAGGGAAGACGTACCCTGTGATGGTGGTCGGCGGCCCGTCCGCAGCCAGCCGGGGGCGTGATGCCGCCCGGCGCCGTCGGCCGACGGACGCCCGTATTCCGGCCGTACCGGGTGCGCGGGGTGAACCGGCTCAAGGGCTACTGGCCCACCGGTCGAGTTCCCTTCCAGGTACTTTCTAGCCACTGCCCCGATAGTGCCGCCCATGCAGCGGGAAAGTCCCGTAACTGACTCGACGGAGTGGACACCATGCTGGACGCGGATACCTTCCGTAAGGTTTTCGGTTCGTTTCCGACACCTGTCGCGATCGTCACCGCACTCGGGGCGGACGGCGAACCGAGCGGTTTCACCTGCAACGCCTTCTCGGCCGTCTCGGCGGCCCCGCCCCACCTCCTCCTCTGCGTGGGCAAGGGGTCCCGGACCCTGCCCGCGGTGCTCTCCTCCGGGGTGTTCGCGATGAACTTCGTGGCCGACCAGGGCCAGGACACGGCCCGGCTCTTCGCCGGGAAGGCGGAACGCAAGTTCGACGGCGTGGCCTGGCGCGGCGGGATTGCGGGCGTCCCCGTCCTCACCGGGGCCGCGGTCGCCTACGCGGGCTGCACGCTCGTACGGACCGTGGACGCCGATGACCACCTGCTGCTGATCGGGCGGGTGGAGGAGAGCGAGCTCTTCCCGGGTACGGCCGCCCTCTACCGGCAGGGCGAGTTCGGCACGTGGGAACCGGGCCGCCGGCTGGCCGTCCAGCACTGAACCGGGCGCCCCGCCGCCCGGCCCCGTACGCACGACGAAGCTCCTGGCGGACGCGGTGTCTGCCAGGAGCTTCGTCGGGCTTGGTCGTGCCGCGCGGCCCGGACGGCCCGCGCGGGGGCGCCCCGGCTAGGCGGAGAGCGCATGCAGGGTGGAGGAAGGGATCTGCAGGCCGCTGTCGTTGGCCAGGATGGCCTGGTGCAGCCGTTGCAGCCGCGGTGACGGCTCGACCCCCAGCTCCTTGATGAGCGCGTGGCGCAGGGCCTGGAAGGCGTCGAGCGCACGCCAGGGATGCCCGGCCCGGTACAGGGCGGTCATCAGCTGCGCGGACAGGGTCTCGTGCAGCGGCTGCTGGCTCACGAGCATCCGCAGCTCGCCGATGATCTCCGCGTGCCGGCCGAGGCTGAGGTCGGCTTCCAGGCGCATCTCCAGCGCCCAGTCGCGTTCCTCCTGCATGCCGATGACCTCGGTGCTCAGGACCTCCCCGACAGGGACGTCGGTGAGGGCCGGGCCGCGCCACAGCTCCAGGGCGCGGCCGAGCTGCTCGGACGCCGTCCGGGGGTCGTTGTCGGCCAGCGTCCGGCCGCCGACTCGCACCAGCTGCTGGAACTTCAGCAGGTCGAGGGAGAACTCCTCGGGGGCGAGCCGGTAGCCGCCGTAACAGGTCGCCAGAACGTCCTTGGCGCTCCGGCCGTTTTGCTGCTGCACACCGGCCTGGGTCAGTTTCCGGCGGAGTTGGAGAATGTAGGTCTGAAGGGTCGTGGCAGCGCTGCGGGGAATGGCGTTTCCCCACAACTCGGCCATCAGCGTTTCCACTTGTACGACGCGACCCGCGCGGATGGCGAGCAGCGAGAGGATCTGCCGGGGCTTTCCGGCGGTCGGCACTATGGACATGCCGTTCATGCGGGCTTCGAGTGGTCCGAGAACTCCGAATTCCATGAATCCAGCTTCGCAGTACCGTCGCGCGAGTGACCAGTGACGGCGGCACGAGCGGACATGAAGATCTCATACACGCAGGCCCGCCCACCGGCCCGCCTGCTCGTGAGCGGGCAGGCGGGCCGGTGGGCGGGTCGGGCTGGCGTGGGGCCGGTCGGGGCCGAGGTGTCGGAACAGGGCGCGACGGCCATTCGGTGACGACGGCCTCTTCATTGACGAAGGCTCAGCCGTTGACGAAGGTGAGCCCGGTCGCGTCGTAGCGGGTGCCGGCGATCTGCTCCGGCGGGGCGGCCGCCTCGATCGCGGCGAGGTCCTCGGGGGTCAGTTCGACGGCCAGGGCCGCGAGGTTCTCCTCCAGGTAGCTCTGCCGCCGGGTGCCGGGGATCGGCACCACGTGGTCGCCCCGGTGCTGCACCCAGGCCAGGGCGAGCTGACCGGCCTTGACGCCCTTCGCCGCGGCCAGTTCGTCCAGCTTCGCGACGATCGCCAGGTTCCGCTCGCGGTTGCCGTCGGCGAAGCGCGGGTGGCCCCGCCGTACGTCGGTCTGCGCCAGCCCCTCGACCGAGCCGTACCGGCCGGTCAGGAAACCCCGCCCGAGCGGCGCGTACGGGACCACGCCCACCCCGAGCTCGCGGCACACCGGGACGATCTCCGCCTCCAGGTCGCGGGACCACAGCGACCACTCGCTCTGCAGCGCGGCGATGGGGTGCACCGCGTGCGCGCGCCGGATCGTCTGCGCGCCGGCCTCCGAAAGGCCGAGGTGGCGCACCTTGCCGGCCCGCACCAGCTCGGCCATCGCGCCGACGGTCTCCTCGATCGGCACCTGCGGATCGACCCGGTGCTGGTAGTAGAGGTCGATGTGGTCGACGCCGAGCCGGCGCAGCGACGCCTCGCACGCCTGCCGCACGTAGGCGGCGTCTCCGCGGACCAGGGTGGGGTCGCCGAGGCGGTTGGCGAAGCCGAACTTCGTGGCCAGCACGACCTCGTCGCGGCGCCCGGCGACGGCCCGCCCGATCAGTTCCTCGTTGTGGCCGCTGCCGTAGAAGTCGGAGGTGTCCAGGAAGGTCACCCCGAGGTCGAGGGCGCGGTGCAGGGTCGCGATCGACTCGGCGTCGTCCGTGGCTCCGTAGCCGTGGCTCATGCCCATGCACCCCAGGCCCTGCGCGGAGACCGCGAGTTCGCCTAAGTACCGGGTGGGGACGTTGGTCATGCTGCTGCCTCCTGGGCTGGGGACCGTCTGCCCACGACGCTAGGTGTTGGAGTGCGCTCCAGGGCAAACGGGAGTGGTTCGTTCGTCGGGATCGTCAGGGGGTGAACGACCGGGACGCGAAGAGCGTCGCGGCCGGGTCGAACGTCAAGGCGATGTGCGTGGCGATGGAGTTGACGTCACGCCAGGCGCGCTGCAACGGGCTCTCGGTGGTGTGCCCGGAGGTCCCGGCGGTGGCGAACATCCGGTTGACGGCGTTCACGAGGTGCTCGGTCGCCAGCGCGTAGTCGCGTACGTTGCGGGCCGTCTCCTCCTCCGTGATCCGCGCGCCCCGGTCCGCGGCGGCCGCGGCCCGCTCCAGCAGCAGCATCGCGGCGTCGACCTCACCGGCGCTACGGGTCAGCACCGCCTCGTAGGTGCTGCGGGCGGGACCGGGAACCCCGGGCCGTCCGGCGCCTCGCGCCAACCGCTGCGCCGTGTCGCCCGTCCACAGCGCGAGCGCGCCGCGCGCGGCACCGAGGGCGGCGGGCGCGCACGACAGCCCGTTGACGGCCTGGATCGGCACGGTGTGACAGTCAGCCGAGGAGTCCGCCGGCCGGCCGTCGAAGAGGGACTGCCGGTCGACGCTGCGCGACGCGGGAACGAACACGTCATCGGCGATCAGCGTGTTGCTGCCGGTGGCCCGCATGCCGGAACCGGTCCAGGTGTCCTTGATCGCGTACTCGGTACGCGGCAGCGCGAACAGCCGCGCACCGCCCTCACCGGGCAGGACCGCGCACACCACGGCCCAGTCGGAGTAGTCGACGCCGCTGATGTACGCCCAGGAACCGGACACGCGCCAGCCGCCCGGCACCGGCGTGGCCTTGCCGATGGGGGACAGCGAGCCCACGACGAACACGTCGGGACCCCCGGCCCACACCTCCGCACGCCCGTCCAACGGCAGGTGGGCGGCCACCCGGGCCAGGCTCGACGCGACCGACGCACACCACGCGGTGGCCGCGCAGCCCTCGGCCACGACGGCGACGGCCTCGCTGAACTCCGCGAACGTACCCTCCACGCCGCCCTGCGCGGCCGGCACGAAGTGCCGTGCGAACCCCGCCTCCAGCATCCGCGCCACCACATCGGGAGTCAGCCGTCGCTGCTCCTCGGCATCACGCGCCCGCCGCCGTCCCCACTCGGCCAACTCCGCCGCCCGCTCAACGAGCCCGGTCCCCGTAAGCATCCTGCCTCCTCGTCAACGCCGATAAGCGGACCGGACCATGACACACCCCGGTAGACCCCGACTCGTCCCCCCCTAGAGCCACCCCTACGGACGCGGGACCCCGTCAGGTGAGTTGGGGGCGCTGCTGCTGCTGCGCCCCTTCGGGGGGCTGCTCCAGTTGCAGCTCCTTCTTCCGCTGCTCCTCGCGGATCCGCTCGATCTCCTCCGCGAAGAGGGTGGAGGCTTGGGCGCCAGAAAGATCCCTGTACCGCCTGATTCTCAGGGCGTAGGCCTGGAGTTCCAGATCGACCGAGTCGGCAGTCTGCTGAAGGTTGAGACTGCGCTCGCGAAACTTGAAGTAGGCGATGATCCCGGCGGAGATGCTCACCAGTGCGCTGATGGCGACAGCAACCCAGCTCCATACGCCCTGCTCGGCCGAGGCCGTAGTGGCAACCGAGGTCAGGATGGAGCCGACGATTACGGTGAGTTGAAACAGGTTGTGCCTGCTCCGGTATTTTTCTGCGCTCCGCCGGTAGTCGTCCCTGAGGGTCGAGATCGACTCGTAGTACTCGGGGAAGACCCCTGGAAGTGCTGCGGTATCCACCTCGCGCGACTGGAGATGGCGCTTCTCGGCTTCCAGTTGACGGAGCTCGACTTCTACGGCGGAGATGGTCCTTCGGAAGTGGGTCCACCAATAGGCGGACCCCAGGATGGAGACGATCGTCGCGCTGCCGCCGAGAAAATTGAGCAGCGATCGATCGTGGTTCTCCGGGCCGCTGGGCCAGTCGACGAGGACGTTCGCAGCGATCAAGGCGCCGATGAGCAATGGGTTGACTGCGAGCATCCACAGCAGTGTGAAGCGTCGGATCAGCCGACGCTCTACGACCTCGGCTTCCTTCGCAATGATCGACTGGTCGATGGTCAGGATGGTGGATGGTGTGGTCACTGGCCCCCCGTGTTCCTCGCCGGGCCCAAGAGGCCGGGCGCCGGCACATGGAGGTCAGGCTAGCTAGATCGTCCGCATCGCAGAACGGGGGCTCCTGGACCGCACCGCGAGGGCGCTGCCGTCCAGGAGAGGCTGAACCCCACTCGCCGCCCACTCGCGACCAGGCGGACTGCTCGGCAGCTCCGGTTACTGGCGTGTGTGGCAGGAGGCCAGGGAGCTGGCGCTCCCGCCGGACAAGGCGGGCTCGCCCTTGGCGCGGCGCCGTACGACCTCCGGTCGACGTGCATCACGCACCGGCTGCGCGCCGGGAACTCGCCGGAGGTGATCCACCGCAACCACGCCGGATGACCTGCCGCCGCGCAGCCCCGCCCGCCGTGCACGGGCGGGGCTTTCGTGGGTGCCCCCGTGCGCGCTGCGAGCGCGATCGGGGGAGAAGCGACTTCCCGTCAGGGGATGCTTCCAATGGCCGGATGGAGTAACGCAGCGGGCCGAGGTCCCCGATCCGGGGCCAGGGTAAGAGCATGGTCGACAGCGATGAGGGGATGGCCGCGCCCCAGAGGAGTCGTTTCGACGCCGTGCACAAGTGGGCCGCAACGGTGGCCGGTGTCGTCGCCCTGGCCTTTTCGCTCTACTACTTCACCGAACTTCAAAAGAAGCCGGAGATCGATCTGCCACTTCCTTGTTCCAGGCCGACGGTTGGAGCTTCCAACCCGGCCGGTACGAGGGTTCTCTGCAGTTGAATCGGGCCGGAAAGCGGGATCCGCTGACCAAGAAGTTCTGCGTTCTCGTCTCGAAGAAAGCCGTGGATGAAATCCGCAATGGGGCGAGCCGAGAGGGAATCTATTTCTTCCGGAATGACCTGCCAAAGTTCTCGGGCAGTAAATACTCGGGCTGCTACGTGCGGGAAACCGATTGAAGCCGGGCCGCCCAATGGCTGCGGGGCAGGCTTTGTGCGGCGGCGCCGGATCGACTGGCGGGCCGCGCCCACCGGCAGCGCCCGGCTGTCGGGTGCAGGTGCCGCCGGCTGGAGCGAGCGATGACGGGTCGCCCGACACGGGCTCGGTAGGGACTCGCGGTGGGGGCGGCCGTCGATGTCGCACCAGGCGGCTTGGAGCGAGGGGTACCGAAGAGCTGTGCGGGCGGCGAGTCCACCAACGAGCAGTGGAGCGCCTCCCGTTCGCCCACGCGCCACCCACGCGTGGACGGTGAGAGACAACGAGAAAGCCCCGGACTCAGCGGGACTGAGTTCGGGGCTTCTTCTTTGGCACTTCAGCTGGTCAGCGACACTTACACACTGCTAGCTGGAGTGCCCCCGGCAGGATTCGAACCTGCGCACACGGCTCCGGAGGGGGCGCACGGTTGGGGCAGCACATGAGGCTTGAACTGGGAAAACTCGCAGGGTCGCGCGTTTCTGCTGGTAGTTCACACGCGGCTCACACGACAGCCGGCTGACTCCAGGGTTGGCTCTAGCCGTAGAAGGTCACGTCTCCAGGTGCTTTGCCTTGCAGCATCCTAGAGAGAACTCCCCTACATGACTTGAGTTCGAAGTGGTCTGCAGGGAGCTGGACCTCCAAGATTGAGATAGCCTCCCGCATGGCGTTCACGCCCTCACGGATGCTGCCGCTGGAATAGTCGCAAATGGCGATCTTGTAAAGGCAAGTTCCAGCCCGGAGACTATCTTGGCCGAAGTTATCGGTAGAGATCTTATATGCCTTCATGAACCACTTGCGCGCTGCTCGATAGTTTTCGCCAAGCAGTAGAGCGCTAGCCATATTGTGATAGTCGGCGAGCAATTCGGGGTGACTATCCCCGTAAACCATCACGTCGATTTTGATGGCGCGATTGGCGGCAGCTACAGCGTTTCCGAATTGGCGACGCGAGGTGTACGCGACTGTCAAATTTGTGAGTGTGGCGGCCACCTCTCGATGATCGGACCCGACGATCTTTTCTTGGCGCTTAAGTGCGGCTTCCAGGGTGGCGCAAGCCGACACCATTTCCCCCTGCGCCATCTGTGCCCGACCGAGGTTTACCTGCACAATCAGGGCAGCGCTCGACTGTCGCGTATTCAAGCGCTCATGAATGTGTAGGGATGCCTCGAACGCCTCAGCTGCTTTGTCTGGCCTGCGAAGCTCCAGGAGAGCGAGCCCGGCATTGTTCCAATCGCGCGCGGCGTCCCTGTGCAGTCCCCCCATGATCTCGAAGGAAATCTCTAGAGCTCGCTGAGCTGCCGTCAAAGCCTCTTCGAATCGAGTAGCCTCCAAATATGAAAGCCCCAAATTACTGTAGAGAGTAGCTAGGCCATTACGGCTCGAATCCTCTGGATAGTCAGAAATCAATTTCTCGAATTCGGCGGCCGCCCCTTTGGCGTCACCCATTTCCCTGCGCAGAGTGGCCATATTTGCCATGACTGCTGCCCGTGCCGAGGCTAGATTATCTTGGGGGCCGATCGAGTCGAACTGTGCATGCACCGCATCGTATTCAGCCACAGCATCTCCCAGTCTCCCCATGAGGCGGAGGACCAATGCCTTATGGGTGCGGAGTGCTGCGATTGACTCTGAATCGAGCTGGGATGGTACAGCCAAAGCTTCATCCGCGAGTCGAAGCGCCTCGTTCCATCGGTCGGCCCCGGCAAGCGCGTCGATCATAGTGGTCTGCACAGTGGCACCAATATTTGCGTCGAGTGAGTCCATGCGGAGGAACGTATCGACGGCCTGCTGTGCGTGGAAAAGACTGCCCTCAGATGAGCCCTGCGCTCCAAGGTTCATAGAAATAGCGACATGGAACATAAGGGTGGCTGAGATGAGCTGACCCTGATCCTTAGTGTGCTCTATGAGAGCCTCGAAGTGCGGCAGCATTTGCCGGTAGTGAGGCCAGTTTCTTGAATCTACAGGGCTATAGCGTGCAACCTTGTGGACCAGTTTTGTAGCGGCTTCGACCGACGCTTTCTGCTCCGACTCGGTGAGAGAACCCCGAACGACTGCCTGCGTTAGTGCGTGACAGCTGATGCCCGTCTGCTGTGCATCAAGCAGTGAAAATTTCTGGAGATCTGCAATCGAATCAAAAAGGTGCAGCGGGTCCTTCATTTTCTCCAGAAAGAGGGTGGCGCTCGCTGAGATATTGCTCAACTCGGCCGATGCGATACTTTCGATTCCTCTTCCATTACGGACTATTTCAATGGCATCCTGTGGATCATCCCGCGAAATTTCGAACCCGAAGAGTTCGGAGGGAAACGCGGTCGGTGCTACATAGGAAAGGCTGCCAAGCATTTCCAGTGAGGAAGGATGCTGTTCTCGTAGCCTGTCGATGGTAATAGAGAGGGTGGCCGTTAGACCCATATGCTCTGGTGGTGCAGATCGGTCCAGAAGTTCTCGTGTTCGACTGCGCACCATCTCGCTGTACACGCTTGGAGAGATTCCGGAAGCGCTAATGTAGCCAGCGGCCTGTTTCAAGGCGAGCGGCAATCCGTGCAAAGCGTTGCTCAGCTTCGCCAGATCATCCTGAGGAGTGGTAGTCAGCACACCAGACAGGAGCAATTGAGATTCGTCCTCGGGTAGCGGAAGTACCTGGATGGTCGGTACGTGCGACACCCATCTCTGATCAAGGCTAGAAATGATGAATCGTGCTGCCGATACCCGGGGGATGAAATTTGCAATCTTGTGATCTGCCGGGGCGCCGTCGATCAGAATCAAGCCTCGATGCGTCCGGAAGTATTCTTTCATCTGCTGGATGCCGTCGCTGGACTCAGGTGTAGATAGGCCCAGTTTCTCGCAGAGTGGAGTCAGGTCCGAGCTCATCGACCCCCATGAATCGGCGCGCACCCACCAGATGAATTCGTACTCATTCTCGTGACGCCATGCGTATTGTGCGAGTAGTTCGCTCTTTCCTACCCCGCTCATTCCGATCAAGGCGATCGCCGGATTTTCGGCGGGGTGGCCGTCAATCGCTGCGGTGATCTGATCGAGTACTTCACGCCGTCCTACGAAGTTCGATGCTGGCTCCCGCGACCAAGTATTTGATACGGATCTGCTCTGGGTTGCACTATTGATCCCCGCAGGGGATAGTGCCTCCACTACGTCAACGCGTCGAATGGTTCGCCTCGACACCTTGGATGAGATTAGAGTATCCGAATTAAGAGCCTCGGGGCTTGCGAGATCAATTGACGAGAAATGGCGATTGTCGAGATCTCTAGATTTGATCGCGACGAGAGCCACAAGGGAGTCCCAGGCGGCCGAGGGTGTAGCGCCGATTTGGGCTTTTCTGAGTGACTTTTCTACTGTCGTGATGATCTCGTGAGACCTTAGGGTGACGCGATCGGGAATACCATGCTCGATGCGCAGCTTCAGCAAGAATGACTTGGCTTGCAGCTCGTTACAGGTCAGCCTATTCGCAACGTCGCGAACCCAGCTATCTATTGAATTGCTAGTTAGATCGGTGGCGAACGATAGTGCATCGCCCTGTGTGGATTTAAGGGCGCCATTGGTGACCAGTCGGCAGGAGGATTCCGGGTTGATTTTCCAGCGGTCGTATAATGTCGCTAGGCCGCCTCGGTTCCAGAGGTCGGAGAAAGACCATGGCCCCAGGTTCGGTTCGCGATGCTTCACAGAAACCAGCTCGTAGGTTCCATCGTGATAAGCGAGGATGTAATCAACATGCCACTCGCAGATGATTGCTGAAAGCTGGCTATCATTGAGCATGGCGAAGCAATGTCGTGCGGCGCATTGATATTGGAAGTTGTAGCGTGAAGCCGTGTCGCTACCCGAGTCTTCTACCGGCTCGGTTATGAGCATTTTCGCCAGGTCGGAAATATCCCGCTGCCCACCCACGAAAGCCTCCAGTACACTTGCCACTCTGCGTAATATTCTGGCACTGACGGTGATTGCGGGCAAGGTGTCTGGCACAGCGTCGCTGGATGCCGCGGCAGGCGTAGTTGACATGTGGGAAACGTGGTCCTCAGCCTTGCTGTAGCCAGTTGCTACGGCGGTTGGCCCCTCAGCGTCTCACTGCTGTGGCAGAGCCGCTTCGCTCTACGCAGGCTAAGAGGCCGACTACGACAGTAGATGCGCATTGACGGCGCGTGCCCGGTTTGCAAGACCGGCTAGCTCTACGACCTCGATTGCCTCGCTGCGGAGGGTCTCGACGCCTACGCAGTCGGCCACCAGGAGGCTCGGCTCGCGCCAGGCGATGACCACGCGGCGGATCGGGGAGCGGAGGATCAGCTGTGTGCAGGTGAGGGGGCGGGACTTGCGCTCCGAGCAGGGTTCCAAGGTGCTGTAGAGCGTGGCGTCGGCCAGGCGGGGGTCGTCCACGGGCAACTTGGCCAGGGCTGACTCCTCCGCGTGGACGTGGGCGTCCGTCTCGCGGGAGTAGCCATGGGCCAGTTCCTCGCCGTCGGCGCCCACGATGATGGCGCCGACCGAGAAGGCACCTTCGGCCGGCGGGCACTTGCGGGAGAGCTCGATGGCCCGCTCCATCCAGGTCACATCTTCGGCGTGCGTCATGCGGAGCCCTCCTGCTTGGGCAGGTAGCGGAGGAGAACCACGTCGCCGATGGTGCGGGCCTCGGCGAGGTGCATTCGGTGGCTGGAGCCTCCGGGGTAGGCGGCCGGGCGCAGGAAGCGGGGGGCGTCCGGATCTCCGACGACTAGCGGGGCGATGGCGAGGTGAATCTCGTCAGCCAAGCCCTGCGAGAGGAAGGCGGTGTGGATCTGGCCGCCGCCCTCCACCATCAGCCGCTCTATACCGCGGGCTCCGAGGTCGTCCAGAAGGGCGCCGAAGTCGATGGTCGGGCCGGTAGAGACCACGTCCGCCAGGCCGGCGAGGCGCTCGCGGAGCTTTTCCTCGCCTGCATCCGTGGTGTAGGCGAGCTTCTCGCCGCCGTGGTGCCAGAACTTCAGGTCGGCCTCCAGGTCTCCGCTCGCGGAGATGGTGACCTTCAGGGGGTACGCGGGCTTGCCGGAGGCGACCCGTTCCGCTCGCCGCTCCTCGCTGTTCACCAGCAACCGGGGGTTGTCGGAGCGCATCGTGCCGGCGCCGATCAAGATGGCGTCAGACTCGGCACGCACCTGGTCGACCCGGTCGAAGTCTTCGCTGTTGCTCAGAAGGAGGCGTTCGGTGCTGGTGTCGTCGATGTAGCCGTCCACGGATGTGGCCACGCTCAAGAGGACGTAAGGGCGGGGCATCGGGGTCTCCTTCATGTGCTGGTCGGGGCGAGGAAGCTTGGTCAGGCCTGGCGCAGTACTGCCTCGGTCATAGCATCTTTGAAGTCGTTCACGCCGGGGACCGTACGCCATTGATCAAGTACGGCGTCGAGCTCGGCCAGCTCGCGTGAGATGCGGTCGGACCCGGTCTCCTTCGCGATGGCCAGGGCCTGCAGTCCGATGGAGGCTGCCTGCTCGGCTTCACCCGCGCGGGCCAGAGATACGGCCTCCCGCCCCAGATAGACCCCGCGGTCTCGGTGGTAGCCGGCGGGCAGTCGGCTGATGGCGTTCCGGAAGCCTGCGGCTGCTCCGTGATGGTCCCCGAGTGCAGCAAGGCTGTGAGCTCGTTGCACGTCTATGTACGCGCCGTCGAGCCATACGCCCCACGGCGAGCTGGGGTCCGGGTCCATGGTTGCGTGCAGTTCGCGCGCGTGTTCGTACGCCCGCTGTGCCATGAGCGGGTCTTTCCGCAGGGCGTGACCGTGGGCTCCGTACGTAGCGGCCACCGCGGCTAGGCGGCTCCTCGGCGCCGCTCGGTCCTCTGCTGCCTCGGCCACGTCCACGGCCTCGATCGGATCGTTCATGTCGCCGGCCAGTTGGCTGCGGCGCGCCAGGATGTATGTGGTCAGCTCACCGTCGCCCGCCATGTGGGAGGCCTCCAGGGCTTCCCGCATCCAGTGCTGAGCGGCGCGGAAGTCCCCGAGATCCTGATAGAGCCAGCCGCACAGCTCGGAGTACTGGGTCTGCAGTTGGAGGAGCTGTCGGCGATCGGTGCCACGGCGATCCGCGCGCAGTGCCTTGATGGCGGCGATCTGCTGCTGAACCGTCGGTATCACCCGATGGGGACCGAACAGGTTGTCGTTGTCGATCAGCACGCGTCGGGTTGCTTTGAGCAGCTCGATCGGGTCGGCCCCTGAGGCGATGAGATCAGATCGCGGGGTGGGGCTCGCTGCTGCTGAGAGGTCGGAGGCCGCGGCGATCGCGGCACCAGCACCGAGCGCGCCGATCAGAGCCCTTCGAGATAGGGACACGAAGATGATCCTTCCGTCATCGGAACGTACGGGGATGGACATCCCCTCCTCCGACGGTGCCTCAGGCTCCACTTCCTCAGCCAGGGCCACAGAACCGTTGGCCACATGGGGCCCTGGATTGGCCACATCCCCAGTGGGGAGGGCCTCAACACTGACCCCTTCGAGGATCGATACGTGGAGCCGGACGAGCGAGCCGCTCGCGCCGAGCGCGTCGTCGTACGCCCGGACCAGATCGACGGATGCGGCCTGCCCGCCGCGCTCCACTCGGGCCATGTAGCTGGTGTTGAACAGGATCGATCGGCTGAGCTTGCCCAGCGATAAGCCTCGCTGTGTGCGCCAGGCGCGCATCTCGGCACCGAGGTAGTGCTGAGGGCTTGCATGCGGTGTCAGATCGTTCGGTCGCTGCCCCACTCGTCCCCCCTCATGCGGCCTATGTGGCCGCCCGAGGGCGGCCACATAGCAGATCTGTCGGTCCATCAAATGCCTGGTCTACAAAGGATGCAGAGGGCAGCGACAGCCTAGCGGCGCAGGTCGAAGCCCTCCATTCGATCCGAGTGGAGGAGGCAGATTGTGGCAACGGCAGTTGGTCGTGATCCCGTCACGCGTCGAGGCGGTGACGTCCGGGGCGGTATGGGGCACGGGCTACTTCTCCTCCAGCTCCGCAACCCGCTCACGGAGGTCGGTGACCTCACCCTGGAGCCGCGCGACCTGTTCGCGGAGCTCCGCGATGGCGGTCTCGGGGCCGGCGAGCTTGGCGGCCTCGGAGGCTTCGGCGGTCAGGAACGCCCCCTTGCCCTGATGGCTGACCGCGAGACCGTCCGTCTTGAGCTGGCGGATGGCGTCGCGAGCCACGGTCACGGTGACGCCGTACGTCGCCTGGAGGTCTGCCAGGGACGGCAGCTTGCGCGACTCCGCGAACTCTCCGGCCGCGATCCTCCGCCGCAGTTGCTCGGCTACCTGCTGGTAGGCGGGCTTGCCGGTCCACTCGACCATCTGCACCTCATGTCTCTTAGCAGTCACTGCCTCAGTGTGCCCAAGTGGCACAGGGAGAGCTAGGACTCACCCTGCGCTTCCGCGGAGAAGCACTTGCACAACTCTGCCTCACAGTGCACTCTGAGGCGAAGTTGAGCTTCTTCGGAAGCCCGACCCGATCGGCCGCAACTGCCTTACAGGCAGCTGTGATCGAGGCCGAATTTGTCGTGCCCGGAGGGCCCTCGAAAGGGGTCTGAAGGAAGCACTCGTTCCCTGAGAACTCAACAGCGTGCCAAGTGAGACGAGACGGGGCGTGATCCCCGTCCCTAGGGCGACGGGACGTCGCCGGCGGCCACTTCTTCCGCGTGCTGGCTCTGGAGAGCATCCCTCGGGGTGCCACCCGGTACGTGCCGCCCTGCTGGCGCCAGAGCAGTGACGATGGCGCACCCGACTCTCAGGCTCGGGGCCGGCATGCCGTGGCAACGGTGCGCCGGCGAAGCCTCGCCCCTCCGATCTGGAGGCTGCTGTGTCCCTTCGACCTACGTGGGCGCTGCCCGTGCTGGACCGGTACGGCCAGCCGCGCCCCATGCGTCACCGCTGAACTGCGTCGCGAAGCGGTGGCGGCTCCACGTCTGGTGCCGCTTCGCGAGGCCGCAACACCCTCCGCAGTTTCCCAACGCTGCGGCCGGTTGCCTCCCCTGCCTGTACGGCGCCTGCGCGCCCTACAGGCAGGGCTGCGGGGAGCCGCGAGATTCAGGGCTTCATCCCCGGGGCTGGTCGCCTCTCGCCAAAGACCGCGACCGCCTCGGTATCCCTTCGACTTCAGGAGAACGACGATGCGTACGTACATTGGCGGCCAGGAGGCCGTGAGCGTCGACGAGTTCATCGAACTGGCCCTCGGCACCCCGCTAGAGCTCTGGCTCGGGGTGGAAGGGGAAAGCGAGGAGGAGCGTGCGGCTCGCCTGGACGCGGCCCGCGACATCCTCGCCGAGAACCCCGACCTGCCGGACGACGTGAGCCGGGTCGCCGCCCAGGTGATCGAGGCCAACGCCCCGGAGCTGTTCAACGTCGTCCCGCTCACGAAGCGGCCCGCCGGCCGCCGCCCGGCCCGCAAGGGGGCCGCAGCATGAGCCAGACCCTCACGGCTCTGTCTGCCGCCCTCCCGGTCGCGGCCGGATGGTCCCTGCACAGCCTCCGCTTACGGCGCCGGATCGAAGCCGCCCGTCGCGATCCGCTCACCGGCCTGCTGACCCGTGATGGATTCGCTGAAGCTGCGCGGCGCGGGCTGGCGTCCATCAGGCCGAGGGCGGTGTGCCTGATCGACCTCAACAAGTTCAAGCAGATCAACGACACCTACGGCCACGCCGCTGGAGACGCGGTCATCCGCGCTGTCGGCGAGAGGCTGAACGAATGGGCACTCAACAACGCGGCTGTCGTCGGCCGCTTGGGGGGTGACGAGTTTGCCGCTGTGGCTCCCGCGTACAGCGAGAACCAGCTCACCGAGTCCATCGGCAGCCTGATCGCTGAACTGGAGCAGCCGGTCGAGTTCGGAGAACACTCGCTGACCGTCGGCGTTGCGATCGGTTCAGTCTTCTTCGACCCGCGTACCGACCAGGCAGACCTCGCCCAGCTGCTGCGGGTGGCAGATGAGCAGATGTACCAGGCCAAGCGCGGCGGCGCTACGTGGATGAACGCCGTGAGCCGCACCTCGGAGAGGGCGACGGTTAACGGTCGCCGCCCCGGCCGTCGCGGCACTGCGACCACCGGGACGGAGACGGCCGCATGAACGGTGTTCAGATCCGTTCAGCGGAGCGCGCGCTGTCCGTCGGAACGTGGCTGATCGTGTCCGGAGCCATGCTCTACTCCGTCCTCACGGTCACCCCGCTGATGACCGCGCACACTCCGGCCGAGTGGCGCTGGACCGCCCCGATCCTGCCCCTGGTAGTGGATGCGGCGGTAGTGATCGTGGTCCGCCTCGACTCCGTTCTGGCCCGCCTTGGCGGGCACGGCGGGCGGTGGCCGATCGCGCTGCGCTGGATGACCGGGGGCATGACCCTGGCCCTGAACGTCGCGGACTCTGCTCTGCAAGGAGACCTGGTCGGGGTCTCGGTCCACTCCGTCGCCCCGCTCCTGCTGATCGTCACCGCTGAGACCGGACTCGCCTACCGGCGGGCCATCACCGCCGCCATGAACGCCCTGAAGGCAGAGCAGCGGGCCGAGCGGGAAGCGCGTCAGCAGGCCGTCTTCGACCGTGAGGAGCGGGCGGAGCGGCGCGAGCGTGAGCGGCGCGAGCACGAGGCCGGGCTGGCCCGTGAACAGCGAGACCACGAGGCCCGGCTGGCTCGTGAACGCGCTGAACACGAGGAGCGGGTACGGCGCGAGGAACGCGAGCGGGAAGAGGCCCGCGAAGCCCGGGAACGGGCCGAGCGTGAACGTGTCCAGCGTGAGCGTGAACACGAGCAGCAGCAGCGTGAACGCCGTGAACGCGAAGAGGCCCACCGGCGCGAGCAGCAGCAGCGCGAGCGGGCCGAGCGTGAACACCGTGAACAGACCGAGCGGGCGGAACGGGCGGAGCGTGAACGCGCCGCCCTGCTGGCCGCCGGCCCCGCCACCGAGAAGCTGCCGGAGAGCCGGGCCCGCCAGATCGTGCTCGCCGCCTACTCGGCAGAGCTGCCCGTGCGGGCCGCAGTCGAGCTGACCGGCTGGTCGCTCGGCTGGGTCTCCTCCCGCTACAGCGAACTGCGTCAGAACCAGCCTGACGCTGCCAGGGCCGCCTGATGTCGGCGCTGACGTTCGCCAAGTGCTCCGACCCGGACGGCGCTCGATTCGGAATCCCGACCTGCCCGGTGCGCCTGACCCCCGAGCCCCTGACCACCCTCTGAGCCGCACGGATCACGTCGTGCGGGGCCCGGACGGTCGGCCGTCCAAAGCGCCGTCCGGGCCCCTTCCCAACAACTCCACACAGGGAGCAGACCCATCGTGTCTGAGATCCACGTCATCGAGCAGCCGGACGAAGAGCCGGACAGCGCACAGAACCCCATGGGGTCGGCATCGGTGCTGCCGTTCCCGATGCAAAAGGGCAAGGCCGAGCCTCTCGCCCCGGGCGAGGCCCGGCCGGGGGAGTGGGAGGCTGAACTCCCCGACGACCAGCCCGACGACAACGGCGAGGCCGCCGAGGGCGATCCGGTGGACCCGCCCAAGCACGAGTTCCCGCCCTCGATCGCCGAGGTGATCGAGGCCAAGGACAAGGCGCGGCGCCCGGTGCTCCCGGACTGGCTGACCAGCGCCCAGCAGCGTGCGGCCGTGGCGAAGTGGGCGGTCGGCCACTACGGCCGGACCACTGCCTTCCACCTGGTACGGACCCCGGTCTACTCCGCGAAGCTGCTGGCCTACGCCCCGCGCGGCGCCTTCCGCTGGATCGGAGCATCCGGCCGCTGGGTCTCCGACGCCGAGGGTCTCCCGGTCCGCCTCGCCGCCGTCCGTACCGAGGACGCGGGGGAGTACCTCAAGCTCTCGCGGCAGCGGGATGCCCGGGTGAAGCTGCGCGGCATCATCGCCACCCTGGCCAGCGTGATCGGTCTCGGCGCGGCCCTGGCCATGTGGGTGCTGGCCCCTGCCTGGCTGCTGACCCTCGCCCTGATCGCCCTCACCGGCGCACTCGGGTGGGCAGGGGCGCCGACGGACCGGCCGCTGATCGACGCGGCCAAGGTGAAGTTCCGCCACCGCAAGCTGACCTCGGACATCGTGACCCGCGCCTTCCTGGCCGCCGGACTGACCAAGCCCGACCAGGGCATCGCGTTCCCGCAGCCCATCCGGCAGGACGGCGACGGCTGGCGGGTCGTGGTGGACCTGCCGTACGGCAAGACGTTCTCCGATGCGGTCAAGAAGCGCGATGCCCTCGCATCGGGCATCGACGTGGCCGAGACGCAGGTGTTCCTGGATCGCGATACGACCAGCTCACGCCGGGTCTCGATGTGGGTCGCCAACCGCGACCCGCTCGCCGTCCCCACCGGCCGCACCCCGCTCCTCGGCGCGGACCGCGTGGACTTCTGGAAGCCCTTCCCCTGGGGCCGCGACGAGCGCGGAGTCGAGGTCGAGATCAGCATGCTCTGGCTCTCGCTCCTCGTCGGCGCCGTCCCCCGGCAGGGCAAGACGTTCTCCGCCCGCACCATCGCCCTCGCTGCGGCCCTGGACCCGTACGTCCGCCTGTACGTGTTCGATGGCAAGGCCTCCCCGGACTGGCGGAAGTTCTCGATGGTCGCCCACCGGGTCGGCTTCGGCACCGTCCCGCAGGGCGGGCTGGACCCGGTCATGCACCTGGTCAACTCGCTCCAGGAGCTCAAGGCCGATGTGGAGGACCGCTACCACCGGCTCTCCGAACTGCCCCTGCACGTCTGCCCCGAGGGCAAGCTCACACCGGCCATCTCACGGGGCAAGAAGTACGACATGCCGCTCGTGCTGTTCGTGGTGGATGAGGTGCAGGAGTACCTGATGCACCCCGTGCACGGGAAGACCATCCTTGACCTGCTGGTCTTCCTCGCCCGCGTCGCGCCTGCGGTTGGTGTCTCGGTGATGACCGCGACGCAGAAGCCCGACGACACCGCCTGCCCGTCCGTGCTCCGTGACCAGCACCAGGCCCGTTTCGCCCTGCGGGTCGGCGCCTACCAGGTCTCGGAGACCATCCTCGGCGCCGGATCGTACGGCGAGGGCCTGGACGCCTCACGGCTGCTGAAGTCCCACAAGGGCGTCGGCCTGCTCAAGGGCATGTCCGACGATGCCGGGATCGTCCGCACCTACCTCGCCGATGGCCGCGACGCAGAGACCATCCTCACCCGCGCCCAGGCCCTCCGGCAGGCGGAGGGCACCCTCACCGGCGACGCCGCTGGTGAGGCGCCGGCCGACGGTGCGCTCGCCTCGATCCTGGATGACGTGGCCGCGGTCATCGGCAAGGGCGAGAACAAGATCTGGTCCGAGACCATCGTGGACCGCCTCGCCCAGCACCGGCCCGAGGCCTACGGGCCGTGGGCCGAGATGGAGCCCAAGCCCAAGGCCGAACAGCTCACCGCAGCGCTCAAGCCGTACGGCATCGGCACCGAGCAGATCAGCCGCCGCATCGACGGAATCCAGGTGAACAAGCGCGGCATCCTCCGCGCTGATCTCCTCAAGGCGATTACGGAGCGCAACAAGAAGCGGGACGCGAACTAGCCCGGAAAGGCCGCTACCGGTAGCAGGGGGACTTGCTACCGGTAGCGACCCTGCTAGCGACCGAAACGATCCCTGATCAGGTTGCTAGCAAGTAGCGGCCCACCTGCGAAAACGCCGAAATCCCCGCCCTGGAGGCCCTTTGTGACCCTCTCCCTGCTCGCTATCACTCTCAGCCTGGTCGTCACAGTCGGTTACATCGGAGTGTGTGCGGCCTCGCCGTTCGGCCGCTGCCGCAAGTGCAACGGACTCGGCTTCGCCCTGGCCCACGACCGCAAGGGCAAGCCCAAGCGAGGCAAGCACTGCCGCCGCTGCGACGGCCACGGCATCCGCATGCGCGTCGGCCGTCACCTCTACAACCTGTGGGCCCGCACCCACCGCAACGGCACCCGCTGAACGCCACTGACTGGAGTCGCCATGACCTTCACCATCTCCGCGGTCCTGCTCTTCGGCGCCGGATCGTTCGTCGTCCTCAAGTCCAAGTCCGCCGGAGCCGGAGCCGCCATCGTCCTGTTCCTCTTCGGCTTCTTCACCGCCGGGACGGGCGCATACGAGCCCATCACCAACCTCGTGAAGTCCGCCGCCGTCGCGGTCACCGACATCGCTGAGTAAGGAGGCGCCGCCGTGAACCGCCACGACCCCGCCCGCCAGGAGACCACCGTGCCCCACCACCCGGTGCCCATCCCGCCCGCCCCGCTGGCTGTCCACCACCCGCACGCCGTCCCGGACATCCAGACCATCCAGCTCCCGGACGGCCGCATCATCACGGGCTACGCCGTCGCCCCCGCCAAAGCCCCCGAGCCCGTTCCGGAACGGCCGGCCATCAACCCGCTCGCCGTCAACATCGCCCTCGGAGGCATCGGGTTCGCCGCGGCATGCGGCGGGCTGATGCTCCTGACCACCTTCATCGCCGCGGTCGCCGCGCTCATCCAGCAACTCGTCATCCTGGCCGCCGTCATCTTCGGCGGCTTCATCGCCACCCAGGTCCTCGGCACCAACCACGGCCGCGACAGCGGCGGGATGGTCGTCAACATCCGCCGGGCCGTCTTCAAGCGCAACAACTTCCGAGGGTGAAGGAGCCATCCATGTTCGAGATCCGCGTCGTCTGCAGCCCGACCGAGGCACCCGAGATCACTAAGGCTCTGGAAGAGACGTTCACGACCGGGCCGGTCCGGCGGTACGCCACTCGCGACGGTGAGCGGGTCCGCCTGTACGTCACCGCCGAGCAGCAGCCGAGCCACTGGCCCGCTCCCGAAACCGCCTATGCCACCGCGCCGAGCGTTATCAGTGAGATCGGCTGGACCGCCCGAGGAGTCCGAGACTGCCTGCACGGCATCCACGTCCGCGAGTTCTGGCTCCGCAAAGCCGCACTCCTGGACCGGGTCGCCCTCACTGACGACGACCCCGTGAGCAGCGACGCAGCCACTCTCGCCGTAGAAGCGGCCCGGCGCCTGATGGACATCGACCAGACCGCCGGCCTCGGCCCCAACGGCTACGCCGACGGCCCGTACACCCCGGACCACCCGGACAGCATCCGTGACCCCCGCGGCTACGTCCGCCAGGAGTACGCCGTCTGGAAGCGGCACCACTAGCTGTGCCCGGGGCGGTCGCCTCTCGCCAAAGACCGCGACCGCCCCGGTTCTCCGTCCCTTCGACAGAAACAGGAGACCACCAGCATGACACCCGAACCCGAGTCAGAGCAGTACGCCTCTGTGCTGCCCCTGCGGGCAGCACCCGCCGGCAGCCTGGAGCGCGTCCCGCCGCACGACCTGGAGGCCGAACAGGCTGTCGTCGGCGCCCTGATGCTGGCCCCCGAGGTGACCGCACAGGTGGCCGCGGCGATGGACCCCGCCGACCACTACCGCCCGGCCCACGAGACGATCCACCGCGCGATCCTGGACCTGCACGGCCAGGGACAGGCCGCGGACCCCATCACTCTCGGCCACCACCTCGACCACGCCGGTGTCCTCGGCAAGGTTGGCGGACGGCCCTACCTCCACACCCTGGTGCAGGCGGTCCCCAGCACGGCCAATGCCGAGTACTACGCAGGGATCGTCCACCAGCTGGCGCGCCGCCGCCGCAGCATCGAGGCCGGTACCCGCATCGTCCAGGCCGGCATGTCCCCGGACGCCACGGACGACGACCTGCGTGAAGCCCTGGCCCTGGGCGCCGAGACGATCCCCGGCACGTGGGCGGATCCCATCCCGCTCAACGTCCAGCCCACGCTCCCGCCCTTCCCCACGAATGCCCTCCCTGGGTGGCTCGCCGACTACGTTGCCGCCGTCGCGGAGGAGACGCAGACCCCGCCCGACATGGCCGGAGCTCTGGCCCTCTCTGTCTTGTCCGCAGCCTCAGGCGGTCGGGCCGTGGTCCAGGTGCGCGGTCGCTGGAGGGAGCCCACCAACCTCTTCGTGGTGGTCGCGCTCGGTCCCGCCAACCGAAAGTCCTCGGTCTTCGCCGCGATGACCCGCCCCCTGTACGAGGCGGAGAAGAGCCTCGTGGAGGGGGCGAACCTCACGATCGTGGAGGCGGAGGTCACCGCGAAGATGGCCCGCGAAGCAGCCGACAAGGCCGCAGCCCAGGCCGCGAAGGCGGAGGGCCCGGAGCGGGACAACCTGATCGCCGAGGCCATCGGCCTCGCCCAGGTCGCCGAGACCCTGACCGTGCCGGCCAGCCCGCGACTCCTCGCCGATGACGCCACTCCCGAGGTCATCACCACCCTGCTCGCCGAGCAGGGCGGCAGGCTCGCGGTCATGTCTGCCGAGGGCGGCATCTTCGACATCATCGCCGGGCGCTACTCCGGGATCCCCAACATGGAGGTCTTCCTCAAGGGCCATGCCGGCGACCGGCTCCGGGTGGACCGTCGGAGCCGTGAGGAGTTCATCGAAGCCCCGGCCCTGACCATGGGCCTGGCCGTCCAGCCCAGCGTTCTGGAAGAGATCGGCAAGAACCGCGGCTTCGACGGCCGCGGCCTGCTGGCCCGCTTCCTCTACTGCCTGCCCGAATCCCTCGTCGGCCGCCGGAGGATCAATCCGGGGCAGGTGCCGGCCGCGGTGGCGGAGACGTACGAGCGTAACGTGTACGCACTCACCCTGCGGCTGGCCGACTGGACCGACCCATTCGTCATCCAGCTCACCCCGGAAGCCGGTCGGGCCTTGATCGCCTACGAGGAGCGGCTTGAGCCGCAGCTCAGGGCCAAGGGCGGCAGGCTCGGCCACATCGACAAATGGGCGGGCAAGCTCATCGGCGCCACCGCCCGCATCGCCGGAGTCCTCCACCTCGCGACCCATATCGACGGTGGGCACCACGAGCCCATCACCGAGGCCACGCTGCGTGCAGCCATCGAGATCGCGGACTACTTCACCGCCCATGCCCTGACCGTCTTCGATCTCATGGGCGCAGACACATCGCTGGCCCGGGCCCGCGTCCTACTGTCGGCTCTGGAGCACAACGGGTGGGAGAGCATCACTCGCCGCGACCTGTTCGCCAAGCTCTCCCGCTCCGAATTCCCCACGGTTGCCGAGCTGGAGCCTGCCCTCGCGCTCCTGGAGGAACACGGCTACCTCCGTACCGACACCCCGCCCCGGACCGGTAAGCGCGGACGTCCGCCGGCCCCTCGGTACCTCATCCACCCCAACGTCCGGGAGCCCAAGGCGTGAGCTCGCGATGGAGCTGCACCCCCTGTAACCCGCCGCAGAAACCGCAGAATCCGCAGAAACCCGCCACCGCCCACTCTGACCAGCGGCGACACCCCAGCAGCGCGACCGCCGCAGAAAGTCTTCGAACTCCCCCAGAAATCATCGCCCACAGCTGGCGCCGCCTCGCCCCATGGGCCACCACCTATTTCTGCGGAGATTCCCGAGGTTTCTGCGGCGCGTACCGCCATCTTCCGAACGCCGCAGGTCAGGCCGCAGATCCCGGTATTTCTGCGGATTCTGCGGTTTCTGCGGCGCCCCGCCGTCCCGTAGCTCAACACCTGCCCCGTGGAGGAACAGTGGCCGCACCGCGTGACGAGATGTTGACCATCCCCCAAGTCGTTGAAGAGATCGGCGTACCTCTGGCCACGTTCTACCGCTGGCGGCAACTGAGGAAGGGCCCCAAGGCCATCAAGCTCCCGAACGGATCGGTGCGAATCCGGCGCTCTGAGCTGGACCGCTGGATTGCCACCCTGGAAGAGGCCGCGTGACCAACCGCAAGACCGCGAACGTGCCGGGCCCCCGCAGCAGCGGGGGCCCGGCCCCCACGGCGGAACTCACCTTGACCACGGATGTTCGGATATGGAAGATCAGCAAGCTTTCCAGCAAGTCAGCCCCCTACCAACTGCGGTGGGTTGTGGCTGGGCAAGTCCGGCACGCCACGTTCGCCACCGTGGCGCTTGCCGAAAGCCGCCGCTCGGAACTCTGGAACGCGATGTCGAAAGGGCAGCCGTTCGATGTCGAATCGGGCTTGCCGGAGTCCGAGGTCCGTAAGGCTGCCGCCAAAGAGAACGTCCGCCCCGATCCCACCTGGTGGGACTTCAGTCGTGAGTACATGGCCGTCCGGTGGCGGACAGCTGCGGCGAAGACCCGCGAGGGACTGGCGGACAGCCTCGCCACGGTGGCCCTCGCGATGATGGGCGACGGTGCCAAGGCGCCCACCCTGGAAGAGGTACGGCTGGCGGTGCGCTGGGCTGTCGTACCGGCGCACAAGGGCGAGGAGCCTCCGCCGGAACTGGCGCGGACCTGTACGTGGCTCTCGCAGCGCTCCCGGCCCCTCTCGGACCTACTGGACCCGAGAGTGCTCCGGGACGTCCAGTACCGGCTTTCGTTCAAGCTGGACGACACGCCCGCGGCGGGGGAGACCTACAAGCGGCGCCGACGCGGCTTCAACACCGCCATGGAGTACGCGATCGAGTCGGGTTACCTGGACGCGAACCCTCTCGCCGGGGTGAAGCGGGCCGGGCCCAAGGGCGGTGACGCTGTGGACCCCAGGGTTCTGGTCAATACCGTCCAGGGCAGCCAGCTCCTGACCGCCGTCTCCTACGTCGGCTCCGTCCACCGCAACCGCGGGCGACGACTCATCGCGTTCTTCGCTTGCCAGCTCTATGCGGCGATGCGGCCGGCGGAAGCGGTCGGGCTGAGGGAGCAGGACTGCCACCTCCCCGAAACGGGGTGGGGCACCCTCACGCTCAGGGAGACGCTGCCGGTGTCCGGCAAGAGGTGGACCGACTCCGGGAAGCGCCACGACAAGCGCGGCCTCAAGTCGCGCGAGGCCAAGGCGGACCGCCCGGTCCCCATTCCGCCGATCCTGGTGGCGATGCTCCGCGAGCACATCGAGGAGTTCGGCACGGCTCAGGGCGGCCGGCTCTTCGCCAACGAGCGAGGCGGTGTGCTGGGGACGTCCAGCTACTGGAGGGTCTGGCAGGAGACACGGGCATTCGCCCTGCCTCCTGACCGGGCTGCCTCACTGCTCGCGCGGCGGCCGTATGACCTGCGGCACACCTGCATCACGAACTGGCTGAACGCAGGGGTCCCGGTCGCCGAGGTCGCCCGCCGCGCCGGCAACTCGCCCGAGGTCATCCACAGGCGCTACGAAGGCTGCATCGACGGCCATGAGGAGCTGAACAACGCGAAGATCGCGAAAGCCATGGGGTGGTCAGAACCCCAGTGAGCGCCAGGGATGGCCCACACTAATCTGCGCCCATGCGACAAGTGGTGAACCGATTAGGACTGTTGGGGCTTCTGATGGTCATATCCGGGTGCGGTGGCGGGCAGACGACGACCACCACGGGTGATGTGACCACGACGGTGGTGCAGGACAGCCAGTGGGTCACCACGGCGATCTCTGCCGGAGCTGTGCTCATCAGCTCGGTCGCCGCAGCCTGGACAACCCACTACTTCACCGGACGGACCGAGCGGCGGAGGCAGCAGCACGCCGACACCCAGGAGGCGGCGAAGCGCGAGCACGAGGCCAGGCTGACGCACGAGCAGCGCGTGCGGGAGCAGGTGATCGCCACGTCCACGACCATCTCGAAGATGCTCCAGGACTTCCGGGCGAAGATCGGTGAGGCGACCGAAGCTGAGGACACGTTGGCGGCCACGCTCCTGTATGACGAGTGCTTCGCCGTCGTCCGACGGCACCATGACGACGCCCTGCCCGTCATCGAAGTAATGCCGGACCTGGAGCTCCGGCAGCGGGCCAACGCAGTCTTCGAGGCCTACGGGGATTGGGCGGCCGGCACTGCGGAAGCGCTGTCGAATCTCACGAGGCGACCGGACGCCGCTGGGCTGGACGGGACGCGCGAGCAGTTCTACGAGCGCGCCCGACGGGTGATCAGCGATGCGTCCGGCTGACGCGTGGCCCACACGCCCCTCACACGGGAGCAGTGCGTAGCAACGACAAAGGCCCGGACTCAGTGGGACTGAGTTCGGGCCTTCATGCTTGGCACTTCAGCTGGTCAGCAGCGTGATCGCGCTGTCTCTGCTGGAGTGCCCCCGGCAGGATTCGAACCTGCGCACACGGCTCCGGAGGCCGTTGCTCTATCCCCTGAGCTACGGGGGCGTGTCGTTCGCGTTGCGGCGACGGGTTGAACACTACCAGCTTCCGCGGGGTGATCAGGAACCGTTTGCGGGCCTGGGGGGCATGGGTCGCTCGGAGGGGGTGGAAGTGGCAAAAACCCGGACGCGGGGGCTTAGGGCGACCTACTCTCAAGTTGTGCCAGGCGTCTCGGGCCGGGTGCTTGTTGTCGACGACAACAAGGTCATCCGGCAGCTGATCAAGGTCAATCTCGAGCTGGAGGGCTTCGAGGTAGTGACCGCGAACGATGGTGCCGAGTGCCTGGACGTCGTGCACCGCGTGTGCCCCGATGTGATCACCCTTGATGTGGTCATGCCCCGGCTGGACGGGTTCGGGACCGCCGCGCAGCTGCGGGCCGATCCGCGGACGCGGCATGTGCCCGTCGCCATCGTCAGTGCCTGTACGCAGCACGAGGTGGAGTCCGGGATCGAGGCGGGGGTCGATGCGTTCCTCGCCAAGCCCTTCGAGCCCGCCGAGCTGGTGCGGGTCGTACGCCGGCTCGTCGAGCGCAAGGATCGGCGTGAGCGGAAGGGTGGCGCGCCGGCCGGGCGCGGGAGAGGGTAACGGCGTCCGCTGTTCACATGGCGAAACCGTTCGCGGGATGGGTGGGCTTCTCCCCTAGGCTGGTCCCGTGATCCCCGCCGACCTGTCCCGTACCGTCGTGCGCGCCGTGCGCTGCGCCGTCGAGGACGGGGAGCTGCCCGCCCGGGCGGGGGTGCCCGAGCGGGTCGTCGTCGAGCGGACCCGTCCCGGCGGGGTGGGGGACTACGCCACACCCGTGGCCTTCCAGATCGCCAAGAGCGCCGGACGCCCGCCCCTGGACGTCGCCGGGGTACTGGCCCGGCGGCTCGGCGCCGTTGCCGGGATCGAGCGGGTCGAGGTGACCGGTCCCGGGTTCCTCAACTTCGTGATGGACCCGGTGTCCGTCGACGCCCTCGTACGAGAAGTGCAGGCCCGCGGGCGCCGGTACGGGTTCAGCGCCGCAGCAAGCGTCAGCATCGGCTCCAGCTCCAGCTCCAGCGCCAGCTCCGGCGGGCTGCGCGCGCGGGTCGTCGAAGAGGCCCTGCTGAGGATCCGGGCCACTCAGGGCACAGGTACGGGCATGGGCACGGGCATGGGCGCCGATGCAGCAGCAGCCGTCGCCGCGGCCGCCCCCCACACCGCGCCCGTCGCCAAGCGCGACGGGGACGTCGTCCGGCTCTACGGGGAGGACGCCGCCCGCTGGGCCATGCTCTGCGTCGCGCCGCACGAGTGCCCCTCGTTCTCCGCCCGCCTGCTCGTCCAGGACGAGTCCAGCGAGTTCTTCCGCGTGCGGTACGCCCACGCCCGCAGCCGCGCGCTCGTGCGCAACGCCGCCCGCCTCGGGTTCGGGAGCGGGCCCGGCGAGGTCCCGGACGGCGGGCCGCTCGCGCAGGTCCTCGCCGATTACCCCCTCGTCCTTGAGGCCGCCGCGCACCGGGGGGCGCCGGAGCAGGTCGTCCGGTTCCTCGTGCGGGCCGCCGACGAGCTGCTCGACTTCCACTACCGCGTCCTGCCCAAGGGGGACGAGAAACCCTCGGCCGCCCACCGTGCCCGGCTGGCTCTTGCCGAAGCCGCCGGGACGGTGCTGGCCGGCGGCCTGGACCTGCTCGGCATAGCCGCACCCGACTGCCTGTGATCTGCGAAGAGAGATACCGATGAGCCGTTCCGCGCACCCCGCCGGGCCCCGCCACGCCGACGTCCTGCCCGAGGGGCACTACTCCCCGCCGCCCGCCGACCTCAACGAGCTCGACGAGAAGGTCTGGGCGCGGACCGTACGACGCGGCCCCGACGGCGTCGCGGCCGTGGGCGGCATCCCCGTCACCACGCTCGCCGAGGAGTTCGGGACGCCCGCCTACTTCATGGACGAAGAGGACTTCCGGGCGCGGTGCCGGGCCTGGGCGCACGCCTTCGGGCCCGACGCCGACGTGTTCTACGCGGGGAAGGCGTTCCTCTCCAAGGCCGTCGTGAAGTGGCTCAAGGAGGAGGGCCTCAACCTCGACGTGTGCTCCGGCGGGGAGTTGGCCACCGCCCTCGCCGCCGAGATGCCCGCCGAGCGGATCGCCTTCCACGGCAACAACAAGTCGGAGAGCGAGATCCGGCGGGCCGTCACCGCCGGCGTCGGGCGGATCGTGCTCGACTCCTTCCAGGAGATCGCACGCGTCGCGCACGTCGCCCGTGAGCTGGGGGTGCGCCAGCCCGTGCAGATCCGGGTGACCGTGGGCGTCGAGGCGCACACCCACGAGTTCATCGCCACCGCGCACGAGGACCAGAAGTTCGGCATCGCCGTCGCCGACGGCTCGGCCGCCGAGGCCGTTCGCCGCGCCCTCGGGCACGACAGCCTCGACCTGCTCGGCGTCCACTCCCACATCGGCTCGCAGATCTTCGACATGGCCGGCTTCGAGGTGTCCGCGAAGCGGGTGGTGCAGCTGCTGGCCGCCGTACGGGACGAGCACGGGATCGAGCTGCCCGAGATCGACCTCGGCGGCGGCCTCGGCATCGCCTACACGTCCTCCGACGACCCCCGCGAGCCCCACGAGATCGCCAAGGCCCTGCACGAGATCGTCGCCCGGGAGTGCGAGTCCGCCGGGCTGCGCGCGCCCCGGATCTCCGTCGAGCCCGGCCGGGCCATCGTCGGGCCCACCGCGTTCACGCTGTACGAGGTCGGGACGATCAAGCCGCTCGAAGGGCTGCGGACGTACGTCTCCGTCGACGGCGGCATGTCCGACAACATCCGCACCGCCCTCTACGACGCCGAGTACGGGGTCACCCTCGTCTCCCGCGTCTCCGACGCCGAGCCCATGCTGGTCCGCGTCGTCGGCAAGCACTGCGAGAGCGGTGACATCGTGGTGAAGGACGCCTTCCTGCCGGCCGACCTGGCTCCGGGGGACCTCCTCGCCGTGCCCGCCACCGGGGCGTACTGCCGCTCCATGGCAAGCAACTACAACCACGCGCTCCGCCCGCCCGTCGTCGCCGTGCGCGACGGGCAGGCCCGCGTCATCGTCCGGCGCGAGACGGAGGAAGATCTCCTGCGTCTCGACCTCGGATGATCCGCATATTTCTGCGTAAAGCCCCCGGACCCCCAAAATGGATGTCCCCGGGTGACCGGGTGTCCATGCGTGTCTCACTCAATGGACCGAGGATGGAAAGTGCTGTCCATTGAGTGAGACTGGTTGAGACCCTGGCGCGCAATACCGTGCGCCGGGTGGTGATGGAAGATCGAAAGGCGTAGGTCGAATGATGCGTACGCGTCCGCTGAAGGTGGCGCTGCTGGGCTGTGGAGTGGTCGGCTCAGAGGTGGCGCGCATCATGACGACGCACGCCGACGATCTGACGGCCAGGATCGGCGCGCCCGTCGAGCTCGCCGGCGTCGCCGTGCGCCGCCCCTCCAAGGTGCGCGAGGGCATCGACCCGGCCCTGATCACCACCGATGCGACCGCCCTCCTCAAACGCGGCGACATCGACGTGGCCATCGAGGTCATCGGCGGCATCGAGCCCGCCCGCGCCCTGATCACCACCGCCTTCGAGCACGGCATCTCCGTCGTCTCGGCCAACAAGGCGCTGCTCGCCCAGGACGGCGCCGCACTGCACGCCGCGGCCGAGCAGCACGGGCTGGACCTGTACTACGAGGCCGCCGTGGCCGGCGCGATCCCGCTGGTCCGCCCGATGCGCGAGTCCCTCGCCGGCGACAAGATCAACCGGGTGATGGGCATCGTCAACGGCACGACGAACTTCATCCTCGACAAGATGGACTCCACCGGCGCCGGGTATCAGGAGGCGCTCGACGAGGCCACCGCCCTCGGGTACGCCGAGGCTGACCCGACCGCCGACGTCGAGGGCTACGACGCCGCCGCCAAGGCCGCGATCCTGGCCGGCATCGCCTTCCACACCCGGGTCCGCCTCGATGACGTGTACCGCGAGGGCATGACCGAGGTCAGCGCCGCCGACTTCGCCTCCGCCAAGCGCATGGGCTGCACCATCAAGCTCCTCGCGATCTTGGAGCGTGCCGCCGACGGCGAGTCCGTCACCGCCCGCGTGCACCCGGCGATGATCCCGCTCAGCCACCCGCTCGCCTCCGTCCGCGAGGCGTACAACGCCGTCTTCGTCGAGGCGGAGGCCGCCGGGCGGCTCATGTTCTACGGTCCCGGGGCGGGCGGCTCGCCGACCGCCTCGGCGGTCCTGGGCGACCTCGTCGCCGTATGCCGCAACAAGCTCGCCGAGGCAACGGGGCCCGGTGAGTCGGCGTACACCCAGCTGCCGGTCAGCCCCATGGGCGACGTCGTCACGCGGTACCACATCAGCCTCGATGTGGCCGACAAGCCGGGCGTCCTCGCCCAGGTGGCGACGACGTTCGCGGAGCACGGTGTCTCGATCGATACCGTACGTCAGCAAGGACGTCCGGACGGGGTCGGCAATGAAGCCTCCCTCGTCGTCGTCACCCACCGCGCACCCGACGCCTCCCTCTCCGGGACCGTCGAGGCGCTGCGGAAGCTGGACACCGTGCGCGGTGTCGCCAGCATCATGCGTGTTGAAGGGGAGTAAGGACCCATGAGCAGCAATCGCACCCACCAGTGGCGCGGCATCATCGAGGAGTACCGGGACCGCCTGCCGGTGACGGACGCCACTCCCGTGGTCACGCTCCGTGAGGGCGGTACTCCCCTCGTCCCCGCGCAGGTGCTCTCCGAGCGCACCGGCTGCGAGGTCCACCTCAAGGTCGAGGGCGCGAACCCGACGGGGTCCTTCAAGGACCGCGGCATGACCATGGCGATCAGCAAGGCCAAGGAGGACGGCGCCAAGGCCGTCATCTGCGCCTCCACGGGCAATACGTCGGCGTCCGCCGCCGCGTACGCGGTGCGCGCCGGGATGGTCTCGGCCGTCCTCGTGCCCCGCGGGAAGATCGCGCTCGGCAAGATGGGCCAGGCCCTCGTGCACGGCGCCAAGATCCTCCAGGTGGACGGCAACTTCGACGACTGCCTGGACCTGGCCCGCGCGCTGTCCGACAACTACCCGGTCGCGCTGGTCAATTCCGTCAACCCGGTGCGCATCGAGGGTCAGAAGACGGCCGCGTTCGAAATCGTCGACGCCCTCGGCGACGCCCCTGACATCCACGTGCTGCCCGTCGGCAACGCCGGCAACATCACCGCGTACTGGAAGGGCTTCAAGGAGTACAAGGCCGACGGCCTGGCCTCCCGTACGCCCCGCGTGTGGGGATTCCAGGCTTCCGGCTCGGCGCCCATCGTGCGCGGCGAGGTCGTCAAGGAGCCGCACACCATCGCCACCGCGATCCGCATCGGCAACCCGGCCTCCTGGGACTACGCACTCGCGGCGCGCGACGAGTCGGGCGGCTTCATCGACGAGGTGACGGACCGCCAGATCCTGGCCGCCTACCGCCTGTTGGCCGCGCAGGAGGGCGTCTTCGTCGAGCCCGCCTCGGCGGCGTCCGTGGCCGGTCTGCTCAAGGCCGCCGAGCTGGGCCTGGTCGACCCGGGTCAGAAGATCGTGTGCACCGTCACCGGCAACGGCCTCAAGGACCCCGACTGGGCGGTCGCCGGCGCTCCGCAGCCCGCCACCGTCCCGGTGGACGCGGAGGCCGCGGCCATCCGTCTCGGCCTGGTCTGATCCGGCCGGGCCCCACCCGGGTCCGACCCCGGAAGGCACCACCCCGAGTTGCCGGATTCCGCAGGCCTGCGGAATCCGGCAACTCGGGTCGTACGGCACAAAAGTCAACGGCATTCAGCGGAATCCACCGGAAGACACCGACACGCATCGTGCGCCTCCTGTGCGCCCTATGTCGCGAGATAACCTTCCTTCGATACGCTGTACTTACATCCGCCACCGCGCATATGACCGTGGTGCTGCCCAGAGGGCCTTCGGGTGTCGTACGTTCTCCAGTACATTCGCAGCGAGCCAGCGAAGATCTCGTCTCGCACAGTCACAAGGAGTGTCATCTGACGATGGCCGGTCCAGCGTTCCGCGCCGCCGCCGTACGGGTGCGCGTCCCCGCCAGCAGTGCCAACCTCGGCCCGGGCTTCGACGCCCTCGGTCTGGCCCTGGGGCTCTACGACGACGTCGTCGTCCGGGTGGCCGACTCCGGCCTGAACATCGACATCGCGGGCGAGGGCGCCGACACCCTCCCGCGGGACGAGAGCCACCTGCTCGTACGCTCCATGCGCACCGCCTTCGACCTGCTGGGCGGGCAGCCGCGCGGCCTTGAGGTCGTCTGTGCCAACCGCATCCCGCACGGCCGCGGCCTCGGGTCCTCCTCCGCCGCCATCTGCGCCGGCATCGTCGCCGCCCGCGCCGTGACCATAGGCGGGGAGGCCAAGCTCGACGACGCGGCCCTGCTCGAACTGGCCACCGAGATCGAGGGCCACCCCGACAACGTCGCCGCCTGTCTCCTCGGCGGCTTCACGCTCGCCTGGATGGACGGCGGCAGCGCCAAGGCGATCCGTATGGAGCCCGCCGATTCCATCGTTCCGGTGGTCTTCGTCCCGTCCAAGCCGGTCCTGACCGAGACCGCGCGCGGCCTGCTGCCGCGCAACGTCCCGCACGTGGACGCGGCCGTCAACGCGGGTCGCGCGGCCCTGCTCGTCGAAGCCCTGACCAGGCGTCCCGAGTTGCTGCTGCCGGCCACCGAAGACCGGCTCCACCAGGAGTACCGGTCCCCGGCGATGCCGGAGAGCGTCGCACTCGTCAACCGGCTGCGGGCGGACGGCATCCCCGCGGTCATCTCCGGCGCGGGCCCCACGGTCCTCGCGCTGGTCGACAACGGTGCGGCCGACAAGGTCGCGCAGCTCGCGGGCGAGGGGTGGGCGGCGAACCGGCTCGCCCTCGACGCCGCGGGCGCGAGCGTACTTCCGCTGGGCACCCAGGGCGGCTAGGCCGTACGGGCGCACCCGCCAGGGGTGGGCGGCCGGGGCAGGCCGCCCGCGCGGAAGGCGCGATTGCCGGTGATTGAGAGGGGGAATAACTGTTGGATCCGGTAGTGTTAGTCTCAAGTGCGCAGCCGAAGCCGCCATGGCTCGGCGCTCAGTGTCCCCATTCGGGACCACCTTTCTTCCGGGAGCCTCCCCGACTGCTTTGATCACTTCCAGCAGTTTCGAGCACGCTCCGGAATCGGCGTGACATTCCCACGCTTCCAGCTCGGGGGCTTCTCGCCGGAACCACCCATGCACGTTTCTTTCCGCCGTATCTCTATCGGCGGACCACCGCCCCGGCTGCGGTCCACGTCCCATCAGGCCATGGACTGCTGTCGGACAGCACAACCGGTCGCCGAGCCAGACAGGCCGACGTCCGCTCCAGGGAAGGACCCTTCGTGAGCGACACCACCGATCTGATGGGCGCTGCCGACACCAATGTCGACACCAGTGCTCCCGCCGCGGCAGCCGCGCCCAAGCGCCGCCGCTCCGGTACCGGCCTCGACGGCATGGTCCTGGCCGAGCTGCAGCAGGTCGCGTCGGGCCTCGGGATCAGGGGCACCGCGCGGATGCGCAAGAGCCAGCTGATCGAGGTCATCAAGGAGGCGCAGGCGGGCAGCAGCGCCCCCAAGGCTGCGGCCCCCGCCGCAGATGCCGCCGAGGCCAAGCCGAAGCGCCGCGCCACCAGCAAGGCCCGTACGGGTGAGGCCGCCGCGGAGGCGCCCGCCGAGAAGCCTGCCGCCCAGGCGCAGATCGAGATCCCGGGCCAGCCGGCCAGCGAGGACGCCCCGGCCGGCGAGCGCCGCCGGCGCCGTGCCACGGCCCCCTCCGGCAGCCCGGAGGCCGCGGCCCCCGCCGCCGTGCAGGTCGAGGCGAAGACCGAGGCCGTCACCGCGACCGCTCCGGCCGAGACCAAGGTCGAGGCGGCCACCGCCGTCTCCGCGCCCGCCCAGGAGGGCGACGGCCGCGGCCGTCGCGACCGCCGCGACCGCGGTGACCGTACCGAGCGCGGCGAGGGCCGCCGCGACCGCCGTGACCGCGGCGCAGCCAAGGCCGACGACCAGGGCCAGGGCGGCCAGGGCCAGGGCCAGAGCCAGGCCGGCCAGGGTGGCCAGGGCCAGGGCCAGGCCGGCCAGGGTCAGGGCGGCCAGGGCGGCGGCCGTCAGGACCGCCAGCAGCAGGGTGGCCGTCAGGACCGCCAGCAGCAGGGCCAGCAGGGTCGTCAGGACCGCCAGGACAACGGCCCGCAGGACGACTTCGACGACGAGGGCGGCCGTCGCGGCCGCCGGGGCCGTTACCGCGACCGCCGTGGCCGTCGCGGCCGCGACGAGTTCACGCCGAACGAGCCGCAGGTCGCCGACGACGACGTCCTGATCCCCGTCGCGGGCATCCTGGACATCCTCGACAACTACGCGTTCATCCGGACCTCGGGCTACCTGCCCGGCCCGAACGACGTGTACGTCTCCCTCGCCCAGGTCCGCAAGGCGGGTCTGCGCAAGGGCGACCACACCACCGGTGCGGTGCGCCAGCCCAAGGACGGCGAGCGCCGCGAGAAGTTCAACGCCCTCGTGCGTCTGGACTCGGTGAACGGCATGGCGCCCGAATCCGGCCGCGGCCGACCGGAGTTCCAGAAGCTGACCCCGCTGTACCCGCAGGACCGGCTCCGTCTGGAGACCGACCCGGGCGTGCTGACGACCCGCATCATCGACCTCGTGTCGCCGATCGGCAAGGGTCAGCGAGGCCTGATCGTGGCCCCGCCGAAGACCGGCAAGACCATGATCATGCAGGCGATCGCCAACGCGATCACCACCAACAACCCCGAGTGCCACCTGATGGTCGTCCTGGTCGACGAGCGTCCGGAAGAGGTCACCGACATGCAGCGGTCGGTCAAGGGCGAGGTCATCTCCTCGACCTTCGACCGCCCGGCCGAGGACCACACCACCGTCGCCGAGCTGGCCATCGAGCGCGCCAAGCGTCTCGTCGAGCTGGGTCACGACGTGGTCGTCCTGCTGGACTCCATCACCCGTCTGGGCCGCGCGTACAACCTCGCGGCGCCCGCCTCCGGCCGCATCCTGTCCGGTGGTGTCGACTCGACCGCGCTGTACCCGCCGAAGCGCTTCTTCGGTGCCGCGCGCAACATCGAGGACGGCGGCTCGCTGACCATCCTGGCCACCGCGCTGGTCGACACCGGCTCGCGCATGGACGAGGTGATCTTCGAGGAGTTCAAGGGCACCGGCAACATGGAGCTCAAGCTCGACCGGAAGCTCGCCGACAAGCGCATCTTCCCGGCCGTCGACGTCGACCCCTCGGGCACCCGCAAGGAGGAGATCCTCCTCAACAGCGAGGAGCTCGCCATCGTCTGGAAGCTGCGCCGGGTGCTGCACGCGCTCGACTCGCAGCAGGCCATCGAGCTGCTGCTCGACAAGATGAAGCAGACGAAGTCGAACGCCGAGTTCCTGATGCAGATCGCCAAGACGACCCCGTCGGGCAAGAACGACGACTGACGTCGCCCTGCGCACCACCGCGACCGCCCCCGCCGCACCCGCGGCGGGGGCGGTTGCGCGTTTCGGGTTCCGGCTGCCCGGTGGGCATGCGGAACCGTTTCCGGGAGCCCCTGCCCGTTTCCGCCCTTTCCCTCCCCTTCCCGCCCGTTTCTGAAAACCCGAGCCGATGCGAGCTTCGCCACACTTGCCGTTTTCGTGAACCTGCGGGGCATGGCGTACGTCCCCCGGGGAAACCGCAGGTGGGCGCGGTGTCACGGCGCGCCCGTCCCGCCCGGGCCGGCGCAGCGCACCCGTCGGGGCGCCCCCTCGGCCATGGAACCCTGGAGCCCGTTCGGCCGTCTGTGTCAAAGGGCAGTGCGGGGGAGGCCACTGGGCCGGAGATCCGGCCGGGAACGTACAGGACTGAGGAGAGCATGAGCGAGGACAGCAGGGTCGGCGGCCGGCGTGCCGCGAGCCGGCGCCGACGGAAACCCGCGAAGCGCCGCAAGGCCCTGGCCATCGCCGCGTGGAGCGCCGCCGGCGTGGTCCTGCTGGGCGGGGCGGGTCTCGGCTGGTTCTACTTCCACCTGAACGGGAACCTGAAGACGGTCGACATCGACCAGGCGCTCGGCACCGACCGCCCGCAGAACGTGGACAACGGTTCGATGGACATCCTCGTCCTCGGCTCCGACTCCCGCGGCGGCGCCAATTCCGAGTACGGCCGCGACGACGGCGGCTCGGCCCGCTCCGACACGGCGATGATCGTCCACCTGTACGACGGCCACAAGAAGGCCACCGTCGTCTCGATCCCGCGCGACACCATGGTCAACCGGCCGGCGTGCACGCTGAGCAACGGCAAGACCGACCGCGGCAGCTCGCGCTCCCAGTTCAACGAGTCGTTCACCATCGGCGGGGCCGCCTGCGCGGTCAAGACCGTCGAGAAGATGTCGGGGATCCGCATGGACCACTACATCGAGGTCGACTTCACGGGCTTCAAGAAGATCATCGACAACCTCGGCGGCGTCGAGCTGACCACCACCAAGCCGATCAAGGACGGATCGAGTCACCTCGACCTCCCGGCCGGCCAGAACAAGCTGAACGGCGAGCAGGCCCTGGGCCTCGTACGGACCCGCAAGAGCGTCGGCGACGGCTCCGACCTGGGCCGAATACAGCTCCAGCAGGCGTTCATGAAGGCCCTGATCAAGCAGGTCAAGGGCATCGGCGTCTTCGACAACCCCAAGCGGCTGCTCGACCTCGCCGACACCGGCACCAAGGCGCTCACCACCGACAAGGCGCTCGGTGACGTGAAGTCCCTGATGGGCTTCGCGCAGAGCCTCCAGGGCATCGACGCCCAGGAGATGCACATGATCACGCTGCCGGTGACCGTGGACGCGCGCGACGCCGACCGCGTCGCCCCGCTCACCAAGGAGTCCAAGATGGTCTGGGACGCCCTGCTGGCCGACCAGCCGGTTCCCGCCGAGGCCACCAAGAACTCCATGGGCGACAAGGGCACGGCCGGCGAGATCGTGAAGTAGACCTCAGTGCGACGGCGGCCCGCGACGGCGGGGCGTGCGGCTACCACCAGGGCAAAACGCCTGGTCACGCTGTTGTCGCGGGGGAGCGGAATAGATGGCGGACCCCCCTCGTTGAGGGATGCGTCCTCAGAATTTTGACAGGCAGCCCGGTCCTGGCAGACTGGTCTGTCGGCCCCGGTTCACGCAGTGCGCAATTCGGCTCCTGCGACCCGGCGCCCTCCCGAATCTAGGAGACACCTTGAAGCGCGATGTTCACCCCGAGTACGTCGAGACCCAGGTCAGCTGCACCTGTGGCGCGTCGTTCACCACCCGTAGCACCCTGACCGAAGGCACCATCCGTGCCGAGGTCTGCTCCGAGTGCCACCCGTTCTACACGGGCAAGCAGAAGATCCTCGACACCGGTGGCCGTGTTGCCCGCTTCGAGGCCCGCTTCGGCAAGGCTGCCGGCTCGAAGTAGCGAGCCCCCGGCGCCGGACCCCGGCTGCACCCTGTCCACACGGGGGCAGCCGGACCGGCGCCTTTGTCGTCCCGCAGCCCTTTTTCATACTTTTCACTTCAGGAGCCCCCGATGTTCGAGGCGGTCGAGGAACTGGTCGGCGAGCACGCCGACCTTGAGAAGAAGCTCGCCGACCCTTCGGTCCACTCGGATCAGGCCAACGCGCGCAAGCTCAACAAGCGCTACGCGGAGCTGACCCCGATCGTCGCGACCTTCCGTGCCTGGAAGCAGTCCGCCGAGGACATCGAGACGGCGAAGGAGTTCGCGGCCGACGACCCGGACTTCGTGGCCGAGGTGAAGGAGCTCAGCGCGCAGCGCGAGGAGCTCACCGAGAAGCTCCGTCTGCTGCTCGTCCCGCGCGACCCCAGCGACGACAAGGACGTGCTCCTTGAGGTCAAGGCGGGCGCGGGCGGCGACGAGTCGGCCCTGTTCGCCGGCGACCTGCTGCGCATGTACCTGCGCTACGCCGAGCGCGTGGGCTGGAAGACCGAGATCATCGACGCCACCGAGTCCGAGCTCGGCGGCTACAAGGACGTCCAGGTCTCCGTCCGCACCAAGGGCGGCAACGGTGCCACCGAGCCCGGCCAGGGCGTCTGGGCCCGCCTGAAGTACGAGGGCGGCGTGCACCGCGTCCAGCGCGTTCCGGCCACCGAGTCCCAGGGCCGCATCCACACCTCCGCCGCCGGCGTGCTCGTCACCCCGGAGGCCGAGGAGGTCGAGGTCGAGATCAACGCGAACGACCTGCGCATCGACGTGTACCGCTCGTCCGGCCCCGGCGGCCAGTCCGTCAACACCACCGACTCGGCCGTGCGCATCACGCACGTCCCGACCGGTGTGGTCGCCTCCTGCCAGAACGAGAAGAGCCAGCTCCAGAACAAGGAGCAGGCGATGCGCATCCTCCGGTCGCGCCTGCTGGCCGCGGCCCAGGAGGCCGCCGAGCAGGAGGCCTCCGACGTGCGCCGCAGCCAGGTGCGCTCCGTGGACCGCTCCGAGAAGATCCGTACGTACAACTTCCCGGAAAACCGGATCTCGGACCACCGGACCGGTTTCAAGGCGTACAACTTGGACCAGGTGCTCGACGGCGACCTCGATCCCATGATCCAGGCCTGCGTCGACGCGGACTCGGCCGCCAAGCTCGCGTCCGCGACCTGATCCGCGCCCGCCCCGCGCGACCCCGCTCGACCTTGTACGACCCCCGCTCCACCCCCGTACGACAGCAGCCCGGAGGACCAGCGTGAACTTGCTGCTTGCCGAGGTGGCCCAGGCCACCCAGCGGCTGGCCGCCGCCGGCGTGCCCTCACCGCGCTTCGATGCGGAGGAGCTCGCGGCCTTCGTGCACGGCGTCAAGCGGGGGGAACTGCACCACGTCAAGGACGCGGACTTCGACGCCCGTTACTGGGAGGCCGTCGCCCGCCGCGAGGCGCGCGAGCCGCTCCAGCACATCACCGGCCGTGCCTTCTTCCGGTACCTGGAGCTCCAGGTCGGTCCCGGGGTGTTCGTGCCCCGGCCCGAGACCGAGTCGGTCGTGGACTGGGCCATACACGCCGTCCGCGCGATGGACGTCGTCGAGCCGCTGATCGTGGACCTGTGCACCGGGTCCGGCGCCATCGCGCTGGCCATGGCACAGGAGGTGCCGCGCTCGCGCGTGCACGCGGTCGAGCTGTCCGAGGACGCCCTGCGGTGGACCCGCAAGAACGCCGAAGGCTCCCGGGTCACCGTCCACCAGGGCGACGCGCTGAGCGCCCTGCCCGAGCTGGACGGCCAGGTCGACCTGGTGATCTCGAACCCGCCGTACATCCCGCTCACCGAGTGGGAGTACGTCGCCCCCGAGGCCCGCGACCACGACCCCGAGATGGCGCTGTTCTCCGGCGAGGACGGCCTCGACACCATCCGGGGCATCGAGCGCACCGCGCACCGCCTGCTGCGGCCCGGCGGCATCGTCGTCATCGAGCACGCCGACACCCAGGGCGGCCAGGTGCCGTGGATCTTCGCCGACGAGCGGGGTTGGGCCGACGCCGCCGACCACCCCGACCTGAACAACCGCCCGCGCTTCGCCACCGCCCGCAAGGCCCTGCCGTGACGGGCGCGACCCCTACCGCCACCCCCCTGCTGCACGAGGAGTCCCGCTGATGGCCCGGCGATACGACTGCAACGACGCGACGGACCGCAAGACGGGTCTGCGTGAAGCCGCATCCGCCGTGCGCCGCGGCGAGCTCGTCGTGCTGCCCACCGACACCCTCTACGGGATCGGCGCGGACGCCTTCAGCGCGGAGGCCGTCGGTGACCTGCTCGCCGCCAAGGGCCGTGGCCGCAACATGCCGACCCCGGTGCTCATCGGCTCCCCGAACACCCTGCACGGCCTCGTCACGGACTTCTCCGAGCAGGCCTGGGAGCTCGTCGACGCCTTCTGGCCGGGCGCGCTGACGCTCGTCGCCAAGCACCAGCCCTCGCTGGCCTGGGACCTCGGCGAGACCCGCGGCACCGTGGCCGTCCGGATGCCGCTGCACCCCGTCGCCATCGAGCTGCTGACCGAGGTCGGCCCGATGGCCGTGTCCTCGGCCAACCTGACCGGGCACCCGGCGCCGGAGGACTGCGACGCGGCGCGCGAGATGCTGGGCGACTCCGTGTCCGTGTACCTGGACGGCGGTCCGACCCCGGGCATCCAGCCCTCGTCGATCGTCGACGTCACCGGGAAGGTTCCCGTCCTGCTGCGCGAGGGGGCGCTGACCGCCGAGCAGCTGCGGGAGGTCGTACCCGACCTTGAGGTGGCCCCGTGAGCCCTCGGGGGCGTGGCATAGCAAACGGGCACTCCCCGGCGGCCGCCGGAGGGGGCACCTTCCGCATCCTTCACGTCAGCACCGGCAACGTCTGCCGCTCGCCGATCACCGAGCGGCTGACCCGGCATGCGCTGGCGCACCGGCTGGGTGGCATTCCGGCCGGCGACCTGATCGTGGAGAGCGCGGGGACCTGGGGCCACGAGGGCGCGCCGATGGAGGCGAACGCGGCCGCCGTGCTCGCGGACTTCGGCGCGGACGCGTCCGGGTTCACCGGCCGGGAGCTGCTGGACGAGCACGTCATACGGGCCGACCTGGTGCTGACGGCCACCCGCGACCACCGGGCCCAGGTCATCTCGATGGGGCACTCGGCGGGCCTGCGGACCTTCACGCTGAAGGAGTTCACCCGGCTGGTCCGGGCGATAGATCCGGCCACCCTCCCGCCGCTGGACGACGGGGTGGCGGAGCGGGCGCGGGCGCTGGTACGGGCCGCGGCGGCGCTGCGCGGGTGGCTGCTGGCCCCCTCGCCCGACGCGGACGAGGTGTACGACCCGTACGGTGCGCCGATCACCTTCTTCCGCTCGATCGGCGACGAGATCAACCAGGCGCTGGACCCGGTCGTCACGGCCCTGACGGGCATGACGGCTTCCCGCTGACGGTGGCCGGCCGGAGGCCGGCGCAGCCGGTCCTGACGGGCGACACGGCCCGCACCACCGACGGGCCGGGAGCAGGGCGGCGCGTCCCACAGCGCTGAGGGGCGGGATCTGGGCCGCGGGCCTACAGTGGCGAGTACCGGGACAGCCCACTGGAGTCGCGCCATGAGCGTCATCACCCCGCCGACGGACCTGCTGCGGCAGCAGGATCCGCAGATGGCCGACGTGCTCGCGGGCGAGGCGCAGCGCCAGGCCACGACACTGCAGCTGATCGCCGCCGAGAACTTCACTTCTCCCGCCGTGCTCGCGGCACTGGGCTCTGCGCTGGCCAACAAGTACGCCGAGGGGTACCCCGGTGCGCGCTACCACGGCGGCTGCGAGTACGCGGACCTCGCCGAGGGACTGGCCGTCGAGCGGGCCCAGGCGCTCTTCGGGGTCGAGCACGCCAACGTCCAGCCGCATTCCGGTTCCGCCGCCGTACTGGCCGCGTACGCCGCGCTGCTGCGGCCCGGGGACACCGTGCTGGCGATGGGGCTCACGTACGGGGGGCACCTCACGCACGGCTCGCCCGCCAACTTCTCCGGACGCTGGTTCGACTTCGTCGGGTACGGGGTCGACGCCGAGAGCGGCCTGATCGACTACCTGCAGGTGCAGGAGCTGGCGCGGACGCACCGGCCCAAGGCGATCGTCTGCGGGTCGATCTCCTATCCGCGGCACCCGGAGTACTCGGTGTTCCGGGAGATCGCCGACGAGGTGGGGGCGTACCTCATCGCGGACGCCGCCCATCCGATCGGGCTCGTCGCCGGCGGGGCCGCGCCCAGCCCCGTCCCGTACGCCGACATCGTCTGCGCGACGACCCACAAGGTGTTGCGCGGCCCGCGCGGCGGGATGGTGCTGTGCGGCGCCGAGTTCGCCGAGCGGATCGACCGGGCGGTGTTCCCCTTCACCCAGGGCGGCGCGCAGATGCACACCATCGCCGCGAAGGCGGTCGCCTTCGGCGAGGCCGCGGCGCCGGCGTTCACCACGTACGCCCACCGGGTCGTGGCCAATGCGCGGGCGCTGGCCGACGAGCTGGCGGCGCACGGTTTCGCGGTGACGACGGGCGGCACCGACACCCACCTGATCACCGCCGACCCGGCACCCCTCGGCGTCGACGGCCCGGTCGCCCGTGGCCGGCTCGCCGCCGCCGGCATCGTGCTGGACACCTGCGTCCTTCCGTACGGGGACCAGCGCGGGATCCGGCTCGGCACGGCCGCCGTCACCACCCAGGGCATGCGGGAGCCCGAGATGGCCCGGATCGCCGAGCTGTTCACCGCAGTACTGCGCGGCGCGGGGACGGGTATCCGCGCAGAAGTGGCCGAGCTGACGCGTAGATTTCCCCCATACGGGGAGTAATCAGTGCAAGCAGGGCGTACCGCAACCGCGGTAACGCCCCCTCGCGTCCTCGGTGAGGGGTACATCGCAGCTAATGTGTGGGGCTGAGATGGCCGGCGATACATCTGGGGCAGCCCGTGCGTGAATATCTGCTGACGCTTTGCGTCACGGTCGCGGTGACCTACTTGCTCACCGGGCCCGTGCGGAAGTTCGCGATCGCGGCCGGTGCGATGCCGGAGATCCGCGCCCGCGACGTGCACCGCGAGCCCACTCCGAGACTCGGCGGCATCGCCATGTTCGGCGGACTGTGCGCGGGGCTGCTGGTGGCGGACCACCTGCGCAACCTCAACGGCGTCTTCGAGCTGTCGAACGAACCGCGGGCGCTGCTCTCCGGAGCGGCGCTGATCTGGCTGATCGGCGTGCTCGACGACAAGTTCGAGATCGACGCCCTGATCAAGCTCGGCGCGCAGATGATCGCCGCCGGTGTGATGGTCATGCAGGGTCTGACGATGCTGTGGATCCCCGTCCCCGGCATCGGGACGGTCGCGCTGACCCAATGGCAGGGCAACCTGCTCACGGTGGCCCTCGTCGTGATCACCATCAACGCGGTGAACTTCGTGGACGGGCTCGACGGCCTGGCCGCCGGCATGGTCTGCATCGCCGCCACGGCGTTCTTCCTCTACTCGTACCGGATCTGGTTCGGCTACGGCATCGAGGCGGCAGCGCCCGCGACCCTCTTCGCCGCGATCCTGATGGGCATGTGCCTGGGCTTCCTGCCGCACAACATGCATCCGGCCAGGATCTTCATGGGCGATTCCGGATCGATGCTCATCGGCCTGGTGCTCGCCGCCTCCGCGATCTCGATCACCGGGCAGGTGGACCCGGACACCATGGCGCTGTTCGCCGGCGGTGAGCGCAACGCGACGCACGCGATGCTCCCGGTCTTCATTCCGCTTCTGCTCCCGCTGACGATCATCGCGATCCCGATGGCGGACCTGGTCCTGGCCATCGTGCGCCGCACCTGGAAGGGCCAGTCGCCCTTCGCGGCCGACCGCGGACACCTGCACCACCGACTGCTGGAACTCGGGCATTCGCACAGCCGCGCGGTGCTGATCATGTACTTCTGGTCAGGACTGATCGCCTTCGGCGCGGTGGCGTACTCGGTGCACTCGGCGTCGATGTGGATCGTGCTCGCGATCGTCGCGCTGAGCGCGGTGGGCCTGGTCCTCCTGCTCCTGCCGCGCTTCACCCCGCGCGCCCCGCGCTGGGCCGAGGGTCTGGTCCCGCCGCGCTACCGGCACGCGGAGCGCGCCGCCGAGGCGGCCGCCCAGGACGCCTCGGGCCGCGAGCCGGATCCCGCCCGTCAGATCAGGGTCGGCGTCTCGGGCGTCAACGGAGCGACCGCCGTAGGCCCCCGTTCGCGCTTCCCCGACCGGCGTAAGGCCGAGTCGACGCGCTGACGGCCGCGGTACATGTCGGACATGGAACGCCTTTACCACACACAACGACGGGTTGTCGCGCACACACGGGCGGGTTAGCTCTCATGTGTGACAGTCGGCACACTCCACAGGTAAAGCTCTCATCAAATAGTTTGTGATACCGTTCACTAAACCCGGCGACAGAGCCGAAGGACCGTAGTGCGACGGTCCATTGGCCCGAGGCTCGATCTCGGACCGGGCTTACGCTCGTCCCGTACGAGTCCGTACGAGTCCGTGCCCCCACCACCACGCGGAGCAACCCGCCATGCGGTCAGATGACGTCCGATCCCTCCTGCATGCCGCTGTACCCACAGCTGTCGCCGGCGCTCTCGCCGCCGTCATCAGCGCCGTGGTGGCAGGCGGCAAGGGGGCCCTTGGCGCTGTCATCGCGACGCTGCTGGTGATGCTGTTCATGGGCATCGGATTCGTCGTTCTGCAACGCACCGCGAAATCGCTGCCGCACTTGTTCCAGGCCATGGGGCTGATGCTCTACACGGCCCAGATCCTGCTGCTCTTCGTCTTTCTCGCCGTGTTCAAGAACACGACGCTGTTCAACCCCCGTGCATTCGCGATCACGCTCGTCGCCACCACCCTCGTGTGGATCGGTGCACAGACGCGTGCTCACATGAAGGCCAAGATCCTGTACGTCGAACCGGACTCGACAAAGGGCGACAAGCCCGAAAATTCGGGGCCGAAGTCGTGAGGGGTAGGGCCGGGATAAGTGAGCGTTCGAGATGCTGCTATCGTCCGGTTCCAACTGCGGCATTGCGGGCGCGGGCATCTGAGCTGACGCCTGTTCCATCGCGAGGCTCGATGCCTGATCGCCGCCCCCACACCCGTAACACCAGTCCAGTGCCGAACAGCGGCTGTGCGCCGCGCCGACACAACGAGGTTGCCGTACCTATGCGCCACGCTGAAGGAGCCCGCGGTGAGTGCTGACCTGACGCAGGTGCTCGCTTTCGAGACCGACTGTCACATCTTCGACGGATGTGGCTTCCCCGGTCCGGGCCTGCACTCGTTCCTCTTCGAGCCGCTGTGGGGCGAACCCGGCCTGACCAGTGTGTACTTCAACAAGCCGATGCTGCTGGCCCTCCTGGGCTCGCTGATCATCGTCGGTTTCTTCTGGGCCGCGTTCCGGAAGCCGAAGGTCGTTCCGGGCAAGCTTCAGATGGTCGCCGAGGCCGGTTACGACTTCGTGCGCCGCGGCATCGTGTACGAGACGCTGGGCAAGAAGGAGGGCGAGAAGTACGTCCCCTTCATGGTGTCGCTGTTCTTCTTCGTCTGGGTCCTGAACGTCTGGTCGATCGTCCCCGTGGCGCAGTTCCCGGTGACCGCGATCATCGCGTACCCGGCGATTCTCGCGCTGATCGTCTACGCCATCTGGATGTCGGTGACGTTCAAGCGTCACGGCTTCGTCGGCGGATTCAAGAACCTGACCGGCTACGACAAGTCGCTCGGCCCGGTCCTCCCGCTCGTCATGGTCATCGAGTTCTTCTCGAACGTCCTGGTCCGCCCGTTCACCCACGCGGTCCGACTGTTCGCGAACATGTTCGCGGGTCACACCCTGCTGCTGCTGTTCACCATCGCCAGCTGGTACCTGCTGAACGGGATCGGGATCGCCTACGCGGGCGTCTCTTTCATCATGGTCGTCGTGATGACGGCCTTCGAGCTCTTCATCCAGGCTGTCCAGGCCTACGTCTTCGTGCTGCTGGCCTGCAGCTTCATCCAGGGCGCGCTCGCCGAGCACCACTGAGTCCGGCCCTCCCCCAAACCCCCTGTCGTCCGGTGGCCAACCCCCACCGGTCCGTGAAAGAGAAGGAAGAACTGGCATGTCCCAGATCCTCGCTGCCGCCGAAGGCGTCACCGGTTCCCTCAGCTCCGTTGGTTACGGTCTCGCGGCCATCGGCCCGGGTGTCGGCGTCGGCATCATCTTCGGTAACGGCACGCAGGCTCTCGCCCGTCAGCCCGAGGCTGCCGGTCTGATCCGCGCCAACCAGATCCTCGGCTTCGCCTTCTGTGAGGCGCTCGCCCTCATCGGTCTGGTCATGCCGTTCGTCTACTAAGACGAGCCACGACCACTAGTCCGATTAGACGAAAGGCACTGATGTGAACCTCCTGGTTCTCGCGGCTGAGACGGAAAACCCGCTCTTCCCGCCGATCCCCGAGCTCGTCATCGGTCTGATCGCCTTCGTCATCGTCTTCGGTTTCCTCGCGAAGAAGCTCCTCCCGAACATCAACAAGGTTCTGGACGAGCGCCGCGAGCAGATCGAGGGCGGTATCGAGAAGGCTGAGGCCGCTCAGACCGAGGCCCAGAGCGTGCTGGAGCAGTACAAGGCCCAGCTCGCCGAAGCCCGGCACGAGGCCGCGCGCCTGCGCCAGGAAGCGCTGGAGCAGGGCACTGCGCTCAAGGAAGAACTGCGCGCAGAGGGCCAGCGGCAGCGTGAGGAGATCATCGCTGCCGGCCACGCCCAGATCGAGGCCGACCGCAAGGCCGCCTCTCAGGCGCTGCGCCAGGACGTCGGCAAGCTCGCCACCGACCTGGCCGGCAAGCTCGTCGGGGAGTCCCTTGAGGACGCCGCCCGGCAGAGCCGCACGATCGACCGCTTCCTCAGCGAGCTTGAGGAGAAGGCCGAGGCGGCCCGATGAACGGAGCGAGCCGCGAGGCGCTGGCCTCCGCGCGCGAGCGTCTCGACGCGCTGACGGACAACACGTCCGTCGACGTGGCGAAGCTCGCCGGCGAGCTGGCAGCCGTCACCGCGCTGCTCGACCGTGAGGTCTCGCTGCGTCGGGTCATCACGGACCCGGCGCAGTCCGGCGAGGCCAAGGCCGAGCTGGTACGCCGGCTGCTGGGCGCCCAGGTCGGCGGGGAGACCCTCGACCTGGTGTCGGGCATGGCCCGGTCCCGCTGGTCGCAGTCCCGCGACCTGGTGGACTCGCTTGAGGAGCTGGCGGCCACCGCCGACCTCACGGCGGCCCAGCAGGCCGGTGGACTGGACGAGGTCGAGGACGAGCTGTTCCGCTTCGGCCGGATCGTCGCCTCGAACACCGAGCTGCGCGCCGCGCTGACCGACCGGGCGGCCACCGCCTCCGCGAAGAGCGCGCTGCTGAGCAGCCTGCTCGGCGGCAAGGCGAACGCCGTCACCGAGCGTCTGGTCACGCGTCTCGTCACGCACCCGCGTGGACGTAGCCTGGAAGCGGGACTGGAGTCCCTCTCCAAGCTCGCCGCCGAGCGCCGTGACCGCATGGTCGCCACCGTGACCACCGCGGTTCCGCTCAGCGACGTGCAGAGGCAGCGTCTCGGCGCGGTGCTGGCCAAGCTGTACGGCCGCCAGATGCACCTGAACCTCGACGTGGACCCCGCGGTCCTCGGCGGGATCTCGGTGCGGGTCGGCGACGAGGTCATCGACGGCACCATCGCGGACCGCCTCGCCGAGGCGTCCCGCCGCATGGCCGGCTGACCAGCCACCAATAGAACAACGCATTCCTAGCGGCCCGGTTGGGCCGTGCAGAACTTGCAGAAGATTCCTGGGGGTCGCCCCCAGACCCCTAAGAAGCTTCAGGCCCAACAAGGAGAGCAGGGAACCCAGATGGCGGAGCTCACGATCCGGCCGGAGGAGATCCGGGACGCACTGGAGAACTTTGTCCAGTCGTACCAGCCGGACGCGGCCTCGCGCGAGGAGGTCGGAACGGTCAGCGTTGCCGGCGACGGCATCGCGAAGGTGGAGGGCCTGCCCTCCGCCATGGCGAACGAGCTGCTGAAGTTCGAGGACGGCACCCTCGGTCTCGCCCTCAACCTTGAGGAGCGCGAGATCGGTGCGATCGTCCTCGGCGAGTTCAGCGGTATCGAGGAGGGCCAGCCGGTGCAGCGCACCGGTGAGGTTCTCTCCGTAGGTGTCGGCGAGGGCTACCTCGGCCGTGTTGTCGACCCGCTCGGCAACCCGATCGACGGCCTCGGCGAGATCGCGACCGAAGGCCGTCGCGCCCTCGAACTGCAGGCCCCGGGCGTCATGGTCCGTAAGTCGGTGCACGAGCCCATGCAGACCGGCTACAAGGCCGTCGACGCGATGGTGCCGATCGGCCGTGGCCAGCGTCAGCTGATCATTGGTGACCGTCAGACCGGCAAGACCGCTCTGGCCGTCGACACGATCATCAACCAGCGCGACAACTGGCGCTCGGGCGACGTGAACAAGCAGGTCCGCTGCATCTACGTCGCCATCGGCCAGAAGGGCTCGACCATCGCGTCCGTTCGCGGCGCCCTGGAAGAGGCCGGCGCGCTGGAGTACACGACGATCGTCGCCGCCCCGGCGTCCGACCCGGCCGGCTTCAAGTACCTGGCGCCGTACACCGGCTCCGCCATCGGCCAGCACTGGATGTACGCCGGCAAGCACGTCCTGATCATCTTCGACGACCTGTCGAAGCAGGCCGACGCCTACCGCGCCGTGTCGCTGCTGCTGCGCCGCCCGCCGGGCCGTGAGGCCTACCCGGGTGACGTCTTCTACTTGCACTCGCGTCTGCTGGAGCGCTGCGCCAAGCTCTCCGACGAGATGGGTGCCGGTTCGATGACCGGTCTGCCGATCGTCGAGACCAAGGCGAACGACGTGTCGGCGTTCATCCCGACCAACGTCATCTCCATCACCGACGGCCAGTGCTTCCTGGAGTCCGACCTGTTCAACGCGGGCCAGCGCCCGGCGCTGAACGTCGGTATCTCGGTCTCCCGCGTCGGTGGTTCCGCGCAGCACAAGGCCATGAAGCAGGTTTCCGGCCGTCTCCGCGTGGACCTCGCCCAGTACCGTGAGCTGGAGGCGTTCGCCGCCTTCGGTTCCGACCTGGACGCCGCGTCGAAGAACTCGCTGGAGCGCGGCAAGCGCATGGTCGAGCTGCTGAAGCAGGGCCAGTACCAGCCGATGCCCGTCGAGGAGCAGGTCGTCTCCGTCTGGGCCGGCACCACCGGCAAGATGGACGACGTTCCGGTGGCCGACATCCGTCGCTTCGAGTCGGAGCTTCTGGAGCACCTGCGCCGCGAGCGCAAGGACCTCCTGACCTCCATCGCCGAGGGCGGCAAGATGTCGGACGACACGCTGACCTCGATCGCTGACGCCATCGCTGCCTTCAAGCAGCAGTTCGAGACCTCGGACGGCAAGCTCCTGGGCGAGGACGCGCCGGCCGTCAACGTCTCCAAGTGACGACGGAAGGGACCTGACTCATGGGAGCGCAGCTCCGGGTCTACAAGCGTCGCATCCGTGCCGTCACGGCGACCAAGAAGATCACCAAGGCGATGGAGATGATCGCCGCCTCGCGCATCGTCAAGGCGCAGCGCAAGGTGGCGGCATCGATGCCGTACGCGACCGAGCTCACCCGTGCGGTGACCGCGGTGGCGACCGGCTCGAACAACAAGCACGCCCTGACCACCGAGGTCGAGGCGCCGACCCGCGCCGCGGTCCTGCTCATCACGAGCGACCGCGGTCTGGCCGGCGGCTACTCCTCGAACGCCATCAAGCAGGCGGAGCGGCTCACCGAGCGGCTGCGTGCTGAGGGCAAGGACGTCGATGCCTACATCGTCGGCCGCAAGGGTGTCGCCTACTACGGCTTCCGCGAGCGCAAGGTCGCGGACTCGTGGACCGGCTTCACCGACAGCCCGGCTTACGCCGACGCCAAGCGCGTCGCGGCGCCCCTGATCGAGGCCATCCAGCTGGACACGGCCGAGGGCGGCGTCGACGAGCTGCACATCGTCTACACGGAATTCGTGTCGATGATGACGCAGAACGCGGTGGACGGCCGGATGCTGCCGCTCAGCCTCGACAAGGTTCAGGAAGAGACCGGCACGAAGGGCGAGATCCTTCCGCTGTTCGACTTCGAGCCGTCGGCGGAGGACGTCCTCGACGCCCTGCTGCCGCGCTACGTCGAGAGCCGTATTTACAACGCACTGCTGCAGTCGGCTGCCTCCGAGCACGCCGCCCGCCGCCGCGCGATGAAGTCGGCGACCGACAACGCCGGAGACCTCATCAAGAGCCTCTCCCGGCTTGCCAACGCGGCCCGCCAGGCCGAAATCACCCAGGAAATCAGCGAGATCGTCGGTGGCGCGAGCGCCATGGCTGACGCGACCGCGGGGAGTGACAAGTAATGACGACCACTGTTGAGACGGCCGCCGCCACGGGCCGCGTCGCCCGGGTCATCGGCCCGGTCGTCGACGTGGAGTTCCCCGTCGACGCCATGCCCGAGATCTACAACGCCCTCAAGGTCCAGGTCGCAGACCCGGCCGAGGACGGCAAGCTCAAGACCCTGACCCTTGAGGTCGCGCAGCACCTGGGTGACGGCATGGTCCGCACCATCTCGATGCAGCCGACCGACGGTCTGGTCCGCCAGGCCGCGGTGACCGACACGGGCGAGGGCATCACCGTCCCCGTCGGTGACTTCACCAAGGGCAAGGTGTTCAACACCCTGGGCGAGGTGCTCAACTACCCCGAGGCGAACGCCGAGGTCACCGAGCGCTGGCCGATCCACCGCAAGGCCCCGAACTTCGACGAGCTTGAGTCGAAGACCGAGATGTTCGAGACCGGCGTCAAGGTCATCGACCTTCTCACCCCGTACGTCAAGGGTGGAAAGATCGGTCTGTTCGGTGGTGCCGGTGTCGGCAAGACCGTTCTGATCCAGGAAATGATCTACCGCGTCGCCAACAACCACGACGGTGTGTCGGTGTTCGCGGGCGTCGGTGAGCGTACCCGTGAGGGCAACGACCTCATCGAGGAGATGGGTGACTCGGGCGTCATCGACAAGACCGCCCTCGTCTTCGGCCAGATGGACGAGCCGCCGGGCACGCGTCTTCGCGTCGCGCTCGCCGGTCTGACCATGGCGGAGTACTTCCGCGATGTTCAGAAGCAGGACGTGCTCTTCTTCATCGACAACATCTTCCGGTACACCCAGGCCGGTTCCGAGGTGTCGACCCTGCTCGGCCGCATGCCCTCCGCGGTGGGTTACCAGCCGAACCTGGCCGACGAGATGGGTCTCCTCCAGGAGCGCATCACCTCGACCCGTGGTCACTCGATCACCTCGATGCAGGCGATCTACGTCCCCGCGGACGACCTGACCGACCCGGCGCCGGCGACCACCTTCGCCCACCTCGACGCGACGACGGTTCTCTCCCGTCCGATCTCCGAGAAGGGCATCTACCCGGCCGTGGACCCGCTGGACTCGACGTCCCGCATCCTCGACCCGCGGTACATCGCGGCGGACCACTACGCGGCCGCCATGCGTGTCAAGGGGATCCTGCAGAAGTACAAGGACCTCCAGGACATCATCGCGATCCTCGGTATCGACGAGCTGGGCGAGGAGGACAAGCTCGTTGTCCACCGTGCCCGTCGCGTCGAGCGCTTCCTGTCGCAGAACACCCACGTCGCCAAGCAGTTCACCGGCGTGGACGGTTCGGACGTTCCGCTCGACGAGTCGATCACCGCGTTCAACGCGATCTGCGACGGTGACTACGACCACTTCCCCGAGCAGGCGTTCTTCATGTGCGGTGGCATCGAGGACCTCAAGGCCAACGCCAAGGAGCTGGGCGTCTCCTGAAGCCGCGCTCCTCATGAGCACAGCTGATTGACGGAGAGGGGCGGGTGTGTCCCGTCCCTCTCCCCACGCCCATTAGAATTTGACCCAACACCCGGCTGACCCGCCGGGTGGTGACCCGAGGAGCCACCTTGGCTGCTGAGCTGCACGTCGAGCTGGTCGCGGCGGACCGCAATGTCTGGTCCGGCGAGGCCACCCTGGTCGTCGCCCGCACCACGTCCGGCGACATCGGCGTCATGCCCGGTCACCAGCCGCTTCTCGGTGTGCTGGAATCGGGCCCGGTGACCATCCGTACCAGCGAAGGCAACACTGTCGTCGCAGCGGTGCACGGCGGATTCATCTCGTTCGCGGACAACAAGCTGTCCCTGCTTGCCGAGATCGCCGAGCTCGCCGACGAGATTGACGTCCAGCGGGCGGAGCGGGCACTGGAGCGCGCGAAGTCGGAGGCCGATGCGGCCGCCGAGCGTCGCGCCGATGTCCGACTGCGCGCGGTCACGGGGCACTGAGCCCCGTACCGAACTGGTTTGAGACCTCAGCCGCGGTCCGTTCTGGAATTTTCCAGACCGGGTCGCGGCTGAGGCAATGTACGTCCGCCCCCAGACTTGTCTGGTGATGGGCGGAGTCGTGTGCGGTATCTCGATGAGCGAGGAGGTCGGTGAAGATGCTCCTCGCTCTGCTTGTGAGCGGCCTGGTCGTAGCCCTGGTGGTGATCGGGCTGTTTGTCTTCGGCCTTCGCCGCAGACTCATCCAGCGTTCCGGCGGGACCTTCGACTGCAGCCTGCGCTGGGGTGTCTCCGAGGAACCCGACATCTCCGGCAAGGGCTGGGTGTACGGGGTCGCCCGCTACAGCGGTGACCGCATCGAGTGGTTCCGCGTCTTCTCGTACTCCCCGCGCCCGCGCCGGCTGCTGGAGCGCTCTTCCATCGAGGTGGTCGCCCGCCGCGCCCCCGAGGGCGAGGAGGAGCTGGCCCTGCTGTCCGACGCCGTCGTCCTCTGCTGTCTCCACCGCGGGACCCGCCTGGAGCTGGCGATGAGCGAGGACGCGCTGACCGGTTTCCTGGCCTGGCTGGAGGCGGCGCCTCCGGGGCAGAGGGTGAACGTGGCCTGAGGGCCGGCGGCGTTTGCCGTCCCCGTCGGACGGAGTCCGGCGGGAAGGCCCCGGGGCCGAGCCGTGCGAGTGGCGCGTGGCGAAGAGAAGCCGGGGAGCCGGGGGGCGGACCCCGGCTCCCCGGCTTCGTCGTTCACCGGGCCGGCAGGTGGGGGCTACTGGAGACCGGTGTGGATCGCCTGGGCGAGTTCGCCGTTCGCCGTGTCGCCGCTGAACTCCCAGAAGAAGGCGCCCCTGAGGCCCTGCTGCTTGGTCCAGTTCATCTTTCCGGCGATGGTGGCGGGGGTGTCGTAGCTCCACCAGTTGCTGCCGCACTTGGCGTAGGCCGTGCCGGCGACGGTGCCGTTGGCCGGGCAGCTGCCCTTGAGCACCTTGTAGTCCTCGATGCCCTGCTCGTACGTGCCTGGGGCGGGCCCGGTGGCGGTGCCGCCGGGGGCGTCCTGGGTGACGCCGGTCCAGCCGCGGCCGTAGAAGCCGATCCCGAGGTTGAGCTTGGAGCCCGCGATCCCCTTGCCCTTGAGCTTGGTGATCGCGGCCTCGGAGTTGAAGCCGGCGATCGGGATGCCCGCGTACGAGGTGAGCGGGGAGTGCGGGGCGGTCGGGCCCTTGGCGTCCCACGCGCCGAAGAAGTCGTACGTCATGACGTTGTAGAAGTCGACGTACGGGGAGGCGCCCGCGTAGTCGGCGAGGTCGAGCTTGCCGCCGTTGGAGCCGTCCGCGGAGATCGCGGCGGTCACCAGGTTGCTGCCGCCGAACTTGGTGCGCAGCGCGGACAGGACGTTCTTGAGGGAGGCGGCGCCGCTGGTGTCGCAGGACAGGCCGCAGGCGTTGGGGTACTCCCAGTCGATGTCGATGCCGTCGAAGACGTCCGCCCAGCGCGGGTCCTCGACCAGGCTGTAGCAGGAGTCGGCGAAGGCGGCCGGGTTGGCCGCGGCCTGGCCGAAGCCGCCGGACCAGGTCCAGCCGCCGAAGGACCACAACACCTTGATGTTCGGGTACTTGGCCTTGAGCTTGCGCAGCTGGTTGAAGTTGCCGCGCAGCGGCTGGTCCCAGGTGTCGGCGACGCCGTCGACGCTCTGGTCGGCGGTGTACGCCTTGTCGTAGTCGGCGTAGGAGTCACCGATGGTGCACTTGCCGCCCTGGACGTTGCCGAACGCGTAGTTGATGTGGGTGATCTTCGCGGCGGAGCCGGAGGTGACCAGGTTCTTCACGTGGTAGTTGCGCTGGTAGACGCCCCAGTCGGTGAAGTAGCCGAGCTTGACCTTGCCGCCCGGGTCCGGGGGAGTGGTGCCGCCGCCGGTCGTGGTGACCGAGAGGGATCCGGAGGCCGGGCCGCTCTGGTCCGCGGTGTCGCGGGCGATGACGCCGTACGTGTACGTCGTGCCCTTGGTCAGGCCGGAGTCGGTCCAGCTCGTACCGGTGACGGTCGCGACCTTGGTGCCGCCGCGGTAGACGTCGTAGTTCTTGACGCCCTTGTCGTCCGTTGCCGCGGCCCAGCCGATGGTCAGCGAGGTGTCGGTGACGCCGCTCGCGGTGGGGGTGCCGGGCGCCGACGGCGGGCTGTCGGTGGGGGTCGTGCCGCCGTCGCAGGAGCCGCCGTTGACCTTGCAGCCGCTCGGGGCGCCGGGGCCGGCGCCGTTGAAGCCGAAGCTGATGGTGGCACCGGGGGCGAGGGTGCCGTTCCACCCGACGTTCTTGCCGGTCCAGTGGGCGCCGGAGCTGGTGACGGTGGCGTCCCAGGCGGAGGTGACCGTCGTACCCGAGGGGTAGTCCCATTCCACGGTCCAGCTCGTGAGGGTGGTGGTGCCGGTGTTCTTCACCGTCCACTTGCCCTCGAAGCCGGTTCCCCAGTCGGAGACCTTCGTGTAGGTGGCCGTCGCGGAGGCGGCGGCCTCGGCGGGACCCGCCAGGGCCACGAGTCCGGCGACGGGCAGGGCGAGGGCGGCCACGGTCGCGGCGAGCCTTCTGAACAGACGGATGCGGGGTGGGGGTGCTGTGCTCAAGGGTGCTCCTCCGTAGGTCCGTCGTGGCCGTGGGGCCGGCTACGACATGGGGGTGGGACCTGCGCCGCCCGTGAGCACGCTTGTCATGGCACGCTCACCACAGTTGCCGCGAGCGTAGAAAGGTCTGGACCAACCGTCAAGAGGTCCAGACCTCCACCGGACCCTCGCCCCCGCTCCGCTCAAGTGCCGCACTAGAGGCCCAACTCCTGTGCCAACACGGCCGCTTGGAGCCGACTGCGCAGCCCCAGCTTCCCCAGCAGCCTGCTGACGTGCGTCTTCACCGTCGCCTCCGCCATCTCCAGCCGCACCGCGATCTCCGCGTTCGACAGCCCCTCTCCCAGACACCCGAACACCTCCCGCTCCCGCCGCGTCAGCGAGTCCACCGCCGCGGCCGTCTCCGGAGCCACCGCGGCCTTCAGCGGCCGCGGAGCCGCGAACTCGGCGATCAGCCGCCGGGTCACCGACGGGGCGATCAGGCCCTCCCCGCGCGCGACCGTCCGTACCGCCCCGATCAGCTCGGCCGCGTCCGCGTCCTTCAACAGGAAGCCCGCCGCCCCCGCACGCAGGGCGCCGAACACGTACTCGTCCAGGTCGAAGGTGGTCAGCACCAGCACATCGGCCAGCCCCTCCGCGACCACCTGGCGGGTCGCCGACACCCCGTCGAGCCGCGGCATCTGCACGTCCATGAGGACGAGATCCGGCCGCAGCTCCCGCGCCGTCCGCACCGCCTCCTCGCCGTCCGCCGCTTCGCCCACGACCTCGATGTCGCCCGCGCTGCGCAGGATCAGCACCAGCCCGGCCCGTACCGCGCTCTGGTCCTCGGCCACCACGACCCGGATGCTCATCCGGCCACCGCCTTCTCCTCAGCGGGCAGCTCCGCCCGCACCAACCAAACCGATCCCGCCCGGCCCGCCGAGAACTCCCCGCCCAACAGCTCGGTCCGTTCCCGCATGCCGACCAGCCCCGCTCCCGAGCCGGGGGCGCGGGGGCCCGGCCGGTCCCCGTACGGGGATTCCACGCGTACGGTCAGCAGCCCGTCCGCGCGCGTCACGCGGACCCGGACCGTGCCCGGGACGGCGTGCTTGAGGGCGTTCGTCAGCGACTCCTGGACGATCCGGTACGCCGCCAGCTCCACCGGGGCCGGCAGCGGCTCCCCGGGCAGCAGGCCGCCCTGGAGCACGAAGTCCAGCCCGCTCGCGGCCCCGTTGACCCGGGCCTGCCCCAGCAGGGCGTCGAGCGCAGCGAGGGACGGCGTGGCGACCGCCTCCTGGTCCGCGCCCGCGTCCCGCAGCAGCCCGATCAGGCGGCGCATTTCGGCCAGCCCCTGCACGCTGTTCTCCCGGATCACCCCGAGGGCCTCCCGGCTCGTCGCGGGGGAGTCGATCGACAGCGCGGCCGTGGAGTGGATGGCGATGGCGGACAGGTGGTTGGCCACCATGTCGTGCAGCTCGCGGGCCATCCGGGCCCGCTCGGCGACGACGGCCTGACTGCGGTCCATCTCGGCCAGCAGCGCGGTCTGCTCGGCGCGCAGCCGGGCGGCCTCGGCGGCCTCGCGGTGGTTGCGCAGGGTGGCACCGGTCAGGGCCGGGCCGAAGCACACGATGCCGGTGATCACACCGATCATCAGCGACTGCGGGGTGCGCAGCCAGGCCACGGACGCGACGGTGACGGCGATGGTGACCAGGCCGGTGTGGACCGGGAGGCGCCGGGCCATGGCGGGTTTGCCGTAGACGACGGCCGCGTACATCAGGTCCGTGAAGACCAGAACGGTGGCCAGATTGCCCACGGTGAACTGGTCGGCGATCACCCCGACGGTGCCGACGGCCAGCGTGACGCGCGGCGCGGTGCGGCGCAGCAGCTCCATCGGGCCGAGCGCGAGGAGCGGGACCAGGGCCGCCCAGGCGGGGAAGAAGTGCCGGTCGCTCGTGTTGTAGATGCCGAGCGACCACAGCAGCAGGCCCGAGAGCACGCTGACCACCGCGAGGAGGACGTCGTCGCGGTGGGGGCGGAAGATCCGGGCGTGCGCGGGCGTGTGCGCGGTCGGGGTGGTGGTCGGGGTCACGGTTCCATCCAACAGGGTGCGGGAGGTCCCGGCCTCGGTACCGGGGCTGAGACGGGCGGGGTCGGCACTACACCGAAGGATGCAGTCACGGTTCGTCAGCGGCGACGACGAAGCGGCCCGCACCCGGCGCCAGGCTGGATGCAGTGGTCGCCGGTCGTCAGCGGCCGGCCGTCGTGGAAGGGGAATCCGGTGCTCGTCGCCCTGATCATCGCCTGTGAGATCGGCTTCTGGGTGCTGCTGGCCGGCGGACTGGCCCTGCGCTACCTCGCGAAGATGCCCCGGCTGGGGGCGGCGGTCCTGCTGTGCGAGCCGTTGCTGGAGCTCGCCCTGCTGGTGGTCACCACCCTGGACCTCAAGAACGGCGGCGAGCCGAGCTGGACGCACGGCCTGGCCGCCCTGTACATCGGCTACAGCGTCGGCTACGGCCACTACACCGTGCAGTGGCTCGACCGGCACGCGGCGCACCGCTTCGGAGGGGGCCCGAAACCGCCCGGACCGACGTACGGGAAGGCCAGGGCGGTCCACGAGTGGAAGCTGTGGATCCGCACCCTGGCCGGCGTCGCCGTCGCGCTCGGACTGCTCCAGGGCGCGATCTGGTACGTGGGCGACGCGGCCGACACCGGCGGCCTACAGGCCTGGCAGTTCGCCGCCCTGCGGGTGCTCGGCATCCAGGCCGTCATCGCCGCCACGTACACGATCTGGCCGCGCAAGCCCCCGGCGGCGCAGCCGCAGGAGGAGCCGGCCGCGGCCGGGCGCGAGCGCTAGCCCTAGCTCTAGCGCTCGCCGCCGGGCACCCAGAGGACGTCGCCGAGCTCCTTGTTGGCCGTACGGGCGAGGATGAAGAGGAGGTCGGAGAGGCGGTTCAGGTAGGTGGCGGTCAGCGGGTTCATCACCTCGCCGTGCACCTCCAGGGCCGCCCAGGTGGAGCGCTCGGCGCGCCGGACCACCGTGCAGGCCTGGTGCAGCAGGGCCGCGCCGGGGGTGCCGCCGGGGAGGATGAAGCTGCGCAGCTTCTCCAGCCGCTCGTTGAAGAGGTCGCAGTCCGCTTCGAGCTTGTCGACGTAGAACTGCTCGACGCGCAGCGGCGGGTACTCGGGGTTCTCGACGACCGGGGTGCACAGGTCGGCGCCGACGTCGAACAGGTCGTTCTGCACCCGAACCAGGACCTTCACGACATCCTCGGGCAGGCTGCCGAGGGCGATCGCCGTGCCGATGGCCGCGTTGGCCTCGTTGGCGTCGGCGTACGCGGAGATCCGCAGATCGGTCTTGGCCGTGCGGCTCATGTCGCCGAGCGCGGTCGTGCCCTTGTCGCCGGTGCGGGTGTAGATGCGCGTGAGGTTCACCATGCGGCCAGCGTAGTGAGGCCCGCCGGAAAATCGCACGCGGTGGCGCTCCCGTGCCCGGTACCGTCCACCGCCGGCCCCTGAAATGGGAGCAGGAGGGCGCAGAGGTGATGGTTTGACCGAGATGTTCGGAATCTGGCAGTGAGCCGAACTGGCCGCGGCCGTCGGGGCGGGGGCGCGCGGCGGTGGCAGCAGGGGACGTCGGGGCGGCCCGGCGTCCGCGCTCCTTCCTGCGCGGCCGGGCCGACCTCGCGGCCGGGGACCCGCCCTGGCCGTGGGCGCCGCGGCCCGCCGAACGGGACGCCCTGGTCCGGGACTACGCGAAGGACCTGCTGGGCGCGGAGCTCCCGCCGGGGGAGTCGAACCTGCACGACGTGGGCTGGGCGCGGTTCCGTCCGGAGGGGATCTCCAGGCGGTCCAGTGCCCGGCTGGAGGGCGACACGAGGGCCCCGGGAGGACCTCCGCCACCTCGCGGGCCGGGCCGCCGTGGCGCTGGAATCCGGGGACCTCGCGGCCGCCGAGCGGGACATGGCCCGCATCCGGGAGCTGGAGGAGGCGTACGTCGATCCGGGCGATCGGTGAACTGGACGGCCGGGCCGAGGGGCTGAGCCGTACCGGTGTGATGTCCGTCAGTTGAGACGTGACGCGTGTTACTTCGCGGTCACACGAACCCCCGCTAGCGCTAGTCTCCGCCGGAGAGGCTACGAAGCTGGGCCGTATGGAAGAACGTGGGGTGTGCAGTGGCTGGGAAGCTCGCCGTCATCGGTGCCGGACTTATGGGTTCCGGAATTGCTCAGGTCTCCGCTCAGGCGGGGTGGGACGTCGTTCTGCGTGATGTCACCGACGCCGCGCTGACCCGCGGCACCGACGGCATCAAGGCCTCGTACGACAAGTTCGTCTCCAAGGGCAAGATGACGGCCGAGGACGCCGAGGCCGCGCTCGCCCGCATCAAGACGACCACCGACCTCGACGCGGTCGCCGACGTCGACATCGTCGTCGAGGCCGTCTTCGAGAAGCTTGAGGTCAAGCACGAGATCTTCCGCGCGCTCGACAAGCTCGTCCGGGACGACGCGATCCTCGCGTCCAACACCTCCGCCATCCCGATCACCAAGATCGCGGCCGTGACGGAGCGTCCGGAGCGGGTCGTCGGCGCGCACTTCTTCTCGCCCGTCCCGATGATGCAGCTCTGCGAGCTCGTCCGCGGCTACAAGACGAGCGACGAGACCCTCGCGGCCACGCGCGCGTTCGCCGAGTCCGTCGGCAAGACCTGCATCGTCGTCAACCGCGACGTCGCCGGTTTCGTGACGACCCGTCTGATCTCCGCCCTGATCGTGGAAGCCGCGAAGCTGTACGAATCGGGTGTGGCCTCCGCCGAGGACATCGACATCGCCTGCAAGCTCGGCTTCGGCCACGCCATGGGACCGCTGGCCACCGCCGACCTCACGGGCGTCGACATCCTGCTGCACGCCACCAGCAACATCTACACCGAGTCCCAGGACGAGAAGTTCGCGCCGCCGGAGCTCATGCGCCGCATGGTGGACGCCGGCGACTTCGGACGCAAGAGCGGGCAGGGCTTCTACAAGCACTGAGCCGCCGAGCCGCGAGCGGCGTCCGATATGCGGGCGCCCGTTCGAATACCTGCACCCGCACGGGTGAATTAGGTATCGGTTCGCTCACGGTCGGCAACTTCCCTGCCCGCACGGCAGTCAGTTGCAGTGAGAGTTGCCGACCACGGACCAGTCGGATCCTTTCCCTCGGATCCCCACGTACCCAGGACTGCCGGGAGCACATATGCACATCAGGGGCGACCACGCCGAACTCGCTGTCGGGGGCCGCCTCGACGTGCGCAGCGCGGCGGACGCCCGTACGGCCCTCCACACCGCGCTCGACGACGGCCACGGCGACCTCGTGCTGGACCTCACCGGGCTCGACTCCTGGGACGCGACCGGACTCGGCGTGATCATGGGAGCCCACCGGCGGGCCGGCCGGACCGGCCGCCGCCTCGTCCTGCGCGGAGTGCCGCCGCAGATGCAGCGCCTCCTCGTCGCCACCCGACTGCACCGCATCCTCGCGATCGAGGGCGGCCTGGAAGCGGAATCCCTCCCGCGGGTCTGACGCGGTCCACCGTCCACGCTTCCTGCGGAAACGTAACGGTCCGGTGGTGATGGCACCCCTGCGGTTCCCCGCACGACCGGGCACCGTCTAGGGTTCGGGCGGAAACCGGACCCGTAGCGACAGCGGAATGTGCGAAGGCCGGACGGTACGACACGACGGCGATTGGCGCAGAGCGCGACCGGGGGGACCAGTACATGGACCGCACGCAGGGGCAGCCCGAACCGATGGAGCGGCCCGCGGCGGTGCCCGCGACGTCCGGGACTTCGGGGGCACCCGCACCGGCGGCCCCCGCCCCCGTCGCACGGATCGTGACCCTCACCACCGGGGACTTCACCCTGACCGTGAACCCCGTCGACGGCAGCGAGATCGAGCCGCGCCGGCCCGGCACCGGCGGCACCGCCCCCGCCAAGCGCGGCGCGGCCGACCGCATCGCCCGTGACGCCGCTGCGCGGCCGCCCGTCCTGCCCGGACCCGCCGTCCCCACCCCGCCGCTGCTCGCCCGCGACGAGGAACGGGAGCGGCTCGTACGGCTGCTGGGCCGCGGCCGCTCCGTACGGCTGACCGGACCCGCCGGGTCCGGCCGCACCGCCCTCCTCGACGCGGTCGCCGCCGCGTGCGCGGGGCTGGCGCCCGACGGTGTCGTACGGCTCAGCGGATACGGGCACCAGCAGCCCGGCGAGCTGCTTCACGCGCTGTACGCCGCCGTGTACGAGGCCTCCGTGGAGCGCCCCGATCGGACCCAACTCCTCACCCGCGTACGAGACATCGGCGCCATCGTGCTCCTCGACGACCTGGAGATGGGCGGCGCCCCCCTCGACGAGCTGCTCCGCGCCACTCCCGAATGCGCCTACCTGCTGGCCACCACCCCCGACACCCGCGCCCCCTCCGACGACTCGCACCTCGAAGAGGTCTTCCTCGGCGGCCTCGGCCGGGCCGAGTGCCTGGAACTCCTCGAAACGGGCACGGGGCGGCCGCTGACCGAGGAGGAGACCGCCTGGGCGGGAGACCTGCGGTTCGCCTCCGAGGGGCTGCCGCTGCGCTTCGTCCAGGCGGCCGCCCTGCTGCGCCAGCGCGACGAGCGCAACCTCGCCGCGTCCGACGACGAGGACGACGAACCCGGCGTCTTCGAAGAGCGGCAGCGGAACGCGGCGTTCACGCCCCTGCCGACCCTGGCCGAGGGCGCGGCCCCCGCCGAGCTGCTGGCCTCCCGGGTCAGCGAGTCGGCGCGGGCGGCGCTGCGGATCGCCTGCGCGCTCGGCGGCGAACTGCCGCACCACGCCCACCTGCCCGCCCTCGTGGGGGACACCCATGCCGACGCGGCGGTCGCCGAACTACTCGGCTGCGGACTGCTCACCCCGGTCGGCACGCGCTACCGGCTGGCCGCCGGGGTCGCACGGCAGCTGGAGGAGGCCGGGTTCGGGGACACCGAGGCGGAGGAGGCCCGTACGGCCGCCCGCCACTACGCCTGGTGGACCGGACACGCCTCGGTGACCCCGGAGCGGGTCGCGGCGGAAGCCGACGCCGTGCTGGCGGCACTGGCCGGTGCCGATGTGGTGGCCGCCGTACTGCTCGCCCGGACCGCGGCCCCGGCGTTCGCGGCCTCCCGGCACTGGGAGGCCTGGGAACGGGTGCTGCGCTCCGGTGCGGAGGCCGCGCGCAAGGCGGGAGAGGTCGCGGAGCAGGCGTACTTCCACCACGAACTCGGCGTACTCGCGCTGTGCGAGGGGCGCCTGGACCGGGCGCGGGCCGAACTGGAGGCCTCCATAGGCCTGCGGGGCGCGCTCGCCGACAAGCGGGGCACGGTGGCGGGGCGCAGGGCGCTCGCACTGGTCACGGACCGCGAGAAGGCGGGCGTGGAGGTGTCGCCGCCGCTGCGGCTGGAGGCGCCGGTGGCTGCGGCTCACGCGGTGACGGCGGTGGTGCCGGCGGTGGCCGCGACCGCGAAGACCCCCGCGCTCCCTGCACTCCCCGCGTTCCCCGCACTCCCCGCGGCATCTGCGGCTTCCGCCGCTCCCACGACCCCGATGGCGCCCGTCGTGCCGGTGATCGGGCGGCCGACGGCGGCGCCGACGACGTTGTCGGAGGTGTTCGAGGATGCGTTCCCCCTCGACCCGAAGCCGACGGTGGCCGCCGCGCCGGCCGCGCCCTCGGCCCCGCCGGCGCCGCGTGCGCGGGCGCTGCGCAAGCCGGTGGTGTTGGCGGCGGCGGGGGCCCTGGCAGCGGTCGTGCTGGGCACGGTGGTGGGCCTGGCGCTGACGGGCTCGGACGACGCCGAGACCCCCGCGGGCGGTACCGGAGGTCCGGCGGCGTCGTCGACGCCTACGCCTGGGCAGGGCGTGCCGAACACGAGCGGGAACGATCCTGCACCGGACCCGGGGACCCCGGCCCCCGACGCCTCGGAGCCGGTCGCCCCGGAAGCGGGCTCCAGCCCGGACCCGAACCAGCCGTCCCGCACCCCGTCCCGCAAGCCGCAGACCCCGGCGACGCGCACCCCGGCGACGACGAACCCGAAGCCGCCGACCTCGGACCCGGACCCGGACCCGACGCCCCCCACGACGACTCCGCCTGCGACCCCTACTCCGACTCCGACCCCCACGCCGACGCCGACGGCGGGCCCGGTCGGCAGCCCGACGGCCACGTAGTCACGGCTCCCGGGGGCCCGATCGCACGCGCGCGCCCGGCCGCGGGGCCGGCCCCGGACACGGCGACGCCCCGAAGGCCGGCGGGCCCGGAAGCGGCCGGCGTTCGAGGCGTCGAGGGGCGGGGAGCCGTCAGAACAGGCGGAGTTTGTCGTCTTCGATACCGCGCAGGGCGTTGTAGTCCAGGACCACGCAGTCCATCCCGCGGTCCGTGGCCAGAACACGGGCCTGGGGCTTGATCTCCTGGGCCGCGAACACACCGCGCACCGGTGCGAGGTGCGGGTCGCGGTTCAGGAGCTCCAGGTAGCGGGTCAGCTGCTCGACGCCGTCGATCTCGCCGCGCCGCTTGATCTCCACGGCCACCGTCCCGCCGGAGGCGTCCCTGCACAGGATGTCCACCGGCCCGATCGCCGTCATGTACTCGCGCCGGATCAGCGTGTAGCCCTCGCCCAGGGTGTCGATCCGGTCGGCCAGCAGTTCCTGCAGGTGTGCCTCGACGCCGTCCTTGATCAGGCCCGGGTCGATCCCCAGCTCGTGGGAGGAGTCGTGGAGGACTTCCTCCATGGTGATGATGAGTTTCTCGCCCGCCTTGTTGACGACCGTCCAGACGCCGGCCTCATCGCCGCTCCCCTCTTTGAGGGTGCACGGGGGCGACATCCAGTTGAGCGGTTTGTACGCCCGGTCGTCCGCGTGGATCGAGACACTGCCGTCGGCCTTCACGAGGATCAGACGGGGTGCCGAGGGCAGATGGGCGGTGAGCCGGCCCGCGTAGTCGACGGAGCAGCGGGCAATGACGAGACGCATGGTCGGCAACGCTACTCGACGAGAAGGCCTCCACGCGATTCGCCCCCGAAAGCCCCGTTCGCGGATGGCGCGTTGTATGCGCATTCTCCTGGTGCGGCACCCACGGGGCGCCTACCGTGGTGAGCGGGAGGTTGCGGAGCGTGCACTCTGCGTCGCGGTCTCCTTCCCTGCCCGTAAGACTCCGGCAACCCAAACGGCCGGGGTCGCGAGAGGAGAACCCATGTCGCTCGACGTCTCACCGGCCCTACTCGAACAGGCCGAGCGAGGCGAGGTCGACGAAGCCGCTTTCGTCGACTGCGTCCGGACCTCCCTGCCCTTCGCGTGGGAGATGATCAGCTCGCTGGTGGCCCAGCTGAAGGTGGACGGCGGAGAGTTCGCCGACAACCAAACGCCGCCGCCCGACGAGCAGGCGCGTGGCCAGCTTCTGCGTGCCCTCGCGAGTGACGCGATACGTGGTGCGCTGCAGCGGCACTTCGGGGTGCGCCTGGCGTTCCAGAACTGCCACCGTGTGGCCGTGTTCCCGCTGGATCCTTCCTCGGACGACCGGCTCGCCAAGTTCACTTCGATCCGTGGCCAGCTGCTCAACCAGTCGCCCGAGCTCCGGGACTGCTGACCGTACGCCCCGCACCACCCGCACGACCGCGTTCGACCCGCACGACATGCACGGCCCGCACGATCCGCAAGAACCGCACCATCCGCTCGACCGTACTCCGCTGCCGCTCCGTATCGCGGGAGGTACCACTGATACCGGAGCGGCAGCCTCAGCCGAGGCGGGGCAGGACCTCGTCGCCGAGGCGCCGTACGTTCTCCTCCGTCGAGGCGAGATCGCCGGACCCCTCGGACATCAGGGCGAACCGCGTGATGCCCGTCCGCTCCGCCGTGGCCGCCAGCCGGTCCGCCGCGAGCCGCGGGGTGCCCACGGGGTGCAGATCGCAGAGCAGCTCCGTGTAGGCGACGGGGTCCCGCATCGCGCGTGCCCGGCCGTCCACGGTCACGTGTGCGTCCAGCCCCTGCTTCAGCCAGCCCGGCATCGCCTTCAACAAGGCCTCCCGGGCGTCCACCGTGCGGTCCGCCAGCTGGCACACGCCCGCCGAAACGTGCGGGGCGTCCGGGCAGTGGCCCGCGGCCGCGGCCGTACGCCGGTACAGCGCGACCATCGCCGCCTTCTCCTCGTCCCCGCAGTGCATGCCCAGCAGCATCGGCAGCCCCCGCTCGGCGGCCAGCAGCACCGACGCGGGGGAGGTGCAGGCGACGATCACTTCCGGCCCTGATCCGTCCCCGTCCAGCGCCTCCGACGGGCGGGGTACGACGGCCACCTCGCGGAACCCGTACCGCTCGCCGGCGGCCGCTACCCGCGGCTCGGTCAGCCAGCGCCGCAGCAGGTCGAGGTCCTGCGGGAATTCCTTCTCGTAGGCGCCCAGGCCTCCGCCGAACACTTCCAGGTCCACCCAGGGCCCGCCCCGGCCCACCCCCAGGGTGAACCGGCCGCCCGAGGTCAGGTGCAACAGTGCCGCCTGCTCCCCGAGGGCCACCGGATGCGTGCTCGGCAGCACGCTCACCGCCGTGCCCACCCGCAGCCGCCGGGTCCGCCCCAGCAGCAGGGCCGCCAGGGTCACCGCCGACGGGCAGACCCCGTACGGGACGAAATGGTGCTCTGCGAGCCAGACCGAGTCCAGCCCGGCCTCCTCGGCCACCTCCGCCGTCCGCACCGCCCGGTGCAGCGCCTCCCCCTGCCCCTGGCCCGGGAACTGGGCCGCCAGTACAAACGCTCCTACGCGCATCGCCTTTACCCTCCTCGTGGCTGACGCGGCCTCCCCCAGGTGGACCGGTTTCCTCTTTTGGCAACAACGTCTGACACGTGCCAAAGGCACGGCCTGACAGGAAAGTTATTGGGATAGTCAGGCCAGTCGACGCCATGGCAGCGGCGTCGGCTCCGTCAGCCGGCCTCTGTCAGCCACCCTGCGGGTACCCGGCCTCGCTGCGCGTAGTCTTGGGAGAAAGTCACTGCCGTCCGCCCATCCGTGAGGTATACGTGTCACCGCGCCACAACCGCCCCAGGGGCGGCGGGAATCCAGCCGACCGCCCGGAAGCCGGTTCGGGATCTGGTTCGGGGTCCGGTTCGGGAGGCCTGGACCGGTTCGGTCTGGAACGGACCGAGGAGTACCAGGGCGAGGAGTGGAAGGTCCGGCACGTCGCGGGCGCGAGCGCGGTGGGCAAGCGCTACCGCTGCCCGGGCTGTGACCAGGAGATCCCCTCGGGCACCCCGCACCTGGTGGCCTGGCCGGAGTACGGCGGCGTGGACGACCGCCGGCACTGGCACAAGGCCTGCTGGAACGCGAAGGACCGCCGCACCTCACGGGTGCAGCGGTCCAGGAACGCCCCCAAGTACTAGGTCTCGCGGAGCGGCGGATCAGACGTCGCGGCGGCCGACCACCACGTACGAGCCCGCCACCGAGGCGCCCGTCACCAGCAGGATCAGCAGCAGATGGGCCGGGTTGCCGGGCACGTTCCCGGTGTCGGCGTTCGGCAGGCCGAACAGTTGCATGAGGGCGACCGGGGCGTTGTACCGCAGGATGGTGCTGCCGAGCGGGGCCATGGTCTCCCACATGCTGAGCATCCCCCCTATCACCGGCGGCAGCGTGACCAGGCCCAGCATCACGGCGATCGCCCCGGCGGAGTGCCGCAGCATCGCCCCGACGGCGAGGGAGAGCACCCCGAGCATGGTGACGTAGAAGCAGCCGGCCATCGCGTGGGCCCATTCGCCGCCGCCGTGCCGTCCGGAGGCCGTGCCGCCCCGCAGGATCGCGGAGGACAGCCCCACCACCACCACCGAGCCGGCGACGGACAGGAAGGCGACGGTGGCGAAGACGAGGTACTTCGCGGTCAGCACCCGCGCCCGGTCGGGGGCGGCGGTGAACGTCGTACGGATCATGCCCGTGCCGTACTCGGAGGTGATCGTCAGGACGCCGAGCACCATCACGGAGATCTGCCCCACCAGCAGCCCGAACAACGCGGGCGCCGTGAGCGGCACCTCCTGGTAGTCCGTGGTCCGGGTCTCGGCGACGGCCAGCACCCCGATGCCGACGACGAGCAGCACCATCGAGCCGAGCGTCCACACGGTGGACCGCACCGAGATCATCTTCGTCCACTCCGAGGCCACGGCGTGCCCGAGGTGCGGGCGGGGCGTCGGCAGGGGCGAGGTGTAGCCCTTCGGCTGCTCCGCGGTGCTCGTGGGGCCGGTCATCGGGTGTCCTTGCGGGGGTCCGTCGGGGTGTTCTGGGCGGTGCCGGCGAGCTCACCGGGGCTGGCGGGCATCAGGAAGGGCTGCCCGCCCGCTCCGGGCGGAGGGGGAGCGAAGAATCCGTTCTGCGGCACCTGCGGCGCGGGGAGCTCGTCCTCCCAGGCGGGCAGGCTCAGCGGCTCGGGCTCCCACAGCTCGTTGCGCGGGTCGTCGGTGGAGCCGAACTCCACGGACGGCTGGGTCATCCGCATGTAGGCCTCCTCCAACGAGGCCCGGTGCGGGGACAGCTCCCACAGCCGTACGCCGGCCCCGTGCGCGAGGTCGGAGATCCGGGGCAGCTCCAGGCCGGTCACGCGCAGTGCGCCGTCGGGCTCCTGGAGCACCCGGCCGCCCGCCCCGATCAGGGCCGCACCCAGTGCATCCCGGCCATCGTGATCATTGTCGGCCGCGCGCACCCGCGCGAATCCGGCCGAGTTGTGCGCGATGAATTCCTGGGTGCCCATGTCGGCCAGCAGCCGCCCGCGGCCGATCACGACGAGGTGGTCGGCGGTCAGCGCCATCTCGCTCATCAGGTGTGAGGAGACGAACACGGTGCGGCCTTCGGCGGCGAGGCGGCGCATGAGGGTGCGGACCCAGAGGATGCCCTCGGGGTCGAGCCCGTTGACCGGCTCGTCGAAGAGGAGCACCTGGGGGTCGCCGAGGAGCGCGGCGGCGATGCCGAGCCGCTGGCCCATGCCGAGCGAGAAGCCCTTCGTGCGCTGCTTGGCGACGTCCTGGAGGCCGACGACGGCCAGCACCTCGTCCACCCGCTTCTCGGGGATGCCGGAGAGCTGGGCGAGGGACAGCAGGTGCCTGCGGGCCCGGCGGCCGCCGTGCACGGCCTTGGCGTCGAGCAGGGCCCCGACGTGCCGCTGGGCGTTGGGCAGCTGACGGAAGGGCATGCCGTTGATGGTCACGGTGCCGGCCGTGGGCCGGTCCAGGCCGAGGATCATGCGCATGGTGGTGGACTTCCCGGAGCCGTTGGGCCCCAGGAATCCCGTCACGTGACCGGGCCTGACCTGGAAGGACAGCTGGTCGACGGCGGTCTTGGCGCCGTAGCGCTTGGTCAGGCCGACTGCCTCGATCATTGCTCTGCCCCTTGCCAGGACCGGACGGCTTTCGTCCGCGTAAGGGTTAAGAGGATATCGAGTCGCCTACGGTTCCACCCCGCACCGGATCCCTGAGCTGTCCCTGAATCCGACCCGGGGATGACCCGTAGTACGCGGGACGTCCGTCCCAGGGGGACGTCCCGCGTACCCGCGTCCGTCAGGCGTCGCGCTTCTTCAGCACCAGGTAGCCCCCGAGTACCGAGGCCAGGACCCACAGCGCCATGATCCCGAAGCCGCCCCACGGGCTGTAGGGGGCTTCACTGCTGTCCATCGCACCGGGAACCACCTGCATGATCTTGGAGCCCGCCTGGTCCGGGAAGTACTGGGCGACCTTCCGGGTGGCGCTGACCGCCCCGAGGATCGTCGAGACCAGGAAGAAGAACGGCATCAGGATGCCGAGCGACAGCATCGAGCTGCGCAGGATGGTGGCCACGCCCATCGAGAACAGCGCGATCATGGCCATGTAGAGGCCGGCGCCGATCACGGCGCGCAGGACGTTCGGCGCGTCGATGCCGATGCTGCGGTCGCCCAGGATGGCCTGTCCCAGGAAGAAGGACAGGAAGCTGGTGACGAGGCCCACGGCCAGCGCGAGACCGGTGGCCACGATGAGCTTGCCGGCGAGGAAGCTCGCACGGCGCGGTACGGCGGCCAGCGAGGTGCGGATCATGCCCGAGCTGTACTCGGTGCCGACCACCAGCACACCGAAGACGATCATGGCGAGCTGGCCGAGGGTCATGCCGGCGAAGCTGGCCAGGGTCGGGTCGAAGGTGACCTGCTGCTCCTTCGGCATGTCGTTGAAGGTGGCGTTGAAGACCGCGCACAGGCCGGCGCTGACGCCGACCGTGACCACCAGTGCGGCGACCAGGGTCCAGATGGTGGAGGCGACGGTGCGGATCTTGGTCCACTCGGACCGGAGGACGGCGGGGAAGGAGTACATGGTCACTGCCCGCCCTTGCGCGTCGCCTCGTAACCGGCGCCCCACGCGGGTGCGTCGGCCGGGCCGGGGCCCGGGGGGATGCCCGGGGCGCCGGGTGCGTGGGCGTGGTACTCGACGGAGTCCGCCGTCATGCGCATGAACGCTTCCTCCAGTGAAGCCCGTTGCGGGCTGAGTTCGTGCAGCACGATCTGGTGCTGGGCGGCCAGCTCGCCGAGCTGTTCCGCGGCCACCCCGTCGATCTCCAGCGCGCCGGTGGCGGGGACGCTGATGGCGTCGATCCCGGCCTCGTGCAGGACGTCCTTGAGCCGCTCCTGCTGCGGCGAGCGCAGCCGGACGTAACTGCGCGAGTTCTTGTGAATAAAATCAGCCATCGACATATCGGCCAACAGCTTTCCCTGGCCGATGACGATCAAATGGTCTGCGGTCAGCGCCATTTCGCTCATCAGATGGGACGAGACGAAGATCGTCCTCCCCTCCGACGCCAGCCCCTTCATGAGATTCCTGATCCAGAGAATTCCCTCCGGGTCCAGACCATTGACGGGCTCGTCGAACATGAGGATCTCCGGGTCGCCCAGCAGCGCAGAGGCGATTCCCAGCCGCTGGCCCATGCCCAGCGAAAATCCTTTCGACTTCTTCTTCGCCACGGGCGTCAGCCCGACGAGATCCAATACCTCCGCGACCCGGCTCACCGGGATCCGGTTCGACTGGGCGAGGCAGAGAAGGTTGTTGTACGCGCTGCGGCCGCCGTTCATGGCTTTGGCGTCCAGCAGCGCCCCGATGTGCTTCAGCGGTTCCGGCAGGTCCCGGTAGTGCTTGCCGTCGATCCGGACCGTACCGCTGGTCGGGTTGTCGAGGTCGAGCATCATGCGCATGGTCGTGGACTTCCCTGCCCCGTTGGGGCCGAGGAAGCCGGTCACCACCCCCGGTCTGACCTGGAAGCTGAGGTGGTCCACGGCGGTCTTCGCGCCGAATCGTTTCGTAAGGCCCTCAAGCTCGATCATGCCGCTCACGCTAGAACGCCCAAGGGCCCCACGCCACCTCAAAAGGGTGACACAGGGCCCTCGGGCAGGACGTTCGTCCACCAGCCGGTAGACACGGGCCGTCCGACCGGTCGACCAACCGGTGAACTGCCGTGCGTACTAGCGGCTCTGCTGCGCGGGAACGCCACGGGTGACCGGCTCGTCGTCGACGATCGGGTTGGCCGCCGCGACGGCCGCGCCGGTCAGCGTCGCCAGCATCTCGCGGACGTTGGTGAGCTGGGCGTTGATCGAGTCGCGGCGGTTGGTGAGCGCCGCCAGCTCGCGCTCGGACTCGCTGCGGATGCGGTCCGCCTTCGCGTTGGCGTCGGCGACGATGTCCTCGGCCTGGCGCTGCGCGGTCTCGACGGTCTGGCGGGCGCGGCGCTCGGCGTCCGTACGCAGCTTCTCGGCCTCCAGGCGCAGCTGCTCGGCGCGGTGCTCGATCTCCGCGAGGCGCTTCTCGGCCTTGGCCTGACGCGAGGCCAGGTCGCGCTCGGACTGCTCGCGGCGCTTGGCCAGGTTGGTCTCGAAGTCGGCGGCGGCCTGGGCGGCCTTGGCGCGCGTCTCCTCGAACAGGGCGTCGGCCTCCTCGCGCTTGGAGGCGGCGTCCTTCTGGGCCTCGGCGCGCAGGGTGGAGGCGTCGCCCTTGGCCTTCTCGACGATGCGGACGCCCTCGTCCTCCGCCTTCGACTTGCGGTCGGCGGCGAACGACTCGGCGTCGTTGCGCACCTGCTGGGCAGCCGACTCGGCGAGCTCACGGTGCTGCTCGGCCGCGCGACGGGCCTCCTCGCGCAGGTCCTTCGCCTCCTCCTCGGCCAGGCGCAGGATCTTCTCGACCCGGGCGCCGAGGCCGGCGTACGACGGCTCGGCGTCGCTCACCTGGGCCTGGGCGTTCTGCGTTTCGAGGTGCAGCTCCTCGATCCGCTTTTCCAGAGAGTTGATACGTCCAAGGGCGCTGTCGCGGTCGGAGACCAGCTTGGTAATGCGGTCGTCCACCTGACCGCGGTCGTAACCACGCCGCACGAGCTCGAAGCCGAAGGGGGAGGAAGTGTCGCTCATGGGGTTCCTGTCGAATGAGACCGATGAGGTGCTACGTGAGGTGTTAGGGGAATCCTAGGCGCCGAAGCGGCGTGTCATCGAGTCAATCCACGTTTGATCTGGACAATGACACCCCTTTTGAGTGGCAAGACGACAGAATGCTTGTCACTCGTTCGGCTGAATCTTCATCAGGAACACACATCCTGAGCGATTGCTAGCCCTCCGACGCCTTGCCACCCGAACGAGTGGAACCGGCTGTAGCCCCCGCCTTCACGCCCCCCGCGCCCTGACCGCCGACCGCCGGCTTTCCGCCCGAAGGCGCCTCGAATGATTCCAACGCCTCAAGAACGTCCTGGACACGGGAGATCTCCGCCTGAATGTCCTCGCGCCTGCGCACCAGGACCTCCAGCTCACGCCGCCCCTCGTCGACCAGCCGTTCGGCCTCCGCCTTCGCCTCCGCGAGGGCCTTGTCGGCCTCCCGGGTCACCTCGGCCTTCTTCTGCTCGGCCTCCTTGAGCAGCGCCTCCGCCTTGCGCACCGCCGCGATGCGGACCTTGCTCGCCTCGCTGCTCGCGTCCGACACCAGCGCCTTGGCCTTCGCCTCGGCCTCGACGCTCTGCTCGGTCGCCGCCCGCACCAGCTTGTCCACGCGCTCGCCGGCCGACTTCATCTGCTCGGCGGACTCGCGGCGGGCCCGCTCGTGCAGCTCCTCGACCTCGCCCTCGACGCGCGAGCGCAGCTCCTCCGCCCGCTCCCTTATGGCAGCGGCGTCCCTGCGCGCGCCGACCAGCAGCTCGTCCGCGTCCGTACGGGCCTTCTCCACCAGGGAGTTGCCCTCGACGGTCGCCTCCGAGGAGATGCGCGCCGCCTCCTTGCGGGCCGCGTCGACCATCGCGTCGGCCTGCTCCTCGGCCGCCGTCGTGGCGGCCAGGGCCTGCGCCTGCGCGTCGGCGGAGAGCTTGTCCGCCTCCGCCGCGGTCTCGGTGATGAGCCGGTCGACCTGCTCCGCGGCCTCGCTGCGCCGCTTGTTGGCCTCCTCGCGGGCCTCGTCCAGCAGCCGCTCGGACTCCTCGCGGGCCTCCGTACGGGTGCGCTCCGCCGCGGTCGCCGCCTCGGCCTTGACCCGCTCGGCCTCCGAGCGGGTGCGCGTCGCGTGCTCCTGCGCCGACGCCAGGGCCTCCGAGGCCTCCGCGCGCAGCCGCTCGGCCTCGGCCTGGGCCTCGCCGACCGTGCGCTCGTTGTCCTTGCGGGTCTGCTCGGTGAGCTTGTCCGCCTCGGACGCCGCCTCCGTGATGAGCCGGTCCGCCTGCTCCGCGGCCTCGCTGCGCAGCCGGCCCGCCTCCGCGCGCGCCTCGTCGAGCGTCTGCTCCGACTCCCGCTCCGCGCTGGCCAGCGTCTCGTTCGCCGCGACCGTGACCCGGTCCGCCTCCGCGGTGGCCTCGCCGATGATCCGGCCGCCCTCGGCACGGGCGTCCTCCAGGGCCTGCGCCGCCTCCCGGCGCAGCCGCTCGGCTTCCTCCGCGGCCTCGCCGACCGTGACCTCGTTCGCCGCACGCGTCTCGTCGACCAGCCGGTCGCCCTCGTTGCGGGCGTCGACCAGGATGCGGGTCGCGTCCCGCTCCGCAGCCGCCAGCATGTCGGTGGCCTGCCGGGTGAGCCGCTCGGCTTTCTCCGTCGCCTCGCCGACCGCGCTCTCGTTCGCGGCGCGCGTCTCCTCGGTGAGCCGCTCCGCCTCGGACACGGCCTCGGTGACGAGCCGGTCGGCCTGCTCCGCGGCCTCCGTGCGCAGCCGGCCCGCCTCCACGCGGGCCTCGTCCAGCGTGCCCGCCGCCTCGGTACGGGTGGCGTCCGCGGCCTCGGCCGCCTCGGCGGTGAGCCGCTCCGCCTGCGCGGTGGCCTCGCCGACGGTCGCCGCGTTCGCCGCCCGGGTCTCCTCGGTGATCCGCTCGGCCTCCGCCGTCGCCTCCGCGACGATCCGGCCGCCCTCGGCGCGCGAGGACTTCAGGGACTCCGCCGCCTCGCCGCGGATCCGGTTCGCGTCGTCACGGGCGTCGGCCCGGGTGCGCGCCGCGTCCCGCTCGGCCGAGGCCAGCGCGTCCGTCGCCTCCGTACGCACCCGCTGCGCGTACTCGGCGGTGTCGCCGCGCAGCTGCTCGGCCTCGGCGATCGCGTCGCCGACCGTGCGCTCCGCCAGCGCCTTCGCCGCGTCCGTCTCGGCCCGCGCCTCGCCGCGGATCCGGTTGGCGTCCTCGGTGGCCCGCTCGCGCTCGGAGTGGGCGTCCGCGCGGACCCGCGAAGCCTCCTCCTCGGCCTCCGTCTTCGTACGCTCCGCCGCGTGTTCGGCGGCGCTGCGCAGCCCGGTGATCTCCTCCTCGGCCTGCTCGTGCAGACCGGCCACGGAGTCCCGTACCTGCTGGGCGGTGGTCTCGGCGGCCGTCACCAGCTCCGCGGCGCGCCGCTCCGCCTCTTCGGTCAGGCGGGACGCCTCGGCCTGCGCCTCTTCGGAGCGCCTGCGGGCCGCGGCCAGCAGTTCTTCGCTCTGCTCGCGGGCCTGGGCCCGCTCGCTGTCCGCGTCCGTCCGGGCCGACGCGAGGGTCTCCTCGGCCTCCCGGCGGCGCCGGGCGGCCTCCTCCTGCGCGGCGGCCAGCGCCTCGGCGGCCTCCGCGGCGACCCGCTCGGCGGCGGACTTCGCCTCCGCGCGCAGCCGGTCCGCGGTCTCCTGCGCCTCGGAACGCACCCGCTCCGCCTCGGACTCCGCCTCGCTGCGCAGCCGTACGGCGACCTGCTCGGCCTCCGCACGCACCCGACCGGCGTCCTGCGCCGCGTCCGTGCGCAGCTGGTCGGCCTCCGCCTCCGACTGCGACTGGAGGCTGCGGATCCGCTCCGCCGACTCGGCACGCAGCCGGTCGGCCTCCTCGCTGGTCTCCCGGCGGATGTTCTCCGCCGCCCCGCGGGCATCGCGCAGCGTCTGCTCGGCCGTGCCCAGCCGGCTCTCGGCCTCCGTGTGCAGGCGGACGAGCTCCTCGTCCGCCGCCGCCCGCTTCGCCGCGAGGGCCTGCTCGATCTCCTCGCGCCGCGCACGGGCCGCAGCGTCGGCCTCGGCCCGTACGGACTCCGCCTGCTCCTCGGCCTCGGCGCGCAGCCGCTCCGCCTCGGCGCGGGTACGCTCCAGCGTCTCCTCGGCCTGCTTGCGCAGCGTGGTGGCCCGCTCGACGGCTTCGGCGCGGACCCGCTCGCTCTCGGCGCTCGCCCCGCCGCGCAGCTCGTCCGCGTCCGACTTGGCCTTGCCGAGCAGTTCCTCGGCGGTCCGGGCCGCCTCCTCGATCTGCTGGACCGCCTCGCGGCGTGCCTCGCCGCGGATCCGCTCGCCCTCGGCGACGGCCTCGGCGCGCAGCTGCTCGGCCTCACCGCGCAGCCGCCGGGCCTCCTCCTGGAGCTCGACGGTCCGGGCCCGGTACTCCTCGGTGTCGTCCTTCGCCGCGCCCTTGAGCTCATCGGCCCTGGCCGCCGCCTGGGCGCGCAGCCGCTCCGACTCGGACTCGGCCTCGCGCCGGATCCGCTCGGCCTCCTCGGACGCGGCACGGGTGGTGGCCCGTGCGTCCTCCGAGGCCTTGTTCAGTACGTCCTCCGCCGTGCGGGCGGCCTTCGCCAGCTGCGCGGCCGTGTCCTCGGCCGCCGCCGCGCGGGCCTGCTCCGCAGCCTCCGCACGCAGCCGCTCGACGCCGGCGCGGGCGTCGGCGAGGGTCTGCTCGGCCTCGGCCTTGAGGACCTCGGCCTCCTTCGTGGCCTCGCCGACCAGCCGGGCCACCTGCTCCTTGGCGGTGCGGGTGCGCTGCTCGTTGACGGACTCCGCCGACGCGAGCTGCCGGGCGGCGCTCTCCTTGGCGTCCGCGAGGAGCTTCTCGGCCTCGGAGCGCGCGGTGCGCAGGGCGCCGTCGGCCTCCTGGACCCGCTGCTCGGCCACCCGGCCGAGGTCGAGGGTCTGCTGCCGGGTCTGCTCGGCTTCGGCGGTGGTGCTCGTACGCAGCCGCTCGGCGTGCTCGGTGGCCTCCTGGGCCTGCGCAGAGGCGGCGGTCAGCAGCCGCTCGGCCTCCTTGCGGGCGCGCAGCAGGGTCGCCTCGGTCTCCGTACGGGCCGCCTCGGCATCGGCGGCCAGCCGGCGCCGGGTCTCCTCGGCGACGCGCGCGGCCTCGCCGCGGGCGGCGTTCAGGGCCTGCTCGGCTTCGGCGCGGGACTCGTCCATGAGCCGGCGGGCCTGGGACTCGGTACGGGCACGCAGCTGCTCGGCCCAGGCGACGTTCTCGTTGACGTGCGCCTCGACGGTCTGGCGGCGCTCGTTGAGCTCCTGGTCCAGCCGCTGGCGGCGGTTGACGGCCTCGGCGTGCAGCTCGGCCTGGAGGCGCGCCTGGTGTTCGGCGTGCTCCTGGAGGATGCGCTGGGTCTGTGCCCGGGCGTCGCGCAGTTCGCGCTCGGCGTCCGAGCGCATCTGGTCGGCCTGGATCTGGGCATTGCGGAGCAGCTGCTCCGCCTGGTAGCCCATGTCCGCGCCGTCGTAGGCGGGCCGGGACGCCAGGTTGCGGCGTACCTCGTGGAGCTTGGCGCGCA